>NZ_FPCI01000002.1:641757-962635 GCF_900116385.1 Pseudoxanthomonas sp. YR558 | reverse complement strand
TTACGGCGCGGACTCGTCGACCGATCTGGACGGCAAGGACTACCTGCAGGAACTGCGCCGCGCCGAGCTCGTTCTGAAAGGCAAGGGCCCGGGCAACATCGAGTGGGTGCTGGGCTACGACGCCAAGGACGACAAGTGGCTGGACGTGAACGCCAAGTACAAGTTCGGCAACAACGCCAACCATTTCATCCAGTTGGGCCAGTTCAAGCAGCCCGGCGCGACGCTGGAAGAGCTGTCGAGCACGAAGAACAATGATTTCGTCGCCAAGTCTTCGATCACGAACTCATTGGGCACCCCGCGCCGCGTCGGCTTCCAGTACAACATCGGCGACGCCGACTGGGCCGTGACGGCCAGCTACTTCGGTCGCGAGCTGACCCGCAACCGCGAGCACGGCAGCGGTTACGCCCTGCGCGGCTACTGGGCCCCGATCAACGAAGCCGGCAACGTGCTGCACTTCGGTGCCTCGTACCTGGACAAGGACACGGACGGCGACGTGATCCGCCTGCGCGCCCGCCCGATGGCCGACATGGTGCCGACGCGTTTCGTCGATACCGGCAGCAGCGGGCTGCGCGCCAGCGACCGCGCCAGCGTGATCGGCGCCGAGGGCCTGTGGATCAAGGGCCCCTTCAAGCTGCAGGCCGAATACATGACCATCGACGTGCAGCGCTACGGCAGCTTCGATGACTACAGCGGCGACGGCTACTACGTCTCGGGTCTGTGGAACCTGACGGGCGAGACCTGGGGCTACAAGTCCGGCACGCCGACTACGGGTCTGCCGAACGACCCCGGCAAGGGCATGTGGCAGCTCGGCCTGCGCTACGACACCATCGATCTGACCGATGGCGCGGTGGTCGGCGGCAAGATGGACAGCTGGACCGCCGGCGTGAACTGGTACTGGCACTCCAACTTCAAGTTCATGCTGAACTACGTGACCGTGAAGCAGGAAAAGGGTGTGCTCGAAGACAACCCGAACATCCTGGAAGCCCGCGCGCAGTTCTTCTGGTAACCCCCAGAGCCAAGCAAGGTACCTGCAAGGGGCGCGACGCGAGTCGCGCCCTTTTTTGCTGTCGAGCGGCGCGAGGCCGTCACGCGACTGTCATACATGAGACACCGAGCTGTCATGGAAACGTCGTGAAATGCGCCCTGACGGCAGCACTCGCCGCTTTTTCCTCCAGGAGCCTTTCGTGTTCAAGTCCTTCAAGTCCCGCGCCGCGCTTCTGGCGCTCGCCACCGCGGTCTCGGCCAACGCCGCTGCCGCCGACGTGACCGGCGCCGGCGCCTCGTTCGTCTATCCCGTGATGTCCAAGTGGTCGGCCGACTACGCCAAGGCCACTAACAAGCGGGTCAACTACCAGTCGATCGGCTCCGGCGGCGGCATCGCGCAGATCAAGGCCGGCACGGTGGACTTCGGCTCGTCCGATGCCCCGCTCAAGCCGGAAGAGCTGGCCAAGTTCAATCTCGCCCAGTTCCCGTCGGTGATCGGCGGCGTCGTGCCGGTGATCAACGTTCCGGGCGTGGCCTCCGGCGCGCTCAAGCTGGATGGCGAGCTGCTGGCCGACATCTTCCTGGGCAAGATCAAGGCCTGGAACGACCCGCGCATTGCGGCCCTGAACGGTGGCGTGCAGCTGCCGAACCAGAAGATCACCGTCGTGCACCGTTCGGACGGTTCCGGCACCACGTTCAACTTCGTCAACTACCTCTCCAAGGTCAATCCGGAGTGGAAGAAGTCGGTCGGTGAAGGCACCACGGTGCAGTGGCCGACCGGCATCGGCGGCAAGGGCAACGAAGGCGTCGCCGCCTATGTGAAGCAGATCAAGGGCGGCATCGGCTACGTCGAACTGTCGTATGCGCTGCAGAACAAGATGGCCTACGCCCGCTTGAAGAACGCCGCCGGCAACTTCGTCCTGCCGAGCGATGAAACCTTCGCCGCCGCCGCCGCCGGCGCCGACTGGGGCTCGGCCAAGGATTTCTACCTGGTCATGACCAACGCCCCTGGCGCGAATTCCTGGCCGATCACCGCCACCAATTTCATCCTGGTGAGCAAGCAGCCGAAGAACCCGCAGGGCACCCGCGATACGCGCGATTTCTTCACCTGGGTCTATGCCAACGGTGACGCACAGGCCAAGGCGCTGGATTACGTGCCGTTGCCCGACGCGCTGGTCAAGCAGGTCGAGGCCTACTGGTCGCAGAACGTCAAGTAACTGCACGGCTGGCACGGTCTCTCCCCCGTGCCGGCACCGAAGCTGCGCTCCCTCCCGCGCAGCCTCAACCGGCGGGCCTTCGGGCCCGCTTTCTATTTGGTCCCGGGCGAAGGGGCATGGCGGTCGCATGACAGTGCGAGACCACGATGTCATCACCCTGTAACAAAAACATCATTTCATAGCGTGGATCACAAACGACCCGTCTGGAGAGCCCATGCACGTCCGTAACGCCCGCCTGGCCACGCTGGCCCTGGCCACCGCCCTCTTCACCGCCGCCTGCGGTGGAAAGACCGATGCCCCGGCCGCGAGCACGGGCGTCGAAGGCGCTGCCGCTCCCACCGAAGGTGCGCAGAAGATCTCGGCCGAAATCACCGGCGCCGGCGCCTCCTTCATCTATCCGCTGATGGCTCGCTGGTCCACGGACTACAACAAGGCCACCGGCGCCAAGATCAACTACCAGTCGATCGGTTCCGGCGGCGGCATCGCGCAGATCAAGGCCGCGACCGTCGACTTCGGCTCGTCCGACAAGCCGCTGTCGCCGGAAGAACTGGCGCAGGCCGGCCTGGGCCAGTTTCCGTCGGTGATCGGCGGCGTGGTCCCGGTCATCAACCTGGAAGGCCTGCAGCCGGGCCAGCTGAAGCTCAACGGCACCGTGCTGGCGGACATCTTCCTGCACAAGATCACCACCTGGAACGATCCGGCCATCGTCGCGCTGAACCCGGGCGTCACCCTGCCGGCCGGCAAGATCAACACCGTGCACCGCTCCGATGGCTCGGGCACCACCTTCAACTTCGTCAACTACCTGTCCAAGGTCAGTCCGGCGTGGAAGGACACCGTCGGCGAAGGCACCAGCGTCAACTGGCCGGGCGGCGTCGGCGGTAAGGGCAACGAAGGCGTGGCTGCTTACGTGCGCCAGCTGAAGGGCTCGATCGGCTACGTCGAACTGGCCTACGCCGAGCAGAACAAGATGTCGTACGCCTCGCTGCAGAACGCGGCCGGTCAGTTCGTGCTGCCCACCGCCGAGAGCTTCGCCGCGGCCGCGGCCAGCGCCGACTGGGCCAACGCGAAGGACTTCAACCTGGTCATCACCAACGCGCCGGGCGAGCAGGCGTGGCCGATCACCGCCACCAACTTCATCCTGGTCTACAAGCAGCCCAAGGACGCGGCGAAGGCCAAGCACACGCTCGAATTCTTCAAGTGGGCCTACGCGCAGGGCCAGGCGCAGGCCAACGAACTGGATTACGTGCCGCTGCCCCCGGAACTGGTGGGCCAGATCGAGCAGTACTGGAGCACCGAGATCAAGCTCTGAGTCATCCGCACCGGGCTGCCGTGATGGGCGGCCCGGTGTCATCACGCGGTAACGACGTACCCGTGCACTAGCCAGACCGCCACACCGCCCTCCCCCACCCATCGGGTTGCATGAACGCCACTGCCCTCCCCGTTTCCTTGACGGACGCACGCACTGCCAAAGATGCGCGCGCAGACACGCTGTTCCGGCTCACGCTGACCGGCGCCGGCCTGTTCGTCCTGATCTCGCTGATCGCCGCCGCCGTGTCGATGCTGTGGGGTGGTCGCGAAGCCCTGCAGACCTTCGGCCTGGGTTTCTTCACCAGCACCGAGTGGAATGTCGGCACGCGCGAATTCGGCGCGCTGGTGCCGATCTTCGGCACGCTGGTCAGCGCTGGCATCGCCATGCTGATCGCGGTGCCGGTGAGCTTCGGCATCGCCGTCTTCCTGACCGAGGTCGCACCGGCCTGGATGCGCGGCCCGGTCGGCATGGCCATCGAATTGCTGGCCGGCATTCCCTCGATCATCTACGGCATGTGGGGCCTGTTCGTGCTAGCGCCGCAGCTGAGCGAACACGTCTATCCGTGGATCAACGACAACCTGGGCCAATTGCCGCTCGTGGGCGTGCTGCTCTCCGGTCCGCCGCTGGGCATCGGCATGATGACCGCCGGCCTGGTGTTGGCGATCATGGTGATCCCCTTCATCTCGTCGGTGATGCGCGAGGTCTTCCTGACTGTGCCGGGCCGCCTGAAGGAATCGGCTTACGCGCTGGGCTCGACCAAGTGGGAAGTGATCTGGGACATCGTGCTCCCCTACACCCGCTCCGCGGTGATCGGTGGCGTGTTCCTCGGCTTGGGCCGCGCGCTCGGCGAAACGATGGCGGTCACCTTCGTGATCGGCAACGCCTACGCGATAAGCCTGGCGCTGCTGGAACCGGGCACCTCGATCGCCGCCACCATCGCCAACGAGTTCGCCGAAGCCACCGATCCGCTGCACAAGGGCTCGCTGCTGCTGCTCGGCTTCACTCTGTTCGTGCTGACCTTCATTGTGCTGGCGATCGCACGCCTGATGCTGCGCCAGCTCGCCAAGCGGGAGGGCAACTGATGTCCGCTTCGCTCTACACCTGGCGCAAAGTCAAGAATGTCGTCGCGCTCACGCTGTCCATCGCCGCGGCTCTGTTCGGCCTGATGTGGCTGGTCTGGATCCTCTGGACCACGATCACCAAGGGCATGGGCAGCCTCAACCTCGATCTCTTCACCCAGATGACACCGCCGCCGAACGAACCGGGCGGCCTGGCGAATGCGCTGTTCGGCAGCGTGGTGATCAGCCTGCTGGCGATCCTGCTGGGCACGCCGATCGGCATCGCCGCCGGCACCTACCTGGCCGAGTACGCCAACAAGCACTGGCTGGGCGAAACCGTCCGCTTCGTCAACGACATCCTGCTGTCGGCACCGTCCATCGTGCTGGGCCTCTTCATCTACACCGTGATGGTGGCGCAGATGGGGCACTACTCGGCATGGGCCGGTGCGGTGGCGCTGGCGTTCATCGCGCTGCCGGTGATCGTGCGCACCACCGACGAGATGCTGCGGCTGGTACCGCAGCAGATGCGCGAGGCCGCGCTGTCGCTGGGCGTGCCGCAGTGGAAGGTCACCACCCAGGTGCTGATGCGTTCGGCGTTGCCGGGCATCGTCACCGGCATCCTGCTGGCGCTGGCGCGCATCAGCGGCGAAACCGCACCGCTGTTGTTCACCGCCTTCAACAACCAGTTCTGGAGCACCGACCTCAACCAGTCGATGGCCAACCTGCCGATGGTCATCTTCCAATACGCGATGAGCCCCTACGACTCCTGGAATTCGCTGGCCTGGGCCGGCGCCTTCCTGGTCACCGGCATGGTGCTGATCCTCAGCCTGATTGCGCGAACCATCCTTCTTCGAAACAAGGTGACCCATGAATGACGCCGCCCGCATTGCCGTGGTGACGCCGCAACGCCACGACGACCTCGCCGCGCCCGCCAGCGTGAAGCTGGCCGCCAAGGGCCTAGATTTCTACTACGGCGACTTCCACGCGTTGAAGAACATCAACCTGGAGATCCCGGAGAAGCGCGTCACCGCGCTGATCGGTCCCTCCGGCTGCGGCAAGTCCACCCTGCTGCGCGTCTTCAACCGCATCTACTCGCTGTACCCGAAGCTGCGTGCCGCTGGCGATGTGCTGCTGGATGGCGAGAACATCCTGGACCCCAAGTACCCGATGAACCGCCTGCGCAGCAAGGTGGGCATGGTGTTCCAGAAGCCGGTGCCGTTCCCGATGACGATCTATGAAAACGTCGCGTACGGCATCCGCCACCACGAGCGCCTGAACAAGGCGGACATGGATGTGCGCGTCGAACAGGCGCTCCGCCAGGCCGCGTTGTGGGAAGAAGCCAAGGACAAGCTGAAGCAGAGCGCGCTGGGCCTCTCCGGTGGCCAGCAGCAGCGGCTGTGCATCGCGCGCGCCGTCGCCCTGCGCCCGGACGTGATCCTGCTGGACGAACCGACCTCCGCCCTGGATCCCATTTCGACCAGCAAGATCGAACAGCTGATCGAAGAACTGAAGCACCAGTACACCATCGCGATCGTGACGCACAACATGCAGCAGGCCGCGCGCGTGTCCGACTACACGGCCTTCATGTACCTGGGCGAGCTGGTCGAACACGACGCCACGTCGACGATCTTCTCCAACCCCGGCAAGCAACAGACCGAAGACTACATCACCGGACGTTTCGGCTGAGGACGCCCATGAACACACAACCCAACGACCATATCGTGAAGAGCTACGACGAAGAACAGCGCCGCCTGGTGGCCGAGATCGTCCGCATGGGCGAGACCGCCGTCGCCCAGCTGGAGGCCGCGCTGGACGTGGTCGAACGCCGCGACGACAAGGCCGCCCAACGCATCATCGCCAACGATGAGGCCATCGACGCCATCGAGCACCAGGTCAGCCACGACGTGATGCACCTGGCCTTGCGTGGCCCGATGGCGCGCGACCTGCGCGAGATCCTCGCCGGCTTGCGGATCCCGGCCGACATCGAGCGCATCGGCGACTACGCCGCGAACGTCGCCAAGCGCTCCATCGCCCTCAACGTGTCGCCGCCGATGCCGCAGATCACCGGCCTGCGTGCGCTCGGCAAGCTGGCGGCCCGCCAGGTGCGCGATGTTCTGGTCGCGTACCAGAACGGCGACGCGGAACAGGCCGTGCAAGTGCGCGAGCGCGATGCCGAGCTGGACGCGCATTACACCGCGCTGTTCCGCGAGCTGCTGACCTACATGATGGAAGACCCGCGCAACATCACGCCGTGCACGCATCTGCTGTTCATGGCCAAGAACCTGGAGCGGATCGGCGACCACGCCACCAACATCGCCGAGAACGTGTGGTTCCTGGTGCATGGCGAACAGCCGCTGCCGCCGCGGGCCAAGCGCGACGACACCAGCACCACCGGCGCCGTCTGATTCCTGCGCCGCACCGCAACACGCGACAGGCCCCGCTCCGGCGGGGCTTGTCCGTTCAGGGCCTGGCACCAACGGGCCGCTAACGTCCGGCCGCTACAATCCCGCCACGCTGGTGCGGATCCCCCGCACGCTCTGGGAGAGAACACGATGTCCAAGACCACCAAACCCGCTGCTGTCGCTGTCGCGCTGGCGGGCGGCATCCTGCTGGCCGGTTCGAGCTTCGCGATGGAGCCGCTCGCACAGGGTTACCTGCTGGCCGCGCCCGAAGCCGCGAAAGCCGGCGAAGGCAAGTGCGGTGAAGGCAAATGCGGCGAGGGCAAGTGCGGCATGGCCAAGGCCGACACCGACAAGGACGGCAAGGTCTCGCAGGCCGAGTTCGCCGCCGCCCATCCGGACAAGGCGGCCGACTTCGCCGGCATCGACACCAACAAGGACGGCTTTATCGACGCCGCCGAGCACAAGGCCCACGCCGGTGCGAAGGGTGCCGAGGGCAAGTGCGGTGAAGGCAAGTGTGGCGAAGGTAAGTGCGGCGCCGACAAGAAGACCGGCGACAAGTAAGCCTGCGCGAAAGGGTCCCGGCGCCTCCGCCGGGACCCTATGCCCTCCTGCATGACCACACCCCTGCCCACCGCCTCTGCAGGCCTTGGCTTGCGCCGTGCGCTGCTCGATGACCTGCTGAGTGCGCCCGCGGGGAGCTTCGACTTCCTCGAGTGCGCACCCGACAACTGGATCGGCGTGGGCGGCCGTTACGGCGAAGCATTGCGCGGACTGTCCGCCCGTTATCCGATCACGTGCCACGGACTGTCGCTGTCACTGGGCGGCATGGCGCCGCTGGACGACACCTTCCTCGCGCGCACCCGTCGCTTCCTCGACCAGCACGGCGTATCGCTCTACAGCGAGCACTTGAGCTACTGCAGCGACGACGGCCATCTGTACGACCTGATGCCGATCCCGTTCACCGAGGAAGCCGTGCACCATGTCGCCGCGCGCATCCGCCAGGCACAAGATGCCCTGGGCCGGCGCATCGCGGTCGAGAACGTCTCTTACTACGCCGCGCCCTACCAGGCGATGGCGGAAGCCGACTTCGTTCGCGCGGTGCTCGACGAAGCCGACTGCGACCTGTTGCTGGACGTCAACAACATCTTCGTCAATGCCATCAACCATGGCTACGACGCGCGCGCTTTCCTGGCCCGCATGCCGTCGGCGCGGATCGCGTCGTACCACATCGCCGGCCACTACGACGAAGCCGACGACCTGAAGGTGGACACTCATGGCGCACCAGTGAAGGACGATGTCTGGTCGCTGCTGTCGCTGGCATACGAACAGCATGGCGTACGCCCCACCCTGCTCGAACGCGATTTCAACTTCCCGCCGCTGGCAGAGCTCGCCGCGGAAGTGCAGTGCATCCGCCACGCGCAGGTCGCACACGCAAGCGCGAGCGCACGCACGACCCATGGCTGACACCCTGCACGACCAACAGTTCGCGCTGTCACGGCATCTGCGGGACCCCTCCGCGCACCCGCCGCCGCCCGGCATCGAGGAGCGGCGGCTCGCGGTCTATCGCGACCTGTTCTTCAACAACATCGAAGGGCTGTTGGCCGGCAATTTCCCGGTGATCCGCAAGACCCTGGGCGATGATGCCTGGCGCCGCCTGGTGCGGGACTTCTACGCCAACCATCGCAGCCACACGCCGCTGTTCCCCGAGGTCGCGCGCGAGTTCATCCGCTTCCTCGAAACCCGCGCGGATGATGGCGATCCGTCGTGGTTGCGCGAACTCGCTCACTACGAATGGGTGGAGCTGGCACTGCAGATCGCAGACGACACCGTGCCCCCGCATGATCCGGAAGGCGACCTGCTCGCGGGCGTGCCCGTGGTGTCGCCGTTCGCATGGGCGCTGGCGTACCAGTGGCCGGTGCATCGCGTCGGTCCCGACTACCAGCCCGACGTGCCTCCCGCCGAACCCACATGTTTGCTCGTGCGGCGTGGCGACGACCAGCAGGTGCGGTTCGCCGCGATCTCGCCGCTGGTCTACCGGCTGGTCGAACTCCTGGGTACGCGAGAGCGCAGCGGGGACGACGTCCTTCGCCAGCTCGCCGACGAGGCCGGCGTCGATGACGTGCCCGCCTTCATCGAGCAGGGTGCCGCCATGCTGCAGCGCATGCGCGAGGAAGGCACGCTGGTGGGTGTGGAACCCGCCCCACAGTAGTCGCGACCGGCAACACTCACGCGCGGTTGTGGTTCCAGCACGGGAAGCGGCCGCGCCGTCTGCTACCCTTCCGCGCATGGAAAACGCCGCCGAAACCGCCCGCATCACACCCATGGCCCACCGCTTCCGCGGCTACCTGCCGGTCGTGGTGGATGTGGAAACCGGCGGCTTCGATTGGAACCGGCACGCCCTGCTCGAACTGGCCGCAGTCCCGCTCGACTTGGATGAGAACGGCCTGCTGGTGCCCGGCACCACCTCCAGCGTGCACCTGCATCCGGCGCCCGGCCTGGAGATCGATCCCAAGTCGCTCGAAGTCACCGGTATCGACCTCGACCACCCCTTCCGCTTCGCCAAGCACGAGAAGGACGCGCTGGACCACGTGTTCGCGCCGGTGCGCGCGGCGGTCAAGAAGCACGGCTGCCAGCGCGCGATCCTGGTCGGCCACAACGCGCACTTCGACCTGAACTTCCTCAACGCTGCGGTCGCGCGCGTCGGCCACAAGCGCAACCCGTTCCATCCCTTCAGCGTGTTTGACACGGTGACGCTGGCCGGCGTGGCCTACGGCCAAACCGTGCTTGCGCGTGCCGTCGCCGCTGCCGGTTTCGATTGGAACGCCGAGGACGCGCACTCCGCCGTCTACGACGCCGAGCAGACCGCCCGCCTGTTCTGCACGATCGCGAACGCGTGGCCGCGGCCGTTGGCCTGAGATTCCGCGTGAGCCTGCGATGCAGCTGACTGCGCTCCTGGCCGACCTCACGACGCTGCATGTCGACGCCATCGTCAACGCGGCGAACTCATCGCTGCTCGGCGGTGGCGGTGTCGACGGCGCCATCCATCGCGCCGCCGGGCCGGAGCTTGTCGCCGAATGCCGCCTGCTGGGCGGCTGCCGCACAGGCGAAGCGAAGATCACCCGCGGCTATCGATTACCCGCGCGCCATGTGATCCACACCGTCGGCCCGGTCTGGCGCGGCGGCGATGAAGGCGAGCCCACGCTGCTGGAAGCCTGCTACCGCAACAGTCTCGCGCTGGCGGCGCGGCATGGCGTGCTCAGTATCGCGTTTCCCTGCATCAGTACCGGCATCTACGGGTATCCCCCCGATCTCGCAGCGCGCGTGGCGGTCGATACGGTGCGCACCACCCTGGCCAATGCGACGTTGCCGTCGAGCGTGACCTTCTGCTGCTTTTCCCAGGACGATCTCGCGCTCTACCGCGCGTTGCTGGCCTAGCCTTCGCCGCTGCCCGCCGACTCCACCGGCGCGCGCGCCGTCATCGCTGCGCCCGCGGATGCGACGATGATCGCGACGATCGCCAGCCACTGCAGCACGCTGAGTTGTTCGTGCAGGAACAGCAGGCCGCACAATGCACCGATGGCGGGTTCCAGGCTCATCAGCATGCCGAACGTACGGGTCGGCAATTTCGTCAGCGCGACCATTTCCAGGCTGTACGGCAAGGCCGTTGACAACAACGCGACCGCGAACGCGATCGGCAGCAGCGCCGGCGACAGCAGCGCGGTGCCGGCATGCGCGACACCGAACGGCACGGCGACCACCGCGGCAATGCAGGTTCCCAGCGCGACCGTCTGCGGACCATGTTCGTTGCCCGCCTTCTGCCCGAACACGATGTACAGCGCCCAGCATGTGCCCGCACCCAACGCATAGGCCACGCCCATCGGGTCCAGCGCCTGCGTGCCCTGTTTCGGCACAAGCAGCACCAGCCCCAGCACCGCGAGCGCCACCCAGACGACGTCGCGCAGGTGCCGCGAACCGAACAGCGCCACCGCTAGCGGCCCGGTGAATTCGAGCGCGATGGCGATACCCAGCGGCACCGTTTCCAGCGACTTGTAGAACATCAGGTTCATCAGGCCCAACGAGATGCCGTACGCCAGCAATGCGGGCCACTGGTGCCGCTCGACGCGCATGCGCCAGGGGCGGAACACCGCGACCAGCAGCAGCGTCGCCAGGGCCAGGCGCAGCGCGGTTGCCCCCGTCGCACCGACGGCGGGAAACAGATGCTTGGCCAGCGATGCACCCGACTGGATGGACACCATGGCGACCAGCAGCAGGGCGATCGGCTGCCAGCGCGATGCAGCGGGAGAAGACGAGACGAACTTCATTGGGAAGACTACCTGCCAGGGCACGCGGAGCGCCCTGTGCTTGTGGGGGATACGATTGCGCACTATATTGCGCAATCGAAGCTTAGCCTATGCGCAATATATTGCGCAACCCCTATCCATGAGCGTACTTGAACACGTGGCCGAGAACGTCCGCCGTCTGCGGACAGCCGCCGGCCTCAGCCAGCAAGCCCTGGCCGAGACGGCCGACGTCAGTCGGCGGATGCTGGTCGGCATCGAATCCGGCGACGCCAATGTCAGCCTGAACACCCTGGACCGCATCGCTGAAGCCCTGCAGGTCAGCTTCGCCGACCTGGTGAAAGCCCCCACCAACGACCTGCGCCGCATCGAAGCCCTCGCCTGGCAGGGACGCACACCAGGGTCCCGGGCGGTGCTGCTGGCCACCGCGCCGGCGGCGCACGATGTCGAACTGTGGGCGTGGACCCTGATGCCCGGCGATCGCTACACCTGCGGCGCGGATCCCGCCGGCTGGCATGAGATGTTCTTCGTCATCGAGGGGCAACTGGTGGTGGAGCTGCCGGAAGGCGAACAGACCGTTGACGCCGGCGACTTCTTCGTTTTCCCCAGCGACCGCGACTACGCCTACCGCAATGGCGCCGATACGCCGTTGCGCTTCATCCGCAACGTCGTGCACTGAGCCACGAGAGCATCACTTCGCCGGTGCGATGCCGTGCCGGCGCAGGACATCGCGCACGCGATCCAGCGGGATCGCTTCCACCGTCTCGCCATTGCCGCTGACGGTGGTCGCCATGAACAGCGCGTTGTAGATCGCTTCCTCGACCGCATCGACGCTGGCCTGGAACACCGCGGTGGTCTGTTCGTTCGCCAGTTCGCGGGTGTCCAGGCGCGGTGCGTCGAATGCACGGCGTACGGAGTCCGCGGTGGAGAACGCGATGATGTAGTCGCCACTGCCGTTGGAAGCAGCGCTGCCGGTGCGCCCCAGCCCCATCATGCCGCGTGAGGCGAGCCGGCGCAGGTTGCGGTCGCCGAGGGGCGCATCGGTGGCGATGACGATGATGATGGAGCCGTCGCCTCGGTCGTCCGCGCGGCCGCGTGCACCGTTCGCGTTCGCCGCCACGGCGTTCTGGAATGCGTAGCGGTCCAGCTCACGCCCCACCGGCGCACCGGATACCTGCAGCACGCCACCGAAATTGGCCTGCACCAGCACACCCACCGTCCACCCGCCCAGCGATGCAGGAAGTTTGCGCGACGACGTGCCGATGCCGCCTTTCCAACCGAACGCCACGGTCCCCGTACCCGCGCCGACGCTGCCTTCCTGCACGACACCATCGCGGGCGGTGTCCAGCGCGCGTCGCACGGCCTCGGCGGTGACCGGGCGGGCGCGGATGTCGTTGAGGCCACCATCGTTGGTCTCGCCGACCATGACGTTGAGCGACCGCACCTGCTGCATGTCGGGACGCTCCAGCATCCAGGCCGCCATCGCGTCGGCGGCCTTCCACACGCACAAGGTGCAGGTCAGCATGATGGGGGTTTCGAGTTCGCCCAGTTCGTTGACCTGGGTGCTGCCGATGAACTTGCCGAAGCCGTTGCCGACATGCACGGCAGCAGGCACGCGCGAACGGTAGGTGTTGCCAGGATGCGGCAGGATCGCAGTAACGCCCGTGCGCACGGTGTCGCCTTCCACCAGCGTCACCTGGCCGACCCGCACGCCGGCCACGTCGGTGATCGCGTTGTGCGTGCCGGGTGCGAAGATGCCCGGCGCTACGCCAAGATCGCGAGCGCGTGCACGCGGTGCATCCTGCGCGAAAACACTGGCGGAAACGGCGGCGAGCAGCAGCGCCGCCAGCCGGATCGAGGAACGGTGCGGCGCAGCGGGCATGCGGATTCCTTTATTGGCGTTGGCGGACGGCTTCGAACAGGGTGACGCCGGCGGCGACCGACACGTTGAGGCTTTCGATCTCGCCGGGCATGGGAATCTTCACCAAGCCATCGCAGTTCTCTCGCGTCAACCGGCGCAGGCCGTCGGCTTCGCCGCCCAGCACCAGCGCCACGTTGCCGCGCAGGTCGAGCGAGTACAGCGATGCCTCCGCTTCGCCGGCGAGGCCGTAGATCCACACGCCCAGCTGCTGCAGGTCGCGCAGGCAGCGCGACAGGTTGGTGACCTGCACCACCGGGATGGTGTCCGCGGCGCCGGCCGAGGTCTTGCGCACGGTGGCATTCACGCCCACCGACTTGTCCTTGGGAATCACGACCGCGGTGACACCGGCCGCCGCGGCGCTGCGCAGGCAGGCGCCCAGGTTGTGCGGATCCTGCACGCCATCCAGCACCAGCAGCAGTGCCTTGCCTTCGGCGGCCTCGACCAGGCCCTGCAGCTCGCCCTCGTCCCAGGTCTTCGCGGCGGCATAGCGCGCGGC
This sequence comes from Pseudoxanthomonas sp. YR558, assembly GCF_900116385.1. NCBI lineage: Bacteria > Pseudomonadati > Pseudomonadota > Gammaproteobacteria > Lysobacterales > Lysobacteraceae > Pseudoxanthomonas > Pseudoxanthomonas sp. YR558. Next base: position 948,950 of record NZ_FPCI01000002.1, on the reverse strand, counting down.
GACGCCCTGGTGGCGCAGCGAACCCGCCACACCGTCGAGCGCCTGCCCGGTGACGCGGCGCACGTCGATGCCCTTGCGGCGTGCGTTCTCCTCGATCTCGGTCAGGCGTGCGTTCTTGCTGCCGCCCTCGACCAGCACCTCGCGCACGTTGTCGGCATCGTTCTCGATAGCCGAGGCCACCGCGTTGACGCCGACGATCCACTGGTTCTGCTTGCTCATGCGCTGTACGGCCGCCCTGGAAAGGCCGGCATTATCGCACCGACCCGTCGCTCAGCGCGGCGGCCAGGCCGGCGTGTCGTGGTCCGGGTGCTGGAACGACACCACATCGGCGAGGAACGCGGCCGCGGCCTCGTCCTCCTCGGTGCGCCGCTGCGGCAGCGCCGGCAAGCCATCCACGTAGGGAAGCTTGCCTTCGATGCCGTACTGCACCCAGGGGGCCAGTCCGGCCGGATCGTCGAAGGCGCCCGCCGCCACGGCCACGCCGTCCGGCGCTTCGTACGTGAGCGGCGTGCCGCAATCGCTACAGAAGCCGCGCTGGACCACGTTCGACGAGCGGAAGCGCTTCGGCGCTCCACGCGTCCATTCGAGCCGCGCGCCTCGCGTCGACACCAGCGGCGCGTAGTAGGCCCCGAACGCCTTCTGGCACATCCGGCAATGGCAGATGGACGCGTCCGTCAGTTCGCCGGTGACACGGAAACGGATCGCGCCGCACTGGCAGCCACCGGTACGGACCGCCTCGCCCATGGCTCAGTACTTCTTCTTGGTGCGCTTGGCGGGTTGGCCGCGCGGCGGGGGCGGCGGCAAGCCGCTGTCCTTGGTCTTGTCCTCGACCAGGCGGAAGTCGATCTTGCGGTCTTCCAGGCTGGCCTTGAGCACGATGATGCGCACACGGTCGCCGAGGCGGTACGACAGGCCCCGGCGCTCGCCCGACAGCGTCTTCCGCGTCGGGTCGAAGTGGTAGTAGTCCTGCGGGAGCTGGGTCACGTGGACCAGGCCGTTGACCTTGGACTCGTCCAACTCCACGAACAGGCCGAAACTGGTGACGCCACTGATGACGCCATCGAACTGGCCACCGACATGCTTTTCCATCCAGGCCGCGCGATAACGCTCGTCGACTTCGCGCTCCGCCTCGTCGGCACGGCGCTCGCGCTCGGAACACTGCAACGCCAGCGCCGCCATGTCGCGCGACGAATACTGGAAGGCATCGGGCTTCTGCTTCGTCAACCCGTGCTTGATCGCACGATGCACCAGCAGGTCGGGATAACGGCGGATCGGCGAAGTGAAGTGCGCGTAAGCCGCCAGCGCCAGGCCGAAGTGGCCGACGTTGTCGGGCGCGTACACCGCCAGGCTCTGGCTGCGCAGCAGCACCGATTCCAGCAAGGCGGCGTCCGGACGCTCGCGTACCTTCTTCAGCAACTGGGTGAAATCCTTCGGCTGCACCTTGCCCCAGGACGGCATCGACAACTTGAATTCCTTCAGGAATTCCAGCAGGTCCGCGTACTTGGTTTCCGGCGGCTTGTCGTGGATGCGGTACGGCGCGGGAATATGCGCGGCCAGCAGGTATTTCGCCGCTTCCACATTGGCGGCGATCATGCACTCCTCGATCAGCTTGTGCGCATCGTTGCGCACCAGCATGCCGGCCTGGGTGACCTCGCCGCGATTGTCCAGCACGAAGCGGACTTCCGAACTTTCGAACTCGATCGCGCCACGCGTAGCGCGCGCTTTCGCCAGCACGTGGTACAGCTGGTACAACCGCTCGACGTGCGGCAGCACCGCGGCGATCTGCGTGCGGGTCTCTTCATCGTTCTCGCCGACGGCCTTCCACACCTGCGTGTAGGTCAGGCGCGCATGCGAGTTCATCACCGCTTCGTAGAACTTCGACTGCGTCACTTCACCGTCGCGATTGACGTGCATGTCGCAGACGAAGGTCATGCGGTCGACCTTCGGGTTCAGCGAACAGATGCCGTTGGACAGCGTCTCCGGCAGCATCGGCACCACGAATCCTGGGAAATACACCGAGGTCGCGCGCTTTTGCGCCTCATCATCCAGCGGCGTGCCGGGACGCACGTAGTGCGACACGTCGGCGATGGCGACGATCAGACGGAAGCCGTCGCGCGTGGGCTCGCAGTAGACGGCATCATCGAAATCCTTCGCGTCTTCGCCGTCGATCGTCACCAGCGGCGTGGACCGCAGGTCGACGCGGTCGCCGATCATCGTCGGCTCGACGACCAGCGGCACCGCGGTGGCTTCGTCCAGCACTTCCTGCGGAAACTCGTGCGGCAGGTTGTGTCCGTGGATGGCGGCCTCGACGACGAGCGACGGCGTCAGGCTGTCGCCGAGCACGGCGATCACCTTGCCGATGGGCGGGCGGCGTGCATCCGGCGCCTGGGTCAGTTCGACCACGACCAGTTGGCCATCGCGCGCACCACCGGTCGCATCCTGCGGGATCTGAACGTTGCGCTGGATGCGTTTGTCGTCCGGCGCCACGTAGGCGATGCCCACCTCGAAACCGAAGCGCCCGATCAGGCGGGTGACGCCGCGTTCCAGCACGCGCGCGATGCTGCCTTCGCGGCGGCCGCGGCGATCGATGCCGGTGACGTTGGCCAACGCACGGTCGCCATGCATGACCTTGCGCATTTCGTAGGGCGGCAGGAACAGATCGTCGCCACCGCCGGTGTCCGGCCGCAGGAAACCGAAGCCGTCGGGGTTCGCGATCACCGTGCCGGCGATCAGGTCGGTGTGCTGTACCGGCGCGAAGCCGCCGCGGCGGTTCTGCACCAGTTGGCCGTCGCGGACCATCGCGCCGAGCCGCTTGGACAGCGCATCGAAACGGTCGGGCGCGTCCAGGCCCAACGGTCCCGCGATTTCCTCGGCGGTCTGCGGGCCCTCGGCCGCTTCCAGAAAGCCGAGGATGGCTTCGCGGCTGGCGATGGGCTGTTCGTAGCGTTGGGCTTCACGCTGTGCGTGCGGATCGACGAAGCGTCCCGCAGCGCGCGGCGGCGGACCGGCGCGATGGGGGGCCGGCGCACCGGGTTTGGTACGGCCGCCCGATGCGGGCAGGTCGGGCATCCAGGGCGGCAGGCTCTTCTTGGCCGGTTTGCCCGGCTTGCCGGCGGGCTTGCCCGCCTTGCCGAAGGTGTTGCGGGAGGCCGGCTTCGCGCCGGCCTTGGCGGACGCGGCGGGCTTCTTGCCGCCGCCCGTGGGAGTCTTCTTGGTCATCGGCGCATCGTACACCCCGCCTGAACAACACCGCGCGAAGACACCCGTTGACATTCCCCTGCCCTGTCCTCAAAATGCGCGCCTCGCTTACCTGCCCAGGTGGCGGAATTGGTAGACGCACTAGTTTCAGGTACTAGCGGGTAAAACCGTGGAGGTTCGAGTCCTCTCCTGGGCACCACGCAAAACGAAACCCTCGCGCAAGCGGGGGTTTTTCGTTTCCGGTCTCCTGCAACGCGCGCTCAAGCGCTGAGACCGCGACGGGTAGAATTGCGGCAGGACACTGCTGCAGACGAATGCACCCGATGAGCGACACCATCCGCCCCACCTTCCACGGCTTCGAACAGATCCCGCTGCGCGAGTACGCCGAGCGCGCCTACCTCGACTACTCGATGTATGTGGTCCTCGACCGCGCCCTGCCCTTCATCGGCGATGGGCTCAAGCCCGTGCAGCGCCGCATCATCTATTCGATGAGCGAGCTCGGCCTCAGTGCGGGCGCCAAGCCGAAGAAGTCCGCGCGCACTGTCGGCGACGTGATCGGCAAGTACCACCCGCATGGCGACAGCGCCTGCTACGAAGCACTCGTGCTGATGGCGCAGCCGTTCTCGTACCGCTATCCGCTGATCGAAGGCCAGGGCAACTTCGGTTCGCCGGACGACCCGAAGTCGTTCGCGGCCATGCGCTACACCGAATCCAAGCTCACCCCCATCGCCGAAGTGCTGCTGGGCGAACTCGGCCAGGGCACGGTGGACTGGGCTTCCAACTTCGACGGCACGCTGGAGGAGCCCACGTGGCTTCCGGCGCGCCTGCCGCACCTGCTGCTCAACGGCACCACCGGCATCGCCGTGGGCATGGCCACCGACGTGCCGCCGCACAACCTCAACGAGATCGTCAGCGCGTGCATTCGCCTGATCGATGATCCGGACGCGACGGTCGCCGACCTATGCGAACACGTGCGCGGCCCGGACTACCCCACGAAGGCGGAGATCATCACCGCGGCGTCCGATCTGCGCACGATGTACGAGAACGGCACCGGCAGCGTCCGCGCGCGCGCCGTGTGGCGCAAGGACAACGCCAACCTCGTGATCGATGCGCTGCCCTACCAGGTATCGCCCTCGAAGGTGATCGAGCAGATCGCCGCGCAGATGCGGGCGAAGAAGTTGCCCTGGCTAGAAGACATCCGCGACGAATCCGACCACGCGAACCCGGTGCGCGTCGTGCTGATCCCGCGCTCCAACCGCGTGGACGCCGAACAACTGATGGGCCACCTGTTCGCGACCACCGATCTGGAGAAGAGCTACCGGGTCAACCTCAACATCATCGGACTGGACGGCCGTCCGCAGGTCAAGAACCTGAAGATGCTGCTGACCGAATGGCTGGCGTTCCGCAGCGACACGGTGACGCGCCGCCTGAAGCACCGGCTGGAGAAGGTCGAGCGTCGCCTGCACCTGTTGGAGGGCTTGCTGGTCGCGTTCCTCAACCTGGATGAAGTGATCCGCATCATCCGCACCGAGGACGAGCCGAAGGCCGCGTTGATCGCCCGCTTCGCGTTGAGCGAGGAGCAGGCGGACTACATCCTCGAGACCAAGCTGCGACAGCTCGCCCGCCTCGAGGAAATGAAGATCCGCGGCGAGCAGGACGAATTGCAGGCCGAACGCGAGAAGATCGCCGGCATCCTGGATTCCAAGACGAAGCTGAAGAAGCTGATCAAGGACGAACTAACGGCCGACGCGAAGAAGTTCGGCGACGCCCGCATGTCGCCGCTGGTGCAGCGCGATGCCGCGCAGGCACTGGACGAAACCGAGCTGGTCGCCAGCGAACCGATGACCGTGGTGGTGTCGGAGAAGGGCTGGATACGCGCTGCGAAGGGCCACGACGTGGATGCCGCCACGCTGTCCTACCGCGAGGGCGATGGCCTGCTGGCGGCGGTGCGCTCGCGCAGCACGCAACAGGTCGCCTTCCTCGACTCGGAAGGCCGCAGCTACTCGACGGCCGTGCATACGCTGCCCTCTGCGCGCGGTAATGGCGAACCGCTGACCGGTCGCTTCTCGCCTGCCGCCGGCGCGTCTTTCCAGGCACTGGCCAGCGGCGACAACGACAGCCGCTTCGTGCTGGCCTCGTCGCATGGCTATGGCTTCGTCACCCGCTTCGAGAACCTCACCGGTCGCCAGAAGGCGGGCAAGGCGATGCTCAACCTGACCGCGGGCGCAAACGTGCTGCAGCCGGCGCAGGTGCCCAACACCGAGACCGATCGCATCGTCGCCGTGACCAGTGCGGGCCATCTGCTGGCCTTCCCGGTCAGCGAACTGCCGGAACTGGACAAGGGCAAAGGCAACAAGATCATCGAGATCCCGAAGGCCAAGCTCGGCACCGAGCGCGTGGTCGCCATCGCGGCCGTCACGCCGGGCAGCACGCTGCTGGTGAAGAGCGGGCAGCGCACGATGAGCCTGTCGTTCAAGGACCTGGACGAATATGTCGGCGCGCGGGCGACACGCGGTGGGCTGTTGCCGCGTGGGTGGCAGAAGGTCGACGGGCTGGATATCCAGTAACGCACCTACGACGCTTCCAAGACGCCGGGAGGATTCACCGATGGACGCCGATTTCTGGTTGCAGCGTTGGCAGGAAGGCCAGATCGGCTTCCACCGCAGCGACGTGATGCCGTTGCTCGAGAAGCACTGGCCGTCGCTGCAACTCCCGGCGGGCAGCCGCGTGCTGGTGCCGTTGTGCGGGAAGTCGCTGGACATGCACTGGCTGGCAGCGAAGGGACATCGCGTGCTCGGCGTGGAACTGTCGCCGTTGGCGGTCACGCAATTCTTCGAGGAAGCCGGACTCGAACCGGTACGGACCACCAGTCGCTACGGCGAGCATTTCAGCGCGGGGCCGGTGGAGATCATCCTGGGCGACGCTTTCGGCGTGGATCCGGCGTTACTCGCGGACGTGGCCGGCGTCTACGACCGTGCGGCATTGATCGCGCTGCCCGCGGATCTGCGGTTGCGCTATCGCGACACGGTCTATGCGTCGCTTCCCACGGGGGCGCAGGGCCTGTTGATCACGCTGGAGTATCCGCAAACCGAAAAAGCCGGACCACCGTTCTCGGTGGAGCAACCCGAGGTCGAGGCGTTGTTCGCCGCGCCGTGGCGACACACGCTGCTGGAGCGGCGCGACATCCTGGACCAAGAGCCGCGCTTCCGCGAAGAAGGCCTGAGCGCGCTGGAGACGGCGGTCTACCGTCTCCGTCGCGGCTGATCACTCGGCGGCGGGTTCGCCGTCGAGCTTGGAGGTCAGGTACAGCTGGATGCCAAGTCGCTTGATCAGGCCCAACTGCTGTTCCAGCCAGTGCGCATGGTCTTCTTCGGTGTCCTGCAGCTGGGTCAGCAGGATTTCGCGGCTGACGTAGTCGCCATACTGCTCGCACAGCGCCACGCCCTTGGCCAGGTGCGCGCGCACTGCGTATTCGACTTCCAGGTCGCGCTGGAGCATCTCTTCGACGGTCGTGCCGGCGGTGAAGGCTTCCGGGCGCATGTCCGGGTCGCCTTCCAGGAACAGGATGCGGCGCAGCAGCGCGTCGGCGTGCTGGGTCTCTTCCTGCATCTCGTGGTCGATGCGGTGGAACAGCGCCTTCAGGCCCTGGTCCTCGTAGCGCCTCGAATGGATGAAGTACTGGTCGCGCGCGGCCAACTCGCCGCGCAGCAGGAACTTGAGGTATTCGACGACGTCCGGGTGGCCTTTCATGGGGGGCGGCTCCTGTGGCGAGGCGCACAGGATGCCCGATCCCACGGACCGGCGACCGAATCGGAATCAGTCGCGTTCGTCGTCGCATCGCGGCATGGACGGTCAACGCTTCCGTGGAATAATCGGCCCGCCCGCCCCTACCCTCAGGACCCGCAATGCTGAAGTGGACCCGGCGCATCGCGCTGCTGCTGTTGGCCCTGATCGTCGTGGTGGTACTGATCGCATGGTGGATGCTGCGGGGAAGCCTGCCGCGCCTGGACGGCGAGTCGGGGCTGGCCGGGCTGTCCGCACCGGCCAGCGTGCAGCGCGACGCATTGGGCGTGGTAACCATCGACGCGGCCAGCGAGACCGATGCGGTCCGCGCGCTCGGCTACGTGCACGCGCAGGAACGCTACTTCGAAATGGACCTGATGCGCCGCAGCTCGGCGGGCGAGCTGGCGGAGCTGTTCGGCCCCATCGCCATCGACCTGGACAAGGAACGTCGCGTACACCGCATCCGCGCACGCGTGTCGGACCACCTGGACGCGTTCGCGGGCAACCGCATGCCGCAGTTGCAGGCCTATGCCGACGGCGTGAATGCCGGTCTCGGCAATCTGCGCGCGCGTCCGTGGCCCTACCTGCTGTTGCGACAGGAACCGCGCCGCTGGGAAGTGCTGGATTCCGCGCTGACGGGCTACGCGATGTACTTTGATCTGCAGGATGCGCAGAACGTGCGCGAGCTGGGCCTGTGGCAGATCCGCCAGCACGTGCCGCAGGGCCTCTACACCCTGCTCGCGCACGACGGCACCGAATGGGACGCGCCCCTCTTCGGGGAGCAGCGCGGCAACGCCACGCTGCCCGATGCCAGCGAGGTGGACCTGCGCACGCTGCCGATGCCGAAGACGGATTCCCATCAGCGCTTGGCCGACAAGGGGACCCCCGGCAGCAACAACTGGGCGGTCGCCGGCGCGCTGACCGCCGATGGGCGCGCCATCGTCGCCGACGACATGCACCTGGGCCTGCGCGCGCCCGGCATCTGGTTCCGCGTGCGCCTGCGCTACCCCGATCCGCACGCGCCGGGCGGCAAGGTCGATGTGTCCGGCTTCAGTCTCCCCGGCTTGCCCGCAATCATCGTCGGCAGCAACGGACGCGTCGCCTGGGGCTTCACCAACAGCTACGCGGACACGGCCGACTGGTATCCGGTAGTGCCGTGCGAGGGCAAGACGACCGAAGGCTGCGAGGCCGTGGAGCGCCACGCCGAAACCATCAAGGTCGCCGGCGGTGACGACGTCGCGTTCGAGGTGCTCGATACGCGCCTCGGGCCAATCGTTCACCCCGCGAAGGGCGATCGGCCCGCGCTTGCGCTGCGCTGGGTGGCGCAGCAGCCGGGTGCGTTGAACTTCGGCTTGTCGGAACTCGCGCGTGCAGACGACCTGTCCGCCGCCCTCGCCGTGGCCCAGCGCACCGCCACGCCCGCGCAGAATCTGGTCGTCGCCGACCGCAACGGCCGCATCGCCTGGCGCATTCTCGGGCCGCTGCCTTCGCGTGCGGGTGCATGCACGCATGCCCTCGATGGCATTGCGACGACCGCGCCTGCCGACGCTGCGGCCTTGCCCTGCAAGCCGTGGGATCTCTCCTTCCAACTCTCCCCGGTGCTGACGTCACCGGAAAACCATCGCCTCTGGACCGCCAACGCTCGCGTGCTGGATGGCGCCGCCCTCGCCCGCGTGGGTGATGGCGGATATGCGCTGGGCGCACGCGCCAAGCAGATCCGCGATGGCCTGATGGCGAAGGATCGTTTCACCGAGAAAGACCTGCTGGCGATCCAGCTGGACGATCGGGCGCTCTTCCTGCAGCGCTGGTGGACACTACTGCAGGACGAAGCGAAGAAGCTGCCCGCAGATTCTGCCGTGAAGGCTCTCGCCGACGCCGGCAAGACCTGGGACGGCACCGCGAGCATCGATTCGGTGAGCTACCGCCTGGTCCGCGCCTGGCGCCTGGCCGTGCATGCGCGCATCGCCGACGGTCTCACCGCGCCCGCGCAGGCGGCACTCGGCAACGACTTCATCATGCCCGACCTGCCGCAGCTGGAAGGCGTAGTGTGGCCGTTGCTCGAACAACGCCCGGCCCATCTGCTGTCGCGCCGCTACCAGACCTGGGACGCGCTGCTGGAAGACGCGGCGAAGGAAGTGCGCGACGACCTTGCCCAACAGGGACCGCTCGCCGAGCGTCGCTGGGGCGAGCGCAACACCGCGAAGATCTGCCATCCGCTGGCCAACGCCCTGCCCGCCTTCCTCAAGCCGCGGCTATGCATGCCCGGCGAACCGCTGGCCGGCGACGGCGCCATGCCGCGCGTGCAGGGCCCGGCGTTCGGTGCGTCCGAACGCATGGTGGTGTCGCCGGGGCATGAGGCCGACGGCATCATCCACATGCCCGGCGGCCAGAGCGGTCATCCGATGTCGCCGTTCTGGGGCGCGGGCCATGACGATTGGGTGCACGGCAGGCCGACGCCCTTCCTGCCGGGCGAAGCGACCCACACGCTCACGCTGCGGCCCGCCAACGCTCAATCCAAATAGTGATCCGGCACCGCCAGCCCCTGCTGGCGGAAGAAGCTGAGCTGGTCGAAGTAGCCGCGCTGGAACACGATGCGGCCATCGCGCACGTGGAAGAAGCCGCAGCCGCGCAGTCCGAGCGGATCGCGCCATTCCATGACGGCCCACTCGCCGTCCTCGAGGATCTGTTCCACCTCGCACACCATCGTCGCGCGCGCGAATTCGGTGCGGAACAAGTTCGCGATCGCCTCGCGACCATGCAGCGGATCGGTCACCACCTGGTGGTTGACGGCATCCTCGGCGTACAACGCCGCCAAGCCGTCGACGTCCGCCGCATTGAAGCGGCGGACCCATTCGCGCACGACGTCGGACGGCGTCATGTCGTCGCCGCCTGCAGCGCGGACGCATGCACGCCGGCGACGGCACGACCGGACGGATCGGCCATCTTCGCGAAGCTGGCGTCCCAGGCGATGGCGGCCGGCGACGAACACGCGATCGACTTGCCGCCCGGCACCGTCTCGGCGCAAGCCTGGCCCGGGTAGTGCTGCTCGAACAGCGTGCGGTAGAAATAGGCTTCCTTGGTCTGCGGCGGATTCACCGGGAAGCGCTTGTCGGCCGCCGCCAGTTCGCGATCGCTGACCTGCGCTTCGGCGTGCGCCTTCAAGCCGTCGATCCAGCCATAGCCGACGCCGTCGCTGAACTGCTCCTTCTGCCGCCACAGGATCGATTCCGGCAAGTAGCCATCGAACGCCTCGCGCAGCACGCCCTTCTCCATGCGCTTCGCGCCCTGGCTCGTCTTGTCGATCATCTTGTGTGCAGCATCCATCTTCATCGCCACGTCGAGGAATTCGACGTCCAAGAACGGCACGCGCGGCTCCACGCCCCACGCCATCATCGATTTGTTGGCGCGCAGGCAGTCGTAGTTGTGCAGCGCGTCCAGCTTGCGCACCAACTCTTCGTGGAATTCCCGCGCGTTCGGCGCCTTGTGGAAATACAGGTAGCCGCCGAAGATTTCGTCGCTGCCCTCGCCCGACAACACCATCTTGACCCCCATCGCCTTGATCCGCCGCGCCAACAGGTACATCGGCGTGGACGCACGAATGGTGGTGACGTCGTAGGTCTCGATATGGCGGATCACCTCGGGGATCGCATCCAGCCCCTCCTGGAACGTGTAGGTGAAGCCGTGGTGCACGGTGCCCAGCGCCTTCGCCGCCACTTCAGCCGCGGCCAGGTCGGGCGACCCGTCCAGGCCGATGGCGAAGGAATGCAGGCGCGGCCACCACGCTTCCGTCGTGTCGTTGTCCTCGATGCGATGGCGTGCGTAGCGCGCGGCGACCGCCGCGACCAGCGACGAATCCAGTCCGCCGGAGAGCAACACGCCGTACGGCACGTCGGTCATCAGCTGCCGGTGCACGGCGCGTTCGAAGGCTTCGCGCAGTTCTTCTTTCCGCACCTGTACGCCTTCGACGGCGGGGTAGTCGCGCCAGGGCTTCTCGTAGTACTTCACCAATTCCCGCGTGGCGGCGTCGTAGTAGTGACCCGGCGGGAACTGCGCCACGTCCGCGCAGATCGGCGCCAGCGCCTTCATCTCCGAGGCCACGCACAGGCGACCTTCGCGATCATGGCCCCAGTACAGCGGGCAGACGCCGATCGGATCGCGTGCGATCAACGCACGTCCCGTCGCACGGTCCCACAGTGCGAACGCGAAGATACCGTTGAGGCGGTTGAGGAAGGCGGCCGGCGTATCTTCGCGATACAGCGCGTTGATGACCTCGCAGTCCGAACCGGTCTGGAAGGCGTAGTCCTGCGCCAGCTCTGCTTTCAACTCGCGGTGGTTGTAGATCTCGCCATTGACCGCCAGCACCAGCGTGCCATCGGCCGAGCGCAGCGGTTGCGATCCGCCGGCCGGGTCGACGATGGCCAGCCGTTCGTGCACCAGGATCGCACCGTCGTCGTGGTAGACGCCGCTCCAGTCCGGCCCGCGGTGGCGCTGCTTCTGGGAAAGCTCGAGGGACTGCCGTCGCAGCGCCGCGATGTCGTCGCCGGGCTGCAGCCCGAAGATGCCGAAGATGGAACACATGGGTGGAAGCTCCTGGGTGGGGTTAGGAATCGGAGGCCTGAAACGAAGAAACCCGCATCTTGCGATGCGGGTTTCTGGAATCCGGCAGGTCTTTCTTTGCCTAGTCGCAGAGCCGCATCGCCCGCGCCCCGTTGTTCGGGCGCAGGTTGTTGCGGTTATTGGCGATGGTGGCGCGGCAAGGCATGGGGCGACCGTAACCGGTCCCGGCGGGGCCGCGCAACTGTTTCATCCGTAAGGGAACCGGCTCGCTTGCCGTCATCAGCGGGCGGGCCGGGTCAGCATCAGACGCTCCACCAGGGCCTGGTAAAGGCCCGGCAGGGCTTCCAGGTCGGTCACCCGCACATGTTCGTCGACTTTGTGGATGCTGGCATTGACCGGACCGACCTCGATGCACTCCGCGCCCAGGGGCGCGATGAAACGGGCATCCGAGGTGCCGCCTGCCGTGCTCTCTTCCGGCGGCGCACCGGCGAACTCGCCGAGCACCGCGCGCGCCGTGGCCCGCAGATGGCCTTCGGGCGTGTAGAAAGGCTCGCCACCACGTAACCACGTGATGCTGTACTCCAGCCCGTGCTTACGGAAGATCGCTTCGATCTCCTGCTCCAGCTTCTCCGCCGTCCATGACGGGTTGAAGCGCAGGTTGAACACCACCTGCAATTCGCCGGGGATGACGTTGCTGGCGCCGGTGCCGGCGTGGATGTTGGAAATCTGCAGGCTGGTCGGCGGAAAGGTTTCGTAGCCCTCGTCCCATTGCCGCGCCGCGAGTTCGTCCAGCGCCGGCAGCGCCTTGTGGATCGGATTGAGCGCCTTGTGCGGATAGGCCACGTGGCCCTGCACGCCATGCACGCTGAGCGTGCCGGTCAGCGTGCCGCGCCGTCCGACGCGCAGCAGGTCACCGAGCGTTTCCTTGGATGAGGGCTCGCCGGTAATGCACCAGTCGATCCGCTGGCCGCGCTCGCGGAACAGCGCCGCCACCTTCTTCACGCCGTCGTGCGCATCGCCTTCTTCATCCGAGGTGACGAGCAGCGCGACCGTGCCCGGATGGTCAGGATGCGCATCGACGAAGCGCTCCAGCGCGATCGTGCACGCGGCCACACTGCATTTCATGTCCGCCGTACCGCGCCCGTACAACACGCCATCGCGCACGGTCGGCACGAACGGATCGCTGGTCCAGGCAGAGAGCGGCCCCGGCGGCACCACGTCGGTATGTCCGAGCAGCACCAGCACGGGCTCGCCGCTGCCGTGCGTGGCCCACAGGTTGTCGGTATCGCCGAAACGCAGGTGCTCGCAGTGGAATCCCCACTGGTTCAACCGCGTCGCTAGTACCTGCTGGCATCCGGCGTCGTCGGGCGTGACCGAATGGCGACGGATCAGTTCGCTGGAAAGTTCAACGACGTCACTCACGTGCCGGCTCCGAACAGTTTCTTGAAGCCATTGTCACTGAAGCCCTGTGAAAAGCCCGCCACGTCGCCGACGACCACAGGACGCCGGATCAGCTGCGGATACTCCTTCAGCAACAGCTTCCATTCCGCATCGGAACCGGGTGACTTGCGGTTCTCGGGCAACTGCCGCCACGTCGTCGACGACTTGTTGATCAGCGCATCCCAGCCACCCGCCTTCTCCGCCCATTCCCTCAGCGTCTCCGGCGCCTGCCGGTTGTCGCGGTAGTCGACGAATTCGTATGCGACGCCGAAGCGGTCCAGCCACTTCGTCGCCTTCTTGCAGGTGTCGCAGTTCTTCAGGCCATAAAGCGTCGTCGCCATCGATCAGTCCGCCAGGCCGCGCAGCAGTTCGTTGACGCTGGTCTTGCTGCGCGTCTTCTCGTCGACCTGCTTGACGATCACGGCGCAGTACAGCGAGTGCGAACCATCGGCGGCCGGCAGCGAGCCGGACACCACCACGCTGCCCGGCGGCACGTAGCCGTAGGTGATTTCCTTCGTCGCGCGGTTATAGATGCGGGTGGACTGGCCGATGAACACGCCCATGCCGATCACGCTGTGATGGCCGACCACCACGCCCTCGACGACTTCCGAGCGCGCGCCGATGAAGCAATGGTCTTCGATGATGGTGGGGCTGGCCTGCAGCGGCTCCAGCACGCCGCCGATGCCGGCGCCGCCGGACAGGTGGCAATGCTTGCCGATCTGGGCGCACGAACCCACCGTCGCCCAGGTGTCGACCATGGTGCCTTCGCCGACGTATGCGCCGATGTTGACGAAGCTCGGCATCAGCACGACGTCCTTGCCGAAGTAGCTACCGCGGCGCGCGATAGCACCCGGGACGACACGCACGCCCAGCTTGCGGAAGTCGTTCTCGTCGAACGCGCCGAAACGCGCTTCGACCTTGTCCCAGAACGGCGCGGGATAGGCCTCGACCAGCTCCATCTCGTTGACCCGGAAATACAGCAGCACGGCTTTCTTCAGCCACTCGTTGACCTTCCAGCCGCCCTTGCCATCCGGCTCGGCCACGCGCAGCTTGCCGGCTTCCAGGCCTTCGATGGCCAGTTCGACGGCGGTGCGGGTGGAACCCTCGATCTCGGCCGGCGTCAGCTCGGCGCGGCGCTCGAACGCGCTCTCGATGGTGGATTTCAGTTCTTCGGTCTTGGTGGCTTTGCGGGTCATCAAACGTCCTGCTGGGTTCTGCTCAGGTGGGGGTATCGAGGCCGGCGCGCAGCGCGTCGCGCAGCGCATCCTGTTCGACGGTGTCGGTAAGGGGCTGGTCGTGTTCGTCGGTGATCTGGAATACGTCCTCGGCGCGTTCACCGAATGTCGCGATGCGCGCGTCGTGCACGCGCAGGCGCTGGCGGCGCAGCACCTGGGCGACGTCGGACAGCAGGCCGGGGCGATCGGGCGCGACCAGGCCGAGGATCGTGCGGCGACCATCCGGCGTGGTGCCGAATTCGATGCGCGGCGCGAACCGGAAATGCTTCAGCTGGCGCGGCACGGCGCGGCGCGACGTGCGCACGCTGTCCAGCGGTCGCGACAGCGCTTCGCCAAGCCCCTGCTCGATGTCGGCCGGGTCGCGCGGCGCATAGGTGTCGGCCGGCAACACTTCGAAGGTATCGAAGATGGCACCCTGCGGCCCCACCAGCACACGCGCCTGGTGGATGGCGAAGCCCATGCGATCCAGCGTGGCCAGGATGGCGGCGAACAGACCGTCGCGATCCGGCGAATGAACGAACACTTCCATCGCATCGGCATCGTCGGCGATCCGACGTGCTCGCACGCGGGTCTCGCCCGACGCCGCACCGCGAATCGCATGGGCCTGCCAGGCCAGCTGCTCGGGCCGGAAGCGCAGGAAACTCTCTTCCGGCATCGTGGCGAACAAGGTGTCGGCCTGTGCCGCCGTCATTCCCTGCACTTCCAGGAGCGCGCGCACGCTGCCGCGCGCTTCGAAGAGCCGCTCCTCCATGGCCACCGGATTCTCGAGCCCTTCGCGCAGCACGCGGCGCGCAGCGAAGTAGAGGTCGGCGAGCAGTCGGTCCTTCCACGCATTCCAGAGCTTCGGGCTGGTGCCCGCGATATCGGCGCAGGTGAGCAGGTAGAGATAGTCGAGACGCTCCCGGTCCTTTACCAAGGCGGCGAACGCATGGATCACGTCGGGATCGGCGATGTCCTGCTTCTGCGCGGTCACCGACATGCGCAGATGCTGCTCCACCAGCCAGGCCACCAGGTCGGTGTCGGATTCGCTGAGCGCATGCGCGGCACAGAACTCGCGCGCGTCGACCGCACCAAGTTCGGAGTGATCGCCGCCCCGGCCTTTGGCGATATCGTGGAAGAGCCCGGCCAGCAGCAGCAGCTCGGGCTTGCGCAGGCGCGGCCACACTTCGTGCGCGATCGAGAAGCGCTCATCGGCGCGACCGGCGGCGAAGGCGGCGATGTTCCGCAGCACCATCAGCGTGTGCTGGTCGACGGTATAGACGTGGAACAGGTCGAACTGCATGCGTCCTGAGACACGTGCGAAGGCAGGAATCCACTGCCCCAGCACGCCCAGCCGCGCCATGCGGGTGAGCGTTTCCACCGCGCGCGGCCCGCGCAGCAGGGCCATGAAGGCATCGCGCTGACTGCGCCCTGCCTGTGGATACGACGACAGCTTCGGCAACGACTCGGCCAGTGCGCGCGCGGTGCGCGAATGCAGCCCGCGCACCTGCGGGTTCGCGGCCCACGCCGCGAACAGCGCGAAAACCTGCGAGGCATCGCCCGACGGCCAAGCGGCGTCGCGCGCGGCGAGGTAGCCGCGACGCAGGGCGAAGTCCGCGTCTAGCGGTTCGGCCAGCGCTTCGCCGTCGAACTGCTCTTCGAAGCGCTGAAGCAGGCGATCGCTGATCCGGCGCACGATGGCGGCGCTGCGGTAGAACCCCTGCATCATCTTCTCGACGCCGAGATTTTCCGCGTCGTCGGCGAACCCCAGCCGCTGGGCCAGGGTCTTCTGGTAATCGAAGCGCAACCGCTCTTCCGCCCGCCCGGCCACGCGATGCAGGCCATAACGCAGGCGGCCCAATGCACGGCGTTCTCGCGCCAGCGCCACGGCTTCGTCCTGGCCCAGGTGGCCCATGCCCACCAAGGGTTCGAGATCGCGCACACCGAACGTGCGCAGCGCCATCCAGCCCAGCGTGTGCAGGTCGCGCAGACCGCCCGGACCATCCTTGATGTTGGGTTCGAGATTGTCCGAGGTATCGCCGAAACGCGCGTGGCGGATGCGCAGTTCCTCGCGCTTGGCCACGAAGAAATCGCGCGGCGGCCACACGCGGGCCGGGCCGATCGCATCGATCAGCAGACCTTCGTCGACGGGCTCGCCGACGATCAGGCGCTCTTCGATCAGCGCGGTCAATACGGTCTGGTCCGCGGCCGCAGCCGCAGTGCATTCCACCGCCGAACGCACGCTGTGGCTGATCGGCAGGCCGGCATCCCACAACGTCGCGAAGAAACGCGCCACCGCATCGTGATGGGCCAGCTGCACGTCGCTACCGGCCAGCACGAGCACGTCGACGTCCGATTGCGGGAACAGTTCGCCGCGCCCGTAACCGCCCACGGCGAACAGGGCCATCGGCGCGTTCTCCGGGATACAGCGCAACCACGCGTCTTTCAGAAGATGGTCGACCGCGCGCGCGCGCAAGGCCAAGATGCGGTCCATGCCGTCATCCTGGTCGAAACGCTTGTCCAGGCGGGCATCGGTGTGACCCAGCGAGATACGGGCCGCGGCCGACCAGGCCGCGTCATCGGCGACATCCGGGCCGATGTCCGGAAGCCGCGTCGCATGTCCGTTCGCGGCTACCGGGACGCTCACAGGTCGTTGTCGTCGCCCGGCACGCGGGTCAGGATTTCGACGCCATCCTCGGTGACCGCCACCGTGTGCTCCCACTGCGCCGAAAGCTTGCGGTCCTTGGTCACCACGGTCCAACCATCGGGCAGTACCTTGGTATGGCGGGCGCCCTCGTTGATCATCGGCTCGATGGTGAAGGTCATACCCGGCTTCAGGACCACGCCTTCGCCCGAGCGGCCGTAATGCAGCACCTGCGGTTCGTCGTGGTAGACCTTGCCGATGCCGTGGCCGCAGTACTCACGCACCACGCTGAAGCGTTCGCCCTCCGCGTACTGCTGGATCGCGTAACCCACGTCGCCCAGGGTGGCGCCCGGCTTCACCGCACGGATGCCGCGGAACATGGCCTCGCGGGTGACGTCCACCAGGCGCTTCGCCATCACGGACGGGGTGCCGACGACGTACATGCGGCTGGTGTCGCCGTGCCAACCGTCCTTGATGACGGTGACATCGATGTTGAGGATGTCGCCGTCCTTGAGGACCTTCCCTTCGCTGGGGATACCGTGGCAGATGACGTTGTTGACCGAGGTGCAGACGGTGGCCGGGAAGCCCTTGTAGCCCACGTTCGCCGGGATCGCCTTCTGCACGTTGACGATGTGATCGTGGCAGATGCGGTCGAGTTCGGCGGTGGTCACGCCCGGCTTCACGTGCGGGGCGACCACCTGGAGCACCTCGGCGGCCAGCCGGCCGGCGATGCGCATCTGGGCGAGGTCTTCGGGGGTTTTCAGCTGGATGGCCATTGGCCGATTATCCCCCATTTGGCCCGCCAGCTGAACGCCCCGGGACTTCCGCCCCCTCCGCGGCCCGCCCTCGGTTTGCGGCCAGCCGCCGATGACGGCTATAATCCCGCGGCTTCGCGCCCGGGCACGCCCGGCCGGACCGCCCACGTCGGGCGTCACCGACGAATCCACACCTGTCGCCACCGCCCGTGCCGGGGTGCCCTTCACCAGAAGGGTTCGGTCACGGAAGCGACAGGGAGGCCCAACCCCGGAACCCTGCCCTCGCGGGCACCGCCTTCCTTTTGCCTGGCGGCGGGTTCCTTATCAGGAGTAGAGCAATGCCCCAAGTCACCATGCGCCAGATGCTGGAAGCCGGCGTCCATTTCGGCCACCAGACCCGCTACTGGAACCCCAAGATGGCGCCGTACATCTTCGGTGCCCGCGGCAAGATCCACATCATCAACCTCGAGAAGACCGTTCCGCTGTTCAACGACGCGATGAACTTCCTCTCGGGCGTTGCCCAGAAGCGCGGCACCGTGCTGTTCCTGGGCACCAAGCGCAGCGCGCGCGAAGCCGTGAAGGAAGAGGCCGTGCGTTGTGGCATGCCGTACATGACCCAGCGTTGGCTGGGCGGCACGCTGACCAACTTCGCCACCGTGAAGAAGTCGGTCGCCCGCCTGAAGGAACTGGAATCCGCCGAAACCGACGGCACCTTCGAGAAGCTGGTCAAGCACGAAGTGCTGGGCCTGCGCCGCGAGCGCGACAAGCTGGAAGCCTCGCTGGGCGGCATCAAGGACATGAACCGTCTGCCGGACGCGCTGTTCGTCATCGACATCGGCCATGAAGACATCGCCATCAAGGAAGCCAAGAAGCTCGGCATCCCGGTGATCGCGGTGGTCGACTCCAACTACGACCCGGCCCTGGTCGACTACGCCATCCCCGGCAACGACGACGCCATCCGCGCCGTGCAGCTGTACGCCCGTGCCGCCGCCGACGCCGTGTTGGAAGGCAAGGCCGCGTCGCCGAACGCCGCGACCGTCCGCGAGGAAGAGTTCGCTGAAGGCGGCGACGACAAGGGTGCCCGTCGCGCCCCGGCCAAGAAGGCCGCCGGCAAGAAGTCCGACGAAGCCGCTGCCGAGTAATCCGGCTGCAACGCCGCCGCGCCATGCTGCGCGGCGGCTTTCCTCCCGTCCGGCGCGATTCGCGCCGACCGGGATACGACAGGACGGCATCCGTACCGTCCACCGAATTCGCTAACCGAGGTAATCCCGTGGAAATCACCGCTTCCCTGGTCAAGGAACTGCGCGAGCGCACCGGCGCCGGCATGATGGAGTGCAAGAAGGCACTCACCGAGAACAAGGCCGACATCGACGCCGCCGCCGAGTGGCTGCGCAAGTCCGGCCTGGCCAAGGCCGACAAGAAGGCCGACCGCGTCACCGCCGAAGGCCGCATCGCCGTGGCCCAGGACGGCGGCAAGGCCGTGCTGGTCGAGATCAACTCCGAGACCGACTTCGTCGCCAAGGACAGCAACTTCATCGCCTTCACGGACGCGATCGCGCAGGCTGCGCTGACGTCCGGCGCCGCCGATGCCGATGCGCTGAAGAGCGCCAAGCTGGCCTCCGGCGAGACGGTGGAAGAAGCCCGCGCCGCAGCCATCGCCAAGCTGGGCGAGAACATGCAGATCCGTCGTCTGGTCGCCATCGACAGCACCAACAGCGTCGCGGCCTACGTGCACGGCGGCAAGATCGGCGTGCTGGTCGAGGTCAAGGGTGGCGACGCCGACCTGGCCCGCGGCCTGGCGATGCACATCGCCGCGATGAACCCCCCGCACAACAAGGCCTCCGACGTGCCGGCCGAGTTCGTGGCGAAGGAAAAGGAAATCGAGCTGGCCAAGATGTCCGACAAGGACAAGGCCAAGCCGGCCGACATCCTGGAGAAGATCATCTCCGGCAAGATCAACAAGATCGTCAACGAAGTCACCCTGTACGGCCAGCCGTACGTGCTGGACAGCGACAAGTCGGTCGAGCAGGTGGTCAAGGCCGCCGGCGCCGACGTGATCGGCTTCCAGCGCCTGGTGGTCGGCGAAGGCATCGAGAAGGTGGTGGAAGATTACGCCGCCGAAGTGATGAAGCAGGCCGGCCTGGCGTAAGCCATCGCCAAACCTGTCGCATGCAAGAAAGCCGCGGGGAACCGCGGCTTTTTTGTTTTCCGAGAACGTCTCCCCTGATGGCCGCGACCGTTCGTCGCGCGTCGCTAAAGTTTGTCCTTCCTGCGCCGAAACTGGTTACAAAGGTGACACTTCGTCACGCTTTGCTGGCATGCTGCCGGCAACTCCTTTCAACGCAGTGCGCACCCGGATGCGTCCCGAACTCGAAGCCCAGCTCCTGAATTGCCGCAACCTGCCTAGCCCGCCGGGTGTGGCATTGCGCATCATCGAGCTCGCGCAGGACCCCGAGGTCGTGATGGCGACCGCGGCCGACGCGATCGGTCTGGATGCTGCGCTGAGCGCCCGCATGCTGCGCATCGCGAACTCGCCGCTGTACGCAAGCCGTCGTCGCGTGGAGAACCTGTCGCAGGCGCTGACGGTGCTCGGCCTCAACGCGACGCTGACGCTCGCACTCGGTTTCTCGCTGGCGCGTTGTGGTAGCGGCAGCCATCCGTTGGCGCAAGCGCGCGTCTGGCGCCGCAGCGTGATCGCCGCACTGGCCAGCCGTCTGCTCGGCCAACATGCGGGCATCCGCAAAGCCGAAGAGCTCATGCTGGCCGGCCTGCTGCAGGACATCGGCATGCTGGCCTTGCTTGAAGTGCTGGGCGAGGATTACGCACGCCTGGTGGAGAACGCCGAGGACAACGCGGCGCTGATCGCCGCCGAGCGCGACTTGCTAGGATGCGACCACGCCACCGTCGGCGGCTGGTTGGCGCGCCAATGGAATCTGCCAGCGCTGTTGCGTGAGGCGATCATCGAGAGCGAGCACCCCGCCTCCGATACCGGCTTCAACGCCTGCGTCGCGGTATCGGGCCACATCGCCGACATCTGGCTGGCGGCCGACGACGCCGCGCGCACCGAAGCCGCGCATCGCGACGCGGCGTTGCACGCGGCCACCCGCCTCGGGTTGGATTACGCCGCGTTCCTCGCCCTGACCGAAGAGATGGTGGCCGCCCTGCCCGAGGTCTGCGCGATGTTCGATGTGCCGCCCGCGCCGCCCGCGCGCATCCAGGCGCTCTTGGACCAGGCGCGAGAACTGCTGGTGGTGCGCAACCTGCGCGAGATCCAGGAAGCCGCGCGGGCACGGAAGGAAGCCGACGAACACGAAGACCGCGCGCGCCGTCTCGCCGAGGAAGTGCGCCGCGACCCGTTGACGGGCGCCTACAACCGCAGTCAATTGGAAGAAGTGCTGGAGAAGGAGTTCGAGGCCGCCACGCGCCACGGCTGGCCGCTATCGATCGCCTTCATCGACCTCGATGATTTCAAGCAGGTGAACGACCGCTGGGGCCACCTGGTCGGCGACGAAGTCCTGCGCAACTTCGCCAAGGTGCTGATGCGGCGGGTGCGCAGCAGCGACATCGTCGCCCGTTACGGCGGCGAGGAATTCCTGGTGGTGCTCCCGGGCATCGGAGAGGAGGCTGCGGCCCTGGTCGTGCGCCGCATTCTGTCGGAGGTCTCCGGCTCGGCCATGGCCGAAGTCAGCGGCCAGCCGCTACACGTGACCTTCTCGGCCGGATTGGCCACGCAGGGCACGCTGGAACAGTTCCGCCACGTCGACGACCTACTGCGCGCGGCCGACGAAGCGCTTTACGGCGCCAAGCGCGAAGGGCGCAATCGCGTCTCGGTGGGTGCGGTCGGCCCCTGAGGCGCCTGCATCGGGCCACCCGACCACGCTTCAGGCGATCCGACGATCGCTCACCCCCTGCCGAGCCGTTCCCGCAACGGCATGAGGTGCCGTTCGTAAGCGCGCCATTTCGGGGTCTCCTGCACCTGGATGCGATCGCGCACCTGCACGGCGCTGGCCGTGACGATGCCGCGCGTCCGCGACTGCATGCCCAGCATTCCGGGCTCGAACGCAACGCCGATGAAATCGCAGACCCGCCGGACCACCTGCTCGGGGTCGCGCGTGAGCTCCGCGTAGTCCACGTCCAAGATCCTTCCTGGATAACGTACATGCCAGTGGGCCATCAGCTCGCGGTAGTGCAGGTAGAAGTCGGCAAGCTCGAGCTGGTCGTAGCTGTAGGGGTTTGCGTCGGAGAACAGTTCCCGCAGGTTCGAGAAGCAGGTTTCCATGGGATCGCGGACCATGTGCAGGATCTTTGCCTGCGGCAAGGCTTCGCAGATGAATCCCGCGTTGAGGAAGTTCGAGGGCAGCTTGTCGGTGAAGTAGCGTTCGCCCGACAGCCGCCACGCGATGCCCTCCAGATAGCGCCTCCCCACTGAGGACAGGTCGACGGCCGCTGCGCGTTCGACAATATCCGGATCGATCACGCCGGCGCAATGATGATCGGTGGCATGGCGCATCGCGCTGGTGAAATCGTAGAGCTCACCCAGACCTCGTACCTCGGAATGCCCGTCGAGCAGCTGCTCGAGCAACGTGGTGCCGGAACGATGCATGCCCACGATGAAGACGGGCGTGGCATGGACCTGCGACGACTCTTCAACCGGGAAAATACCGGGCTCGAACCGCAGCAACCGCTCGAACACCTCCCGCGACCGCGCCGCGTCGTAGCGCAGCGACGAGCGCTTGCTGGCACAGCCTTCCCGAAGGGCGTTCCATGCCTCGTCGTGCCGGCCAAGATCGTCCAACTCCTTGTGCAGCGCGAAAGCCAGCAATGCACGATCCTGCGCGGTGCGCTGGGGTGCCCGGAGTTGCGCCTCGATCTGCGCGAGATGATCCTCGCTACCGGCCTGTTTCCGGACCTGCGATCGCAGCCAGTACGCCTGCGCGATCCGCGGCGCGCGTGCGATCGTCCGCGCGATGTCATCCGCGGCTTCGGCGAAGCGCCCCAGGAACATCAACACGTGGGCCCGTGACAAGAGCGTCGGAGGGTAGTCGGGATCCCCTCGCCGCGCTTCGTCGAGGAAGACGATCGCCCGCTGCGGCAACCCTGCGTAGGTCAGCTGCGCAGCGATGGTAATCAGCGAGGGGATCGGGATACGGGAGATGGGCGACATGCGTTCGATGCATGCCAGCATCGCCGGGATTTCATTGAAGGTGCGCAATCGCGCCAGTAATTCCTTCAGAACATCGGCGCGCTCCGCATGAAGCTTGCTGGCCTGCAGTACATAGCCATGCGCAGCCCGATAATTCCCTGAAAGCGACTCGATGTAGGACAACTGCAACAGAATGTCCGGATCGCCGGGGGAAAGCTCCCGCGCCCGCAGGTAGCACTCGATCGCCTGCCTGAAGTCCTTGGCAACGGCATGGGCCTGCGCCCGCGCCGTCAGCGCGGCCACGCGACTGGATGTCGACTCAACCTGCATTCTCGATCCTTTGCGCTTCCAACATCAGCCGCAGAGGCTCCAACTGCGGCGCATAACGTTTCCATGCGCCGATGCCGCGACCGTGTATGGGCGACCGAACCTGTGAACTGCTCGCCGTCGACACCGGCGACGCATTCGCGGTGATGTCGAGCATTCCGTCGACGGGCGACAGCCCACAGAACGCGAGCACATCGCGCAGCGCATCATCTCCGGTCTGCACCATGGCTTCGTAATCCAGGATGTGTACCGCTCCGGGTGCGCGTTGCTTCCAGTGCGCCATCAATTTTTCGAATCCCCGATGATGGGCGGCCAGATCCTCAAGAGCGTAGCTGTACGGGTAGGCGCCGCCCTCGAACAATTCCTTCAGGTTCGAGAAGCATGCATCCATGGGGTCGCGCCGGACGCAGAGGATGCGCGCCTGCGGAAGCGCCCGCAATATCAACCCGACATTGAAGAAATTCTGTGGATTCTTGTCGATGAAATAGCGGCGCCCCGCGACCATCGGCGCCAAGCGTTCCAGATAGCGCGCGCCGATCTGGGCCGGATCGGCCGCCTGCACCTTGTCCCACCGCAACTCTTTCAGGCCACCCTTGAAGAAATGGTCGGAGACTTCGCTGACGGCAGCATCCAGGTCGTTGCGTTCGCCCAGCGACACCACCTCGGGATGATTGTCGAGCACCCGATCCAGCAACGTCGTGCCCGTCCGCGGCAAGCCAACGATGAAGATCGGGATGGCGCCTTCCGACTCAGTCGCCGACGGCGGCAACGCCGCCCATGGATCCTGACGCAGCAGCCTTTCGAAGCCCC
This sequence comes from Pseudoxanthomonas sp. YR558, assembly GCF_900116385.1. NCBI lineage: Bacteria > Pseudomonadati > Pseudomonadota > Gammaproteobacteria > Lysobacterales > Lysobacteraceae > Pseudoxanthomonas > Pseudoxanthomonas sp. YR558. The sequence goes on along the minus strand of NZ_FPCI01000002.1, from coordinate 925,079 downwards.
GCGCCTCCTCATCCCGGTCATGCCGCAGCGTACGACGAACCATGGCCGCGCCTTCCTTCAGCGCGTCCCACGCGCCGGCCGTCTGATCCGCCGCATCGAGCTCCTTGAACAAGGCGTACAGCAGTTGGGCGCTCTCGGGAGAGCCGTCGGCATGCTGCGGGCGCGCCGCGACGACCCTCGGCACGCGGATGCCCGCGGGTTTGGAGGTTTGGTGGTACGCCAGCGTTCGATGGACGTAAGCGTCGTTCGGACTGAGCCGCAAGGCGTACTCGTAATGCTCGGCAGCCTCGTCCAGCTTGCCCAACGACCTGAGTACGTTGGCGCGCGTGTAGCACAGGAGCGCATTGGGTTTGACGCGTGCCCCGACATGCGTCAGGAACTCAAGCGCCAAGTCGTGCTGATTGACCAACCAAAGATGCTGCGCGAGCACTGCCGCCTGCTGCAGGACGTCACGATTGGACCAGTCCATGGATCGGATGAGGCGAACGATCTCCCCATCCTCGGCAAACGCCAACAATCGCAGGCTTACGAAGCCCACGCTTCTTGCGTCCTGCGTTTCAGCGCAGATCACCGCGGCCTGCAGCGCATGGCGGCGAGCGTCGACGTAACGATCCGCGATCTGCGCAAGCCGTGAGAGTCGCAGGTGTGGTGCTACCAGCTTGGGCTCGATCGCCAGCATCGCCTCATAGCACGCGCGGGCCGCCGCCTGATCCGCTGCTGCTTCATGGCGGCTCGCCTCATTCCAGTGGCGCTGCAGCACTTCGTTCATGGTCGCAATCGGGGTGGGGTTTGGCCAAGCATATCCGTCCGGACGTCATCGCACCCATCTACGCACAAGAAAATGGCCGCCCGAAGGCGGCCAAGAAGAGAGCAATCGCTAACCATCTTTTTGCGGAAGGAACGCCTTGTCAGAAATCATACTGGACCATGAAGCGGACCGAGCGCGGCGCCTGATAGGAACGCGGCAGCAGGTAGGTGCTCAGGGGGTTACCCGTCGCCGAATCCTCCGCCACTTCGCTCACGGCCGTGACCTTCTGCGAATTGAACACGTTGAACACGTCCACCTTGAACTGCAGGCCCTGTGCGAACGAGGGCCGGAAGGCGACGTTCAAGTCCAGGCTCGTGGTCGTCGGCAGACGCCCTGCCGTACCTCGTGGCACGGCGCTCACGGTCGAGTCGAACTGTGCACCATCCTCCGAGTTGCTGCATCGCATGAAGCCAGACCCGTAGGGATGCGGAGCATAGTTGCTAACGGGGCCGGCGGGCTCGGCCGGATTGGTATCCAGTACACCGAGGCAGTTGATCGGACGTCCTGTCTGGACGATCAGGTTCGCACCCAGCGACCATTCGTCAGTGAAGTCGTAGTTGCCGAACACCTTCAGCGCATGCCGGCGATCGTTGGGCAGGTAGCCGTAGGTATCGACGGTCAGTTCGCGATAGTCGAAATCCTGCGTGGTATTGGTGTCGCCCTGGCCGATGTCGGACTTCACACCACCCTCGGTGTTGCCCTTGTTGTATCCCAGCGTGTACGAGGCCTGGAAGAAGAACTTGTCCCAGCTGCCGTCCAGGAACAGTTCCAGCGCTTTGTAAGAACGCTTCGCTGGCGGGCTAAGGCGATCGCCTTCCACGGTGTAGGTGGTGTAGACGCCGTCGCCGTTGAGGTCGGTGACCAGCACCGCATCCTCGCCCGGGTTGAACAGACGGCAATACGGGAAGCCTGGGTTCGGAACCGTGTAGTCGAGGCCGTCGGCATCGGCCAGGTCGGTGATGGCGGTGTAATCGCAGTTGTCGTCGATGGCCGCTTTCAGCTTGCGGTAGATGCCGCGCGCACCGACATTGAGGTGGTCGGTCAGCGTGGTCTGGAAGCCGAGAATGAACTCGTCCTGGTACATCGGATCAAGGTTCTTGCTGGCGATCGTGTTCGGATCGTGCGCCTGGCCGTCTTCGCCGTTGATCAGATTCAGCGGATTCAGCGGATTGATAAGGATCGGCGCCCCGGTCACCGGGTCCACGCCCGAGAAACGGTTGTTGTTGGAGCGCTGGTAGATCGAAGCGCTGGAGCCGCGCACGGCCACGCTCGGCGTCAGCGGCAGCGCGTACCGACCGGCGTTGCCGTAGATCTTCAGCGACGAGTCGCCCTTCACATCCCAGGAGAAGCCCAGGCGAGGACCGAACTGGTTGTCGATTTTGACGAAGGCGCGGCCATCGGAACCCAGGTTCTCAAACGTATCCCAGCGGGCGCCGAGATACGCCAGGAAGTTATCGGTGATCTTCCACGTATCCTCGAGGTAGTAGGCGCGCTGTTTGACTTCGATGGTCGTGCCGCGAGCCGTGGTCTGGCGGCGGACCACATCGAACTCATCGCCGGTGTTCGGGCGACCATCAAGGCCGTTGTTGGTCGAGTAGCGCCACAGCCAGCCGCCCACGTTGGCTTCGCCGGCCACCGATTCGTAGTTGTCCACGTCCACGCCAAAGCGCAGCTGGTGCGGCCCGAGGATCCACTCGGCGTCGATGCGGTACTGGTCGCGGGTGTCCTTGTTGTTCGACGCCTGCAGCAGCGCACCGTCGGTGAGATGGCACAGGCTGCCGTAGGCGCCCGTGATCTCCTTGCGATAGCCAGGACGCACGTCGATGATGGCCGGGCAGCCGCCCAGGGTGGTGGTCCCGTTGATATCCGTCGTGTACGCCGTGGTGATATCGCCGTTGTAGCTGACCCTCGAGCCGTCGGGATTTTTCAAGTACTGGCTGCGCTTAAACTCGCCATGACCGTAAAGCGCGGTTAGGGTGAAAGTGTCGGTGAGGTAGCCCGTGTATTTCAGGACGTAGTTGTTGCCACCCTGTTCGTCGAACACCGTGCCGACGTAGGTGGTGCGATCCACTTCACCCGGGGTGTTGTTGTAAACCCGGGTCTCGCTTTCTTGCTTGTCGGAGAACGCGGTCAACTCCAGCTTGTTGCTGTCGTTGATGTTCCAGTCGAACTTGGCCAGCCAGGTCGGGTTCTTGATGGAACCGTTGCGATTGGTGACCGCATCCATGTTGCCCCAGGCATCGGTGTCGGTCTTGCCATAGGACAACAGGCCGTACGCGAAAAGGGTGTCCTTCACCAGCGCACCACCTGCCCACACCGCGCCGATCAGTTCATCCTGCGAATCCTTGCTGTTGTTTTCGGCCACGTTACCGTAATCGCCCGGCACCAGCGGATTGGAGAACTTGTAGTCGTCCACGTCCGAACGCAGCGATTTCGGCGACCAGAACACGTTGGCGCCCGCCTTGAACTCGTTGGTGCCGCGCTTGGTGATCTGGTTGACCACGCCACCGAGCGACCGCCCGAATTCCGCGCCGTAGCCGCCGGTCTTGATCTGCTGCTCGGCGATCGCCTCGAACGGGACCTTGGAGAAGTTGAGGCTCCGGAACGAGTTGGTGATGTTGAAGCCGTTGATGTAGTACTGGTTCTCGGCAACGGACGAGCCGCCGAACGACGCGAGGTTGCCGAAGGCACCATCGCCGCGCACGGTACCCGGCGCCAGCAGCGCCACCGAGGTGGTATCGCGCGGCACGGGAATCCGAGCGAGCTGCTCGGAGGTCAGGATGGTGGTGGATTCGACCGACGACACGTCGATCGGGTTGACCAGTTGGGAGCCTGTGACCGTGACCGTACCGAGCGTGGTGGCACCGCTCCCTGAACTTTCCGCAGCGAAATTGACAGCCGTACCGGTACCGACGTTGACCGCGACTTCGCGCGTTGACGTGGTGCCGTCTGCGCGCTGAAGCGTCACGCGGTAAGTGCCGGGCGACAGCGCGGATACACGGTAGGTACCGTCGGCGCCGATCGCTATTTCACGGCTGAAGCCGGTGGCCGGGTTCTGTACCAGGACTTTCTCGCCCGCCGTGGCCTGGCCGAAGACCGCACCGGAGGTATTGGACTGGGCATAAATCGAAGAGTTGAAGCAGACGCCGAGCGCCACGGTAAGGGCGCTGCGCTTGAGTGTTCGATTGAACGTACGCTTGGACACTGTGCGACTCCCTGCTGCAGGTTGATTCACATGAGCGTCCGGACGGGCCCGCCCTCCGACCAGCGTGACCTTGATCGTGCGATGCAAGTCACGGGCCTTAATAGCAGGTTAATCAAATGTTGGAATTAGGTTACGCAACACTCAAGTAATATTGCCAAATCCATCACAAAATGCCGTGTAGTTTTGCCCCCCCTGAGGGGTATTTTTCGGTCGCCTCCGAACGTAATAGCGGTAACAGAACCCGTCCCCCAGCGCGGCTTCGGCATGCCGTTACGGGTCGCGAGGTAGGTCGGAGGTGCGCCTTGCCGGACGCTGCTTTTGACGCACGTGGCCGCGCGCCCGCGCCTGGAAGCCTCGGCAGCGCGGCAGCGGGCTAGGCGTCGGCTGTGCAGGTGATTTCCACCACCGCAATCGAAGCCGCCCCTCCATGCACCGGCGGGCGACCCCGGAACAGAGAGAAACGCCGGGCGCTTATTGCTTCGGCTGGTACACGACTTCTTCGTAGGGCTGCACCACCACCCAGCCGTCGCCCGCAAACCTCAGCTGCACACTTTCCCCGGACCCCCGTCCCAGCAGCGTGCCCAGCGAGATGTCGGTGACGATTTCGGGCGTCAGGCCACCCGACAACGCCACGGTGGCGTTGGGGTCGGTAAACACCGGACCGGTCTGCGCATTCACCGGCAGTGTCAGCGGTTCGTAGTGCGAAGTGATCGCGACGATGCCGTGCCCGCTGAGGCGCACGTTGAACAGGCCGCCGGACAGCATGCCGGCAACCTTGCGCATCATGGTGATGCGGCTCTCGATGCCCGACTCGACGGCCAGGACGTCGTTCCCGTTGACGAAGATCGATTCGCCCGCGAGGCGCAGCAGGGTGATCTTCTTGCCGGCATCGGCCAGGTAGACACGCCCCTGCCCCTCGATCTTCATCAGCTGCATACCCTCGCCGCTGACGGCTTTCTTCAGCAGGTTCCCGAGGCCCTGCTCCAGCATGCCCTGCCGGGTGAACTTGACCGCACCCTTGCGCGCCACCATCGCCCCGGCCTTGGCCCAGACCAACCCGTCCAGGCGCACCTCGAGCAGATGCGGACTCTCGAGCTCGAAAGCGTCCGCACTGGCATCCTTTTCCCTGGAAGACGCGATGAACTCCTGCAGCGTGCGCACGCTCATGTCGATGCCTTGATGGTCGCCTGATGGGAGTTCCATCATAAGCCGCCCTCCAGGAGGTCCCACCATGCCGCGAATCCTGCCCGTCCCCCATGCGCCGGACGATGTGCCGCGCGAAGCTGTTCCGGCCGACCGGCTGCTATCCGGACAGCCGACGCAAGCGGTCGCCAATGCGTTCTCATCCCCGGATGCGCGCTTCCACTGTGGCGTCTGGGAAGCCGATGCTGGGGCGTGGCGCGTCCACTACACCGAGCACGAGTTCTGCCATGTGCTTGCGGGCCGACTGAAACTGCGCGGCGATGATGGCGCGGAGACCATCTGGGAAGCCGGCCAGAGCTTTGTGGTGCCCGCCGGCTTCAGCGGCACCTGGGAAGTCCTTGAGCCGGCACGCAAGTTGTACGCGATCTACGAACCCGGCGACTGACGCACCATGTGATGCTCGGCTAGAATTACGCTGTTTGCCCCCACGCCGAGATCCCCATGACCGCACCCCTTGCCTATCGCCGCATCCTGCTCAAACTGTCCGGCGAAGCGCTGATGGGGGCTGAGGACTACGGCATCGACCCGGCCGTGATCACCCGGATCGCCAAGGAGATCATCGAGGCGCGCGACGCTGGTGCGGAAATCGGTCTGGTGATCGGCGGCGGCAATATCTTCCGCGGCGCAGGCCTGGCCGCCGGCGGCATGGACCGGGTCACCGGCGACCAGATGGGCATGCTGGCCACCGTCATCAACGCGCTGGCCATGCAGGACGCCCTGGAGAAGCTGGGCGCCAAGTGCCGCGTGATGAGCGCCATCAAGATCAATGACGTGTGCGAGGACTACATCCGCCGCCGCGCCATCCGCCATCTGGAAAAGGGCCGCATCGCGATCTTCGCCGCCGGCACGGGTAACCCGTTCTTTACAACCGACTCCGGTGCTGCGCTGCGTGCGATCGAGATCGGCGCGGACCTGCTGCTGAAGGCCACCAAGGTGGACGGCGTCTACGACAAGGACCCCAGCAAGCACGCCGACGCCAAGCGTTTCGACCAGTTGACCTACGACGACGTGATCGTCCGCGACCTGCAGGTGATGGACACCGCCGCTTTCGCCCTGTGTCGTGACAGCGACGTCCCGCTGCGCATCTACGACTTGTCGGTGCCGGGCAACCTGATGCGCATCCTGCGCGGCGAGCACGTGGGCACCCTGGTAAAGGGCCGCAACTGACGCCACCTCGCTGTAATAGTGTCCGTGCCGGTCCGCCGGCACCCTAGCCGGATGGGACACGGACACGGACATGGGGCGCACGCCCACGGCTCGGCCACGCGCGCTTTCGCGTTGGTCACGCTGATCAATCTCGCCTACACCGCCATCGAAGCGGGGTACGGCTTCTACACCAATTCGCTGGCCTTGCTGTCCGACGCCGTGCACAACCTGGGCGACGTGCTGGGCCTCGCGTTGGCGTGGAGCGCGGCCGCGCTGGCACGGCGCCCGCCCCGGGGACGCCACACGTACGGCTGGCGGCGCGCCACCCTCCTCTCTCCCTTGGCCAATGCCTTGCTGCTGGTGGTTTTCTCCGGCGCATTGGGCTGGGAAGCGGTGCGCCGTTTCAGTGCGCCGCCCGAGATTCCTGCCACGCCCGTGATCGTGGTCGCAGCGCTTGGCATCGTGGTCAACCTCGGCGCCGCCTGGCTGGTACGCGACGGGCATGCGCACGACCTGAACAAGCGCGGCGCCTTCCTGCATCTGATAGCGGATGCGGCCGTCTCGCTGGCGGCGGTGCTGGCCGGCGTCGGCATGGCGACGCTCGGCTGGGCCTGGCTGGATCCCGCCACGGCCCTGTTGATCGCCGTGGTGGTCGCTGTTGGCTCCTGGGGGCTGCTGCGCGACAGCTTCGACGCGGCCATGGACGCAGTTCCCGGCAGTGTCGATCCCGAAGAGGTCGGCGCCTTCCTGCGCGAACAGCCCGGCGTCTCGGCCGTCCACCACCTGCACATCTGGTCGCTTGGCGCCAATGAGATCGCCCTGACCGCGCACCTCGTGCGCGCCCGCGAGGACGATCACGACACTTTCATCGATGCCACGGTGCACGCGCTGGACCACCGCTTCGGGATCAACCACGCGACACTGCAGATCGAACGGGGTGCGGCCTGCGGCCACGACCTGCACGATGCCGCGCCGCATCATTCCCACTGAGGGGCCTCTGGGCGGTCGGCAACGGCGCCGAATCGCCCTATAATCGGTCGTTTACAGGCTTTGCAACGGAAAGGGCGATGCTCAACGACATCAAGAAAGACGCGCAGGCGCGCATGACCAAGAGCATCGAGGCGCTCCGCCACACGCTGGTCAAGGTCCGCACCGGTCGCGCCTCCACGGCCCTGGTCGAGCACCTGAAGGTCAATTACTACGGTTCGGACATGCCGCTAAGCCAGGTCGCCACGGTGACCATCTCCGATTCCCGCTCGCTGACGATCACCCCTTGGGAGAAGCAGATGGTCGGCGCGGTCGAGAAGGCCATCCTGGCCTCCGACCTGGGCCTGACCCCGAACACTGCCGGCACCACCATCCGCCTGAACCTGCCGGCCCTCACCGAAGAGCGCCGCAAGGAGCTCTCGAAGGTGGTCCATGGCGAAGGCGAAGACGCCAAGGTCGCGATCCGCAACATCCGCCGCGATGCCAACCAGCAGGTCAAGGACCTGCTGAAGGACAAGCAGATCACCGAGGACGAAGAGCGCCGGACCGAAGACGAGATCCAGAAGCTCACCGACAAGTCCATCAAGGACGTCGATGACGTCGTCAAGGCCAAGGAACAGGAATTGATGGCGGTCTGAGGACTGCCATGTCCCCTGCCGTTCCCTCGTCCGTGCCCCGCCACCTGGCCGTCATCATGGACGGCAACGGGCGCTGGGCCGAACGCCGCCGCCGCCCGCGGGTGATCGGTCATCGCGCCGGTGCCCGGGCGGTCAATGTCTGCATCGACTTCTGCCTGGAACGCGGCATCGGCGCGCTGACACTGTTCGCGTTTTCCAGCGAAAACTGGGGCCGACCGGAAGAAGAAGTCGGCGCGCTGATGAAGCTGTTCCTCAATGCGCTGGACCGCGAAGTGGAGGAACTCCACCGTCGCCAGGTCCGCGTGCGCTTCATCGGCGACCGCACGCGTTTCTCCGCCGACATCCGCGCGCGCATGGAGGCGGCCGAAACGCTGACCCAGGGCAACACACGACTGCACCTGGTGATCGCTGCCAGCTACGGTGGCCGCCAGGACATCGCGCACGCGGCACGCGCGTTGGCAGAAGAAGTCGCCGCAGGCCGCCTGCGGCCGCAGGACATCAACGAAGCCTCCCTTGGCCGGCACGTGGCCTTGGCAGACCTGCCGGCACCTGATCTCTTCATCCGTACCGGCGGCGACCACAGGATCAGCAACTTCCTGTTATGGCAGCTGGCCTACACCGAACTCTGGTTCACCGACGTGCTCTGGCCGGACCTGGATGCCGCCTTGCTGCAGCGCGCCCTGGACGACTTCTCGGGTCGCGAGCGCCGCTTCGGCCTGACCAGCGCCCAGGTGGCCGATGGCGCCACGGAGGATAGCCCCGCATGAAAGCGAGCCCCGCATGAGCGCCACCCGCACCCGCGTCATCGCCGCGCTCGTCATGGCCCCGTTCGCCATCGGCGCCATCCTGCTGTTGCCGACGTCCTGGCTGGTCATGCTGGCGGCCTTGGTTTTCCTGGTCGGCCTGTGGGAGTGGTTCAAGCTCGCCGAGATCGACGACACCTTGCAGCGAACGGTACTGCTGACCGCCAACCTGCTGCTGATGGTGCTGTTGGTCTGGGCCTCGCGCGGATCGACCGATCTGGTGCCGCTGCGGCTGATGGCCCTGGCCGGTGCGGTCTGGTGGTTGCTTGCGCTGTTGTGGCTGCGCTTCTTCCATTTCGCCTCCGACCACGAGACGTGGGCGCGCGTATTCAAGCTGGCCGCCGGCACGCTTGCCGTCGTGCCGGCCTGGTGCGCCTTGGGGCTGATCCACTCCTCTGAGCCGAACGGGCATATCTGGCTGTTCATCGCCTTGGCGATCGTCTGGGCCGCCGACAGCGGCGCCTACTTCGCGGGCCGCCATTTCGGCGGGCGCTGGTTCGCAGGGCGCAAGCTGGCGCCGCGCATCAGCCCGAACAAGACGCTTGAAGGGCTGCTGGGTGGCCTGGCTGCGGGTCTGCTGGTCGCCGGTGTCGGCGCGATCATCGCGGGTGCGGGAGTCTCCCAGCTACCTGGCGTGTTGCTCGTCGCCATCTTCACGGTGCTGTTTTCGGTGGTCGGCGACCTGTTCGAAAGCCTGCTGAAGCGGCATGTGGGTGCGAAGGATTCCGGCGACCTGATCCCCGGTCACGGCGGTGTACTCGACCGCATCGACGGCGTCCTGGCCGCGCTGCCCATCTTCGTGCTCGGCAAGGAAGTCTTCGGATTCTGAGCATGGCTGCGCACGCACCCCGCAATGTGGCGGTCCTCGGCGCGACGGGCTCGATCGGCGCCTCGGCGCTGGACGTCATCGCGCGCCATCCGGATCGTTATCGCGCGAGTGTGCTGGCCGCAGGCCATAACGTCGATGCGCTGATCGCGCTGTGCGTGGCGCATCGGCCCGACCATGCCGTGATCGCAGATGCCGCGCTTTATGCGCGCCTGCGCGACGGCCTCGCCGCCGCTGGCCTGCCCACGCTGCCGCACGCGGGCGACGCACCGCTCGACGCACTGGTCGCCGATGCCGCCTGCGACACCGTCGTTGCCGCCATCGTCGGTGCGGCGGGCCTGTCTTCGACGCTCGCCGCCGCCCATGCGGGCAAACGGCTGCTGCTGGCCAACAAGGAGTCGCTGGTGCTCGCCGGCGAGCTGGTGACCGCCGCAGCGGATGCCGCTGGCGCCGAAATCATCCCGATCGATAGCGAGCACAACGCCATCTTCCAGTGCCTGCGTTCACGGCAGGCTCAGGCCGAGGTCAAGCGCATCGTGCTGACCGCGTCCGGGGGACCGTTCCGCGGACGCAGCCGGGCGGACCTCGCCCAGGTCACGCGCGCGCAGGCGGTTGCCCATCCGAAATGGTCGATGGGCCCCAAGATTTCGGTCGACTCGGCCACCTTGATGAACAAGGGCCTGGAATTGATCGAAGCGCACCACCTCTTCGGCGTGGACCGCGCGCGCCTTGATGTCCTGGTGCACCCTCAAAGCCTCGTGCATTCGCTGGTGGAATTCGTCGACGGCTCGACGCTCGCGCAGCTCGGCCTGCCCGACATGCGAACCTCGCTGGCGGTGGGACTTGGCTGGCCCGAGCGGATCGCTTCCGGCGTGCAGGGGCTCGACCTGCTGCTGCACCCGCGACTGGACTTCGAAGCGCCCGACACCGACGCATTCCCTTGCCTGCGCCTGGCCTGGGAGGCCATGGCGACAGGCGGCACCGCGCCCGCGGTCCTGAACGCTGCGAACGAAGTCGCAGTTTCAGCCTTTCTTCAGGGCCGCGTGGGTTTCCTATCCATTCCCGCGCTGGTCGAGGACGCCCTCGCCGCGCTGCCTGCAACGCCGGCCGATTCGCTGGAGGCATTGCTGGAAGCGGATGCGCAGGCCCGACGACTCACCGAACGCAACCTCGCAGGCCACGTCTCCCAATGAGCGCCGAGAACCGATGAGTGACCTGTTGGGCTCCGTCTGGTGGATGATCGTGGCACTGGGCATCCTGGTGACCTTCCACGAGTTCGGCCACTACTGGGTCGCGCGCCGCTGCGGCGTGAAGGTGTTGCGCTTCTCCGTGGGCTTCGGCAAGCCATTGTGGTCGCGGCGTGACCGCCACGGCACCGAGTTCGCGATCGCCGCGATCCCACTCGGAGGCTACGTAAAGATGCTGGACGAAGCCGAGGGCGATGTCCCCGCTGCGCAGCTGGACCAGGCCTTCAACCGGAAGTCGGTCTGGCAGAGGATCGCGGTGGTCGCCGCCGGACCCGCGGCCAACATCGTGCTGTGCGTCGCCCTGCTCTGGGCGATGTTCGTGCTGGGCAAGCAGGATTACTCGGCCACGCTCGGCGGCGTCACGGGCATCGCCGAGGCGGCTGGTCTGCAACGCGGCGACCGCATCGTCCGGATCGGCGACCGCGCCATCGATACCTGGACGGATGCCTCCATCGTGCTGACCAAGACGGCCATCGACGGCAAGGACGTGCCGGTGGAAGTCGAGACCGCCGCCGGCACGACCGCCACGCGCCAACTTGCTCTCTCGCGCCTGCCGGTGGATTTCGACCAGGAGAACGTGATCGGCCTGATAGGCCTGACATGGCGCCACTGGGTTGTGCCGGCCACCGTCGGCAAGGTCAGCCCGGGTGCACCGGCTGATGGCGTACTGCAACCGGGCGACGTCGTCACCGCCGTCGACGGCCAGCCCGTGCATGGCTTCGGCGACATCGCCACGCAGGTCGACCTTCTAGGCAAGCGCGGCGGCCCCGCGATGGTGGAGGTCGACCGGGCAGGCGAGCGCTTGGCGTTCGAGCTCGAGCCGCGCCGCATGAAGCGCCCGGACAACGGTCAGGACTACTGGGGCCTGGGCCTGGCGCCGCCGGACGCCGCGCAGATGCCCAGCTACGACGCGACCCTGCATTTCGGACCCCTGGCCGCCATTCCGGCTGCACTCCGCGAGACGGGCAAACTGACCTCGGACTCCCTGGGCATGATCCGTCGCATGCTGACCGGCGACGCGTCGCTGAAGAACGTGTCAGGGCCCATCACCATCGCCCAGGTGGCGAATGTCTCGGCCAAGCGCGGGCCTGACTGGTTCCTCTGGTTCCTGGCCGCCATGTCCCTCAGCCTGGCCATTATCAACCTGCTGCCCATTCCCGTCTTGGACGGCGGGCACCTCCTGTATTACCTTATCGAGTTGGTCAAGGGCAGTCCCTTGAGCGAGCGCCACATGGTGGCTGGACAATACGTAGGCTTGGCCGCGCTGGCGGGCCTGATGGGATTGGCGTTCTACAACGACATCCTGCGTCTGGTGACCTGATGCCCCTGAACTTTCTCGGGCCGGCCCGCTCCAAGGGTCGCCCCCAGCCGGCAAGCCCCGGGGACGCAGCCCTGCGTTCCACTCCTGCACCGCAGGAACTACCCCAATCGGAAGTGATGATGACGCGACTGCCCTCCCGCCGCCTGCTTGCCCTCGCCCTGGCCTCGGCCATCGCCATGCCGGCACTGGCCCAGACGACGGAAACCGCCCCCGCACCCGCGGCGGCCGCACCGCTGAGCAGCGAGACGTTCACCGCCACCGATATCCGCATCGACGGCCTGCAGCGCATTTCGGCCGGCACCGTGCTGACCTACCTGCCGATCGAACGCGGCGAGCAGGTCACCCCGTCCGGCGTGTCCGAATCCATTCGCGCGCTCTACAAGACGGGCTTCTTCGAAGACGTGAAGCTCGACCGCCAGGGCGACATCCTGGTGGTGACGGTCACCGAGCGTCCGGCCATCAACAAGTTGACGCTTACCGGCAACAAGGACATCAAGACCGATGACCTGATGTCGGGCCTGAAGGACATCGGCCTCGCTGAGGGCGAGACCTTCGATCGCCTGAGCCTGGACCGCGTAACGCAGGAACTGGTGCGCCAGTACAACAACCGCGGCAAGTACAACGTCGAGATCACGCCCACCGTGAGTCCGCTGGACCGCAACCGCGTGGACGTCACGATCGCCGTGAAAGAAGGCAAGGCGGCGAAGATCAAGCACGTCAACGTTGTCGGTGCCGAGAAGTTCGAGACCGAGGACCTGCTGGAGAACTGGGAATCCAAGGAATCCAGCTGGCTGTCGTGGTACCGCCGCGACGACCAGTACTCCAAGGAAAAGCTGTCGGGCGACATGGAGCGCCTGAACTCGTACTACCTCGATCGCGGCTATGTGGACTTCAACATCGATTCCACCCAGGTATCGATCAGTCCCGACAAGCGCGACATGTTCATCACCGCCGGCATCACCGAGGGCGAGCAGTACAAGATCTCCGAGGTGAAGGTCACCGGCGACACAGTGCTGCCGAAGGAAGAGATCGAGAAGCTGGTGATCGTCAAGCCGGAGCAGACGTTCTCGCGCATTCTGCTCGAGATGACCTCCGATTCGATCACCGCGACGCTGGGCAACATCGGCCATGCGTTCGCGCAGGTGAATCCGATCCCGACGATCGATCGCGAGAACCGCACCGTCGCGATCAACCTGCAGGTGATCCCGGGTCCGCGCGTGAACGTGCGCCGGATCGTCTTCAAGGGCAACACCCGCACGTCCGACGAGGTGATGCGCCGTGAAATGCGCCAGTTCGAAGGCAGCTGGTTCTCGCAGGTCGCGGTCGACCGCTCGCGCGTGCGCCTGCGCCGTCTGGGCTATTTCGAGACGGTCGACGTCGAAACCACGCCCGTTCCGGGCACCACCGACCAGGTGGACGTGGTGTACACCGTAAAGGAAACCACCTCGGGCAGCTTCGTGTTCGGTCTGGGCTATTCGCAGCTCTCCGGCCTGACCACGTCGATCCAGCTGTCGCAGAACAACTTCCTCGGCGGTGGCAACCGCGTCGCCGTCGAGGCACAGCGCAGCGACTACCTGCAGCGCTATTCGTTCTCGTACACGAACCCGTTCTTCACCGACGAAGGTATGTCCCTGGGCTACAACCTGTGGTGGCGCGAGTTCGACTACTCGGACTTCAACACCGCGCAGTACTCGACCACGAGCGCCGCCGCACAGGGCGTGCTGGGCCTGCCGATCACCGAGAACGACACCGTCTCGCTGCTGTTCGGCGTCGACAGCAACGAGATATTGACGTTCCAGGGCTCTACGCCCCAGTCGATCATCGACTACATCAATGCCGTGGGCCAGCGCACGTTCCACGCCTGGCGAACCGAAGTGGGCTGGGCGCGCGACACCCGCAACGACTACTTCATGCCCACCGGCGGCACCTACCAGCGCGTCTCGGCCGAAATCGCGTTGCCGGGCTCCACCGTCGAGTACTACAAGCTCAACTACGAGTTCTCGAAGTATTGGTCGCTGAGCCCGTCCTTCGTGCTCAACACCCGTGCGGAGATCGGCTACGGCGACAGCTACGGCGACGACATCTATCGCTACATCTGCCGCGCCAACGGCTCCGATCCGCAGATCCCAGGCCAGCCAACGACGACCGCGCCCGCGGCAGACGGCACGTGCGCTGACGGCGGCACGCTAGACAAGACGCTAGTGGCCAGTGGTCTGCCGTTCTTCGAGAACTTCTATGCGGGCGGCACGCGCTCGGTGCGCGGCTTCCGCGACAACACACTGGGTCCGCGATCGGAAGTCATCAGCGGTTATCGTGGCCAGCCACTGGGCGGCTCGCTCAAGACGACCGGCTCGGTCGAGCTGATCTTCCCGAAACTGTTCGACTCCAATGCAGCACGCGTATCGGCGTTCTTCGATTTCGGCAACGTGTTCGACGGCATCGACAATTTCGACGCAGGCGAGATCCGTGCTTCGACGGGTATCGCGCTCTTGTGGCGGGCACCCGTCGGTCCGATCTCGATCAGCTACGCGTTCCCGCTGAAGACCGAAGACGGCGACGAGCTGGAGCGCTTGCAGTTCACCTTCGGCGGCGCGTTCTGACGGCTGCCCTACGATGACGGGCGGGGGCAGCTGCCCCCGCCGACCATCCCACCATACGCCCCCGTGAAAGCGGTTTGGCGGTCGCTGGCGCTAAACTACGCGCCTTATGACGCTGCCCATCCATACCGCCCGCGCGCTGGCCGACCGTTTCGGCCTCGAGCTCCGTGGCGATCCCGACCTGCACATAGAAGGCGTCGCCACCCTGGCACGGGCCGAACCCGGCCACTTGGCTTTCCTGGCCAACAGCCGCTACCGGGGTCAACTGGCGGAGAGCCAGGCCAGCCTGATCGTGCTTCGCGCCGAGGACGCCGACGCCGCCCCCGGCGCCGTCCTGATCGCAAAGGATCCGTACACGGCCTTCGCCAAGATGGCGGCGCTGTTCGACAGCAAGCCCGTGCGCACGCCGGGTATCCATCCGAGCGCCGCGATCGACCCTAGCGCTCGCATCGCCGCGAGCGCGCACATCGGCCCCTTCGTCACCGTCGGAGCGCACAGCGTGATCGGCGATGGCTGCGTCGTCGGTCCCGGTTGCGTGATCGGCGATGACTGCACCGTAGGCGATGGCAGCGAGCTGATCGCCCGCATCACCCTGGTGACGCGCGTCCGCCTCGGCAAGCGCGTACTGGTCCATCCCGGCGCCGTCATCGGCGCCGATGGCTTCGGCCTGGCGATGGACAGCGGGCATTGGATCAAGGTCCCGCAGCTGGGCGGAGTGGTCATCGGTGATGACTGCGAGATAGGCGCGAACACCACCATCGACCGCGGCGCGCTTGACGACACGGTGTTGGAAGAGGACGTTCGCCTCGACAACCAGATCCAGATCGGCCACAACGTCCGCATCGGCGCGCACACGGCGATGGCCGGCTGCAGCGCTGCGGCCGGCAGCGCGCGCATCGGCCGCTACTGCCTGATCGGCGGCGCCGCCGGCGTGCTCGGTCATCTTGAGATCTGCGACCGCGTCGTCGTCACCGCGATGTCGCTGGTGACGAGTTCGATCACCGAGCCCGGCGAATACTCAAGCGGCACGCCACTCACCGACAACCGTACCTGGCGCAAGAACGCCGCCCGCTTCAAGCAACTGGACGCCTTGGCACGACGCGTGCTGGCGGCCGACAAGGAAAGCTGATGACCCTCGACCTGCAACTACCCATCGACTCCACCACCATCCGCAAGCTGCTGCCGCATCGCTACCCGTTCCTGCTGGTGGACCGCGTGGTGGAGTTCGAGAAGGACAAGCGCGTACTGGCCTACAAGAACATCACCCAGAACGAGCCCTTCTTCACCGGCCACTTCCCGGACCGTCCGATCATGCCGGGCGTGCTGATCATTGAGGCGTTGGCGCAGGCCGGCGGCCTGCTGACCCAACTTTCGCATCAGGGCGACACCGCGGGCCGCATGTTCTACATGGTCAAGGTGGAGAACGCGCGCTTCACCAAGATGGTGGTGCCGGGCGACCGACTGGACCTGGACGTCACCCTGAAGCGACTGATCCGCAACATGGCTTTCTACACCGGCGTGGCGTCGGTCAATGGCGAACAGGTCGCCTGCGCCGACGTGCTGTGCGCCGAGGACACCCGCTGAGATGGGCACCCCCACCGCCATCCATCCCAGCGCGGTCGTCGATCCGGGCGCCTCGCTGGGCGAAGGCGTCAGCATCGGGCCGTTCGCCTACGTCGGCCCCGAGGTCGAGATCGGTGACGGCACCATCATCGGTCCCCACTGCACGGTCACCGGCCCGACCCGTATCGGTCGCGACAATCATTTCGTCGGCCACGCCGCGATCGGTGGCGATCCGCAGGACAAGAAGTTCAAGGGCGAGCGCGTTGAACTGGTGATCGGCGACCGCAACCAGGTGCGCGAGTTCGTCACGCTGAACCGCGGCACCGTCACCGGCACGGGCATCACCCGAATCGGCAGCGACAACATGCTGCTGGCCTATACGCATGTCGCCCACGACTGCGTCATCGGCAACTACTGCGTGTTCTCGAACAACGCGACGCTCGCGGGCCATGTGACCGTGGAGGACTGGGTGATCCTGAGTGGCTTCGCCGGCGTGCACCAGTTCTGCCGCATCGGCGCGCACGCCTTCATCGGCATGGGCGTACTGCTCAGCGGTGACGTGCCCCCTTTCACCATGGTCGCCGGCGAAGCCTCCGGCCGGCCGCGCGGCATCAATAGCGAAGGCCTGAAGCGCCGCGGCTTCGATGCCGACCGCATCGCGGCGATCAAGCGCGCCTACCGCACGCTGTACGTCGCCGGCCTGCCGCTTGCGGAAGCCAAGCAACAGCTCGCCGAACAGGCGCAGGCCAGCGACGACGTGAAGGCTTTGCTGCACTTCATCGACAGCGGCGAACGGCCGTTGCAGCGCTGATGGACGCCGTACCCGCGGCCCGGCCGCTCCGCATCGCGTTGTGCGCGGGCGAAGCGTCGGGCGACGGGCTGGGCGCAGGGCTGATCGAAGCGCTGAAGCAGAAATTCCCGAGCGCGCAATTCGCTGGCATCGGCGGCGACGCCATGCGCGCCGCCGGCTGCGATACCTGGTACGACGCGGGCGAACTCGCCGTGATGGGTCTGGCCGAGGTGCTGCGCCACCTGCCGCGCCTGCTGCGGCTACGCAAGGCGTTCCGCCAGCGCATGCTGGACTGGAAGCCCGACGTCTTCGTCGGCATCGACGCGCCCGACTTCAACCTCGGCGTCGAAGCCTGGCTCAAGCAACGCGGCGTGCGCACCGTGCATTACGTTAGCCCCTCCGTCTGGGCGTGGCGCGAGAAACGTGCGGAGAAGATCGGTCGCAGCGCCGACCGCGTACTTTGCCTTTTCCCCATGGAACCGCCGATCTACGCCCGGCACGGCGTGGATGCGCGTTTCGTCGGACATCCGATGGCCGATGACATCCCCCTGCATCCGGACCGCAATGCCGCGCGGACCGCACTGGGCTTGGCGGCTGATGCGCCGGTGCTGGCCGTGCTGCCCGGCAGCCGGCTGGGAGAAATCCATCGCCTCGCGCCGGCCTTCTTCGATGCCGCGCGACGTGTCGCCGCGGAAATCCCGGGGCTGCAGATTCTCGTGCCTGCTGCGAACGCGGCCTGCCGGCAGGCGCTGCAGGCACAGTTCGCGGCGCACGGCGCGGATGCCGCGTGGCACCTGCTCGATGGCCAGGCGCGCGCGGCGATGATCGCCAGCGACGTCGTCCTGCTGGCCTCCGGCACCGCCACGCTGGAGGCGATGCTGTGCAAGCGGCCGATGGTGGTGGGCTACCGGATCGCACCGCTGACCTACCGCATCGTGAAGGGCTTGGGCCTGTTGAAGGTGGAGCGCTATGCGTTGCCCAACGTGCTGGCCGGCGAGGACATCGCGCCTGAGCGCATGCAGGATGACTGCACGCCCGACCACCTCGCCACCGACGTATTGCGCTGGTTCCGCTCGCCCGATGCGGTCGCCGCATTGCAACCCACCTACCAGCGCCTGCATGCGCAGCTGAAGCAGGACGCATCGGCCAGCGCTGCCGATGCGGTCGCTGGCGTGCTTGGTGGGACATCGCACGCATGAGCATGGAAGGCCTCTTCGCGATGCCCGTCGCCCGCCTGGTCGCGGGCGTGGATGAGGCAGGCCGCGGCCCGCTCGCGGGCCCGGTCGCCGTCGCCGCCGTGATCCTGGACGATGCCCGCGCGATCCCCGGACTCAACGATTCCAAACAACTCAGCGAGAGCAAACGCGAAACCTTGTTCCCGCTGATCCAGGAACGTGCGCTTGCTTGGCGGGTGGAATTGGTCGAACCGGACGAGATCGACCGCCTCAACATCCTGCAGGCCACGCTGGAAGGCATGCGCCGTGCGGTGATGGCGCTGCAACCGTTCCCGGACCTGGTGCGCATCGACGGCAATCGCGCGCCCAAGGGCCTCAGCTGTGTGGCCGAAACGCTGGTCGGAGGCGATGCCATCGAGCCGGCGATCATGGCGGCCTCGATCCTCGCGAAAGTCTCGCGCGACCGCCTGATGGTCCAATTGCACGCCACGTTTCCGCAGTACGGCTTCGACGTGCACAAGGGCTATCCCACGCCGGCGCATCTGTCGGCGCTCGCGCAACATGGGCCCTGCGCGCACCACCGGCGCAGCTTCGCTCCCGTACGCGAGGCACTGCTCGCGCGTTGAATCGCGTGACCATCGGCACCGTGCCCATCGTCACGATGGCTTTGTGCAGGCGCGTCACGCCGCCGCGCACGGCAGCATGACGGTCATGCCCGCTCCCTCCCCCTGGACCGCGGGTTCCTCTCCCCCACGAGGCCAGCATGACCCTGATGCACTCCAACGTCGCGCCCGCGACGTCGCACCTTAGCCAGCACCACCCCGACGACGAGCGCCTCGCGTTCCTGCGCTGCCTGCTGGCGGACCGTACGTGGACGCCGGACGCCCTCCAACGCGCCCGCCTCCAGCAGGTGTTGGCTGCGCTGCGCACCCCCGGCCTCGCGCCCCTAGACGAAGGCCTGTGGACGCTCCTGGCGGACGAGACCGCGCGCTACTTGGATTTCCGCCGCCAGCAGAGCCTCGAGCGTCTGCTGCACTAACTGACCCGGCCACGCCGCTGAAGACGGCAGGCCTTCCGCTTCCCCCTGCCGCTCCCCTGGGCGGCCTTTTTTTTCGTGGTGGAGCCGGCCGGCGCTGTCGGAAAGTCAAGCCTTGCCCCACCCCACCCCCGCCGTTACGCTGGCCCGATAGCACCCCGAGCCGGCATGTCCTCCCGTTTCGTCCACCTCCACCTGCACACCGAATTTTCGTTGGCGGATTCGATCATCCGCGTGCCCGAGAAGCCGGATCAGGCCGACCCGAAGAAAGCCAAGCAGGCGAACCTGCTGAGCCGCGCGGTGGAGTTGGGAATGCCCGCGCTCGCGGTGACCGACCGCAATAACCTGTTCGCGCTGGTGAAGTTCTACAAGGCGGCCGAAGGCGTGGGCCTGAAGCCCATCGCGGGCGCCGATCTGCTGGTCGCGGAAGGCAACGAAGCGCCTTGGACGGTCACGCTGTTGTGCCGCGACCGCGAAGGCTATCTGTCGCTCTCGCGCCTGCTGACGCGCGCCTGGATGGAAGGCCACCGCACCGACGGTGTGGCCATCGACCCGGACTGGCTGCGCCAGGACCACGCGGGATTGTTCGCGCTCATGGGCAGGCAGAGCCTCGCCGGCCGGATGGCACTGGGTGGCCGCCACGACCTGGCCGAGCAGCACCTGGCCGACTGGCAGCGCAGCTTCGGCGAGGACCTGCACCTGGAGCTGACGCGTACCCAGCGCGATGGCGAAGAAGCGTTCAACGCGTTCGCCCTGCACGCGTCGGGCGTACGCGGCCTGCCGGTGATCGCCAGCAACGATGTGCGCTTCCTGTCGCCGGACGATTTCGATGCGCACGAAGCACGCGTGTGCATCGCCTCGGGTCGCGTGCTCGACGATCCGAAGCGCCCGCGCGACTACAGCCCTGAGCAGTACATGAAGTCGGCGGCGCAGATGGCCGAGCTATTCGCCGACGTGCCGGATGCGATCGACAACACCGTCGCGCTGGCGCAGCGTTGCAACATCGAGATGCGGCTGGGCACGTACTTCCTGCCCGCGTATCCGGTACCCGACGACGAGACGCTGGACAGCTGGATCCGCAGCCTGTCGCATGACGGCCTGAAGACGCGGTTGGAGAAGAACCCGCTCGCGCCCGGCCACACGCGCGAGGACTACGAGAAGCGGCTGGACTTCGAGCTGGACACCATCTGCAAGATGGGCTTCCCCGGCTACTTCCTGATCGTGGCCGACTTCATCCAGTGGGGAAAGAACCACGGCATCCCGATCGGGCCGGGCCGCGGCTCGGGTGCCGGTTCGCTGGTGGCGTGGGCGCTGCAGATCACCGATCTCGATCCGTTGCCCTACGGCTTGCTGTTCGAACGCTTCCTCAACCCGGAACGCGTGTCGATGCCCGACTTCGACATCGACTTCTGCATGGATCGCCGCGACGAGGTGATCGACTATGTCGCGCGCAAGTACGGACGCGACCGGGTCAGCCAGATCATCACGTACGGCACCATGGCTGCGAAGGCCGTGGTACGCGATGCGGGCCGCGTGCTGGGCTTCCCGTACGGTCTGGTCGACGGGGTCGCCAAGCTGATCCCGAACATCCTCGGCGTGACGCTGAAGGATGCGATGGGCGAAGGCAGCAGCGAGATGGCCTCGCAGGAGCTGATCGAACGCTACCGCGACGAAGACGACGTCCGCGACCTGATCGACCTAGCGCGCCAACTGGAAGACCTCACCCGCAACGCCGGCAAGCACGCCGGCGGCGTGGTGATCGCGCCGACGCCGCTCTCGGACTTCTGCCCGCTGTTCGCCGAACACGACGAAGGCGGCCGCGGCAGGAACCCGGTCACCCAGTTCGACAAGGACGACGTGGAAGCCGTCGGCCTGGTGAAGTTCGACTTCCTCGGCTTGCGCACGCTGACGATCATCGACTGGGCCGTGAAGGCGGTGAACGCGCGCCGCGCGCACCTCGGGGTGACGCCGGTCGACATCGCCACGATCCCGCTCGACGACGCCAGCGTGTACCGCGACGTGTTCGCCAACGGCAACACGGGCTCGGTGTTCCAGTTCGAATCCACCGGCATGCGGCGTGCGCTGAAGGAAGCCAAGCCCGACCGCTTCGAGGACCTGATCGCGCTGAACGCGCTGTACCGCCCAGGCCCGATGGACATGATCCCGTCGTTCGTCGAGCGCAAGCACGGCCGCGAAGAATTCGACTACCCAGACCCGCGCACCAAGACCATGCTGGAAGAGACCTACGGCATCATGGTCTACCAGGAGCAGGTCATGCAGATGGCGCAGATCGTCGGCGGCTACTCGCTGGGCGGCGCCGACCTGCTGCGCCGCGCGATGGGTAAGAAAGTGCCGGCCGAAATGGCCAAGCAGCGCGAGATCTTCCGCGAAGGCGCCGCGCAGGGCGGCGTGGATGAGCGCAAGGCCGACGAAATCTTCGATCTGATGGAGAAGTTCGCCGGCTACGGCTTCAACAAGTCGCACGCCGCCGCTTACTCCCTGGTCGCCTACCAGACCGCATGGCTGAAGAAGCATTACCCCGCCGAATTCATGGCCGCCACGCTGTCGTCGGACATGGACAAGACCGAAAAGGTGGTCGGCTTCCTCGACGAAGCGCGCGGCCTGGGCCTCAATGTATTGCCGCCGGACGTGAACCACTCGGACTTCATGTTCGTCGCCACCGATGCCAACACCGTGCGTTACGGCCTGGGCGCGGTGAAGGGCGTGGGTCAGGGCGTGTGCGAGAGCATCGTTGAGGCGCGCCGCAACGGCGACCCCTTCCGTGACCTGCTCGACTTCTGCAAGCGCGTCGATTCGTCCAAGCTCAACAAGCGGGCGATGGAAGCGCTGATCAACGCCGGCGCACTCGATACCCTCGGCCGGAACCGGGCGTCGCTGGCCCTGCAGCTGCCGGAAGTACTGAAGGCCATCGACCAGATCAACAAGAACCGGAACGCGGGCATCGTCGACATGTTCGGCGCCAGCGCCGGCAGCGACGACATCCACGTCGAGCTCCCGGTGACGGACGAATGGCCGCTCACGCAGAAGTTGCATGGCGAGCGCGAGACGCTGGGCCACTATCTCAGCGGCCATCCGATGGACCCGTATCGCGATGACTTGCGCACGCTGGTGGGCAGCGACCTGAGCGAGCTGGACCGCATCTGGTCGAGCGGTTCCAGCGGCGAGAAGAAAGGCTGGCGCCCCGAGGTCAACGCGATCGTCGCCGGCCAGGTGGTCGGCGTGCGACGCAAGGGCGACAGCCAGGTGTTCGTGCAGCTGGAAGATGGGCGCGGCCGCATCGAATGCAGTGCGTTCTCCGATGCCTTGAACGAATTCGGCGCACTGATGACGCGCGACCGCGTGCTGGTGATCAAGGGCGGCCTGCGCGAAGACGAATTCAGCGGCGGGTACAGCCTGCGCATCCGACAGGTGTGGGACTACACCGCGCTGTGCCAGCAGCATGCGCAACGCCTCCAGCTACGCCTGGACCTGCGCGTGCCGGGGCTGTGGGAGCGCGTGGATGCCCTGCTGTCGCGCCATCGCCCCGGCGGCACGCCGTTGCGTCTGGACCTGCTGATGGGCGCTGGTGGCAACACCATCGCCGGCATGCTCGACCTCAATGGCCAGAAGGCCGTGCGCGTTGACGCGGAGCTGCTGGACGCGCTGCGCGCCATGCCCGGCGTGCGCACCGCCAAGCCTGCGTTCTACCGGCCCTGGGCGAACTGACGCAGGCCGTGCGCGGCGTCACGGCCCTACCCCCCCGTACGTGACCGCCGGACGGCTTCGGCTACACTTTCCCCCTTTCCGGCCCATGGCCCGCAGATGAACCCGAACTACCTCGATTTCGAACAGCCCATCGCCGATCTGGAAGCCAAGATCCAGGATCTGCGCGCCGCCAGCACCGGTCCGGCGGTGAATGTCGATGCCGAGGTGCACGCGCTGCAGGACAAGCTCCGCATCCGCACCGCGCAGATCTTCCGCGACCTGTCGCCGTGGCAGGTGTCGCAGCTGGCCCGCCACCCGGCGCGCCCGTACACGCTGGACTACATCAAGGTCTTCTGCGACGAGTTCCAGGAACTGGCCGGCGATCGTTCGTTCTCCGACGACGCCGCCATCGTCGGCGGCCTGGGCCGCATCGATGGCCGCAGCGTGGTCATCATCGGCCACCAGAAGGGCCGCGACACCAAGAGCAAGATCGCACGCAACTTCGGCATGCCGCGTCCCGAGGGGTATCGCAAGGCGCTGCGCCTGATGAAGATGGCCGAGCGCTTCAAGCTGCCGCTGCTGACCTTCATCGACACGCCGGGCGCCTATCCGGGCGTCGGCGCGGAAGAACGCGGCCAGTCCGAAGCCATCGCGCGCAACCTGATGGAGATGGCCGAGCTGAAGATCCCGATCATCTGCACGGTGATCGGCGAAGGCGGCAGCGGCGGCGCGCTCGCCATCGGCGTCGGCGACCGCACGCTGATGCTCGAGTACGGCACCTACTCGGTGATTTCTCCGGAAGGCTGCGCTTCGATCCTCTGGAAGGACGCCGCCAAGGCCAAAGATGCCGCCGAACAACTAGGCCTGACCGCCAAGCGCCTAAGCGCGCTGGGCCTGGTCGACAAGGTCGTGCGCGAGCCCATCGGCGGCGCGCATCGCAACCCGCGCCAGATGGCCGTGCGCCTGAAGGCCGTGCTGCTCAACGAACTGGATGCGCTGGAGCAACTGCCCGTCGAAGAGCTGCTGGCCAAGCGCTACGCGCGCCTGCGTGGCTACGGGGCGTACGAAGCCGCTTGATCGGCCCCGTTGCACGGCCGCCGCGGCGGCCTGACTGGCGGACCGGCCCAAGATCGCGGATGCTGCGCGGCACGTCCCGATCGGCCGCCCACCGCGCATGAGCCCCCTCATCCTGCTGTCCCTCGCCCTGCAGATCGCCTGTTGCGTGCACGTGGTCCGCACCGGGCGACCGCTCTACTGGGTCTTCATCCTGCTGGTGTTCTCCTTCATCGCGGTGATCGTGTACTTCATCGCCGAGATCCTGCCGGACCTGCGCCACAATCCGTCGGCGCGCCGCACGGTCCGTAGCGTGCGCAACCGGATCGATCCGGATCGCGACCGGCGCGATGCCGCCAAGCTGCTGAAGGCGTCGGACACGCCGGAGAACCGTCGCCGCCTGGCCGAGGAAAGCCTGCGCAGCGGCGACTACACCCATGCCGCCGAGTTGTACGAGCAGGCGTTGAAGGGCCTCTATGCCACCGATCCTGACCTGATGCTCGGGCTGGCGAAGGCGCAGTTCGGCCTGGGCGATTCGCAGAAGGCGCGCGCCACGCTGGATGCGTTGATCGCCGCAAATCCCGCCTTCCGTTCTGCCGACGGACATCTGTTGTACGCGCGAACGGTGGAAGACACCGGCGATGCGGCGGCGGCCATCCACGAGTACGAAGCGGTCGTGCAGGGCTACCCCGGCGAGGAGGCGCGGGCGCGCTTCGGCCTGCTGCTCAAGCGCGCCGGTGAGGGCAACCGCGCTCGCGCCGTGTTCCAGGAAATCCTCGATCGTTCCGACGTCGCGCCGCGTTACTACCGACGCGAGCAACAGGACTGGATCGATGTCGCCAAGCGCGAACTGGCCGCACTGCCGCGCTGATCTTCCGACGGATGGTTGATCGCAATCAATGCGGGCGGCACCGCCGCGCGGGATGATGCGGTCAACGGACGGCGCACCGTCCGCCCGAAGGGAGGACCGTCATGGACCTGCTCTCGTTGCCCTGGTGGCTGTTGCCTACCGTACTGTTCACGTTGCCGGTCCTGGTTGCGCTGGGCGTCAACCACTGGCGCTTCCATCGCACCGGCGTGAGCCAACACCTCGTGCTCGGGTTGTTCGTCAGCACGTGCTGGATCGCGGCGCTGATCGTCATCCTGCAGCAGGTGCGTTGAGCGCGGTCAGGCCGCCTGGCGACCACTGGCCAACGCGTCTTTCTGCAGGCTGAGGGCCTCTTCGGCACGTAGATAGACCTGCAGCAGGGCATCGTCCG
Organism: Pseudoxanthomonas sp. YR558; assembly: GCF_900116385.1. Classification (NCBI taxonomy): domain Bacteria; kingdom Pseudomonadati; phylum Pseudomonadota; class Gammaproteobacteria; order Lysobacterales; family Lysobacteraceae; genus Pseudoxanthomonas; species Pseudoxanthomonas sp. YR558. Next base: position 899,717 of record NZ_FPCI01000002.1, on the reverse strand, counting down.
CGCTCGCCGACGCCGCAGCGCCGACCAGCAGCACCAGCGCGTTGCGATGCCCCGCCAGACGCGCGGCGGCCCGCAACGCATCGATGCGCGCCTCGACATCGGCGCCCTTCAGCAGCACGACGAACTCCGCGCTGTCGGTGACCCGGCTGACATGATCGCCCGATTCATGACGCAGGCAGGCGTCGAACACGGGTTCCAGCCCTTGCAGCGTTTTCTCGAGCGCGCGTTCGCCCAGGCGACGCCCCGCTTCGGCCATGCCCTGCACTTCGATGAGCACAACGGTATAGGCCTCGGCGACCACAGGCGCCGCATCAGAGCCCCTTAGCGCGACCAGTGCCTGCCCTTCGTGCTGCGCGCGATGAGTGTCCAGCAGCGTCGCGGTGATCCGCGCGAGCGCCCGCAGCGATGCTTTCTGCTGGTTATTCAACTGACGGGGCTGGGTATCCACCACACATACGGTCCCTAGCGCCTCGCCGCTGTGGGCGACCAGCGGCATGCCGGCGTAGAACCGCGCCTTCACATCGCCCGTGACGATGGGGAAGCCGGCAAAGCGGCTGTCTTCCGCCAGGTCGGGGATTTCGAGCAATTCGCCAGGTCGCTTGATTGCATGGTCGCAGACGGCGGTGTCGCGCGTGGTCTCGTGATCGTCCAGGCCGATCCTGGCCTTGAACCACTGGCGCTCGCGATCGATCAACGACACCACGGCGATCGGCGTGCCGCAGATCGCGGCCGCCAGCGCGACCAGGTCGTCGTAGGCCGTACTGGGCAGCGTGTCGAGGGCGTGATAGCGGTCCAGCGTGTGCTGGCGGGCGCGTTCGCTGTCGGCGGTCGGATTCACGGAGGCTCCTGTGGGACGGTCCGCGCCATGTTCGCGGCGAACCGGTTCAGATTCCGTCAACACATCCGAAAACTCCAACGCCCATCACAGAGTTTCCCGTGCGGCGCGCATCACCGCTAGCATGCGGGCATGGACGCGGCATCCACATCGCTGGACCTGTTGCCTGCCCCGACGGCGGGTCGCGTCCGGGTGGCCTTCAGTGGCGGGCGGGATTCCACCGTGCTGTTACACCGGTTCGCCGCCGATATGGCGATCCGCGACCGGGGCTTGTGTGCGCTGCACGTCCATCACGGCCTGATGGACGAAGCCGACGCCTGGGCCGAACACTGCGCGCAGGTCTGTCGTACGCTCGATGTGCCGCTGCGCATTGCGCGCGTCCGGGTAGACCGACAAGGTAACGGCCCCGAGGCCGCCGCACGCGCCGCACGCCACGCAGCATTCGTCGAGACAATGGCGGACGGCGACATCCTGGCCACCGCGCACCATCGCGACGACCAGGCCGAAACGTTCCTGCTCCGCGCCCTGCGCGCCTCTGGCCCCGACGGCCTGGCCGCCATGCGCCCATGGCGCGCGTTCGGCCCCGGCTGGCTGTGGCGGCCACTGCTGGAAACACCGCGCGACGATCTGCAGGCATACGCGCGTGCGCGTGGGCTGGCATGGATCGAGGACCCCAGCAACGCGCAGACCGAACTCGATCGCAACTTCCTCCGCCACGAGGTGCTACCGCTGCTGGCGCGGCGCTGGCCGCATGCCGCTGCCGCTTTCGCACGCAGCGCGGCGCTGAACGCGGATACCGCCGACCTGCTGGCCCACCACGATGCCCGACTGCTCGCGGACGCGGCCACCGCAGACCCCGCCGCACTGCGCATTGAGCGCCTTCGCGCATCGGATCCGGCACAGCGTGCGCGCCTCTTGCGGCGCTGGATCGATACCTTGTCGCTGCCGCCGTTGCCCGCCGAAGGTATCGCGCAGATCGAAGCGCACCTGCTCGGTGCCCGCGCGGACGCGCAGGCGTCGTTCGCCTGGCAGGACGCCGTCGTGCGGCGCTGGCGCGACCTGCTGCATGCGGAACGCCAGCGGCCCGCATTGCCGGAAGACTGGCAGGCCGCCTGGGATGGCAGCGCACCGTACACGCTGCCCGATGGCGGCCAACTCAGCCTGGAGGGTAGCAGCAGTGGCTTCGACATGTCGCTGACCCTCACGGCACGGCAAGGTGGCGAACGGATCACGCTGCCCGGGCGAATGCACACGCATGCCTTGAAGGACGTCCTGCAGTCGCTCGGCGTTCCGCCGTGGGAACGCCGCCAGCTGCCGCTGCTGTGGCACCAGGACGCCCTGTGGGCCGCTGGCGACCTCGTGCTTTCAGCGGACGGCGATGCGTGGTTGCGCACGCAGGGCGCCCGCCTCGCCTGGCAGCGTGGCTGACGCCCCGCGTTGACCTGGCAGGAGTCGATCCCCACACTTGTCGCATGGCCAAGAAGAACACCCCGGACGCCTCCCCCGTCGCCCACTTCGAGCAATCGCTGGACGAGTTGGAGAAGCTGGTCGACAAGATGGAACACGGCGACATGAGCCTGGAAGAATCGCTCGCCGCCTACGAGCGCGGCGTGGGCCTGTACCGGCAGTGCCAGACCGCGCTGGAGCAGGCCGAACTGCGGGTCAGGCTGTTGAGCGATCCCGAGCAGCCCGAGAACGGCGAGCCCTTCGCCCCGGCGCCCGATGGCCGCTGATCCCCGCTTCGCCGCCTGGGCGGCGGGCCTGGAAGACCACCTCGACCGCGCGCTTCCGCCGGCAGATGCCGCGCCGCAACGCCTGCACCAGGCGATGCGCCATGCGGTCCTCGGGGGCGGCAAGCGCATGCGCGCCCTGCTCGTCTACGCGACCGGTACGTTGGTCGGCGCCGACGAAGCCGACCTGCACGCGCCCGCGCTGGCGGTGGAGCTGATCCACGCGTATTCGCTGGTCCACGACGACCTGCCGGCGATGGACGACGACGACCTGCGTCGCGGCAAGCCCACGGTCCATATCGCTTTCGACGAAGCCACGGCGATCCTGGCCGGCGATGCCTTGCAGACGCGCGCCTTCGAAGTGCTGGCCTCCGCGCCCGCCTCGGCCGCGCGCCGCGTGGACTGGCTGGCAGCGCTCGCGCAAGCTTCGGGCGCGGCCGGCATGTGCGGCGGGCAGGCGCTGGACATCGACGCCACCGGCACGGTGCAGACGCTCGATGCGCTGGAACGCATGCATGCGTTGAAGACCGGCGCCTTGATCCGCGCGTCCGTGCGGATGGGCGCGTTGGCCGGCACTGTCGGGCCCGACACACTGGCGCACCTGGACGCGTTCGCCACGGCGCTGGGCCTGGCCTTCCAGGTCCGCGACGACATCCTCGACATCGAGGCCAGCTCCGAACAGCTCGGCAAGACCGCCGGCAAGGACCAGGCACAGGCCAAGTCCACGTATCCCGCGTTGCTGGGCATGGACGGAGCGAAGACGAAACTGGAAGAACTCGCTGCCACGATGCAGGCCGCGCTGGCGCCGTACGACACGCGCGCCGATGCCTTGCGCGCGTTGGGTGAACTGACGGTGCGGCGCGCGCATTGAACGACGCGGCGCGCGCATAGAAAAAGCCCGGCGATGCCGGGCTTTTTCATGGGCGATACGCGTGACGCTTATTTGATCAGGCGCAGCGCGAACGGGTAGCGGTAGGCCTCGCCGTTGTTCGCCTTCATGCCCGCGATGATGCACAGCACCAGGTTCGCGATGCCGATCAGCGGCATCAGCAGCAGGCCGATCAGGACGAACGCCAGGATCCACGAGATCACGAAGGCGATGAAGACGGTGATCTGGAAATTCAACGACTCGATGGCCTGGTCGTTCAACCAGCCCTTGTCCGTCTTGTCCTTGTTCACCAGCCAGATGATCAACGGCACGATGAAGCCAAAGAGGATGCCCGACAGGTGCGTCAGTAGGGCAATGGTGCGGTCTTCCTGCGGCGCGGCGCCCGAAGGCGGCGGCGGCGGTGCGGTGACGTTCTCGAATTCGCTCATGCAAGTTTCCCCGGAATGGATGCGGTGGTCGGGCCCCGTGGCTGCGCTACGGGTACCCCTCGGCAAGGATAACGGGAATCAGGGACGGTTTCGGTCAGGGTTTCCCCCAACCTGCGATCACTCGCCCGCTACTGTCATGCGACCGACCAGGACCGAACCGATGGCCACGTGCGAGCGGCGATCGACGTCAGTACCCACGGCCTCGATGCCCGCGAAGATGTCCTTGAGATTGCCGGCGATGGTGATGCCGTCGACCGGGTAGGCGATGGCGCCATCCTCGACCCAGAAGCCCGCCGCACCGCGCGAGTAGTCGCCGGTCACGCCGTTCACGCCCTGCCCCATCAGCTCGGTGACCAGCAGGCCGGTCCGCATGCCCGCAAGCAGTTCGTCGAAGCCGCCCGCGTTCGCCTTCACCTGCAGATTGTGCACGCCGCCGGCGTTGCCGGTGGTCTGCAGGCCCAGCTTGCGCGCCGAATAGCTGCCCAGCAGGTAGCGCTCCAGTACGCCATCGCGAACGATATGCGAGCGCTTCGTCGCCACGCCTTCGGCGTCGAACGCCGCCGAGCGCAGCCCATGCCGGAGTAAGGGAAGCTCTTCGATGGCGAACCACTCAGGGAAGATCCGCTGGCCCACTTGATCCAGCAAGAAACTGGCGCGTCGGTACAGCGCGCCGCCCGACACCGCGCCGAGCAGGTGGCCCACGAGCGAACGTGCTACTTCTGCGGAGAAGAGGACCGGATGCTGGCCAGTAGCCAGCGAGCGCGGCTGCAGGCGGGACAGCGTGCGCTCGGCAGCCTTGCGCCCGATGGCGTCCGGCGCCTCGAGCGCCAGGTGCGACAGCGCGGTGCTGTACCAGCCGTCGCGCTGCATGGCATCGCCCTGACCGGCGATCAGCGCGCAACCGAGAGTGTGCTGGGTCTCGCGTTCGCGGCCGATGAAGCCGTGCGAGTTCGCGTACACGGACAGGCTTTCGCCACTGCCGACCGAGGCGCCGTCCGAGTTGGCGATGCGCGCGTCCAGGTCGCGGCCCGCCGCCTCGCAGGCGAGCGCCAGATCCACAGCCTGATCCATGTCCAGCGCCCACGGGTGCCACACATCCAGGTCGGGGAACTCACGGGCCATCAGCGCCGCGTCGGCCAGGCCGGCGGCTTCGTCGTCCTCGGTGAAGCGCGCGATCGCGCAGGCCTGCGCCACCGTCGCCTCCAGGCTCTCCTCGCGCAGGTCCGCGGTGCTGGCGCTGCCCTTGCGCTGGCCGAAGTAGACGGTCACGCCGATGCCGCGGTCGCGGGTGGATTCCACCGTCTCCACATCACCCAGCCGCACATTGACGTTGAGCCCGGTCTCTTCGCTGCAGCTCACTTCCGCCTGGGTGGCGCCGGACGCCTTCGCACGCGCCAGCAGGCGCTGCGACAGCGATTCCAGGCGTTCGAGCCTTGCGAGGCTGTCGTCGGCGGTGGTCGGGAGGGTGGCGTTCAATGCTTTATCCTTGTGTCCTGTGATCCGCGCCGTGGCGCCGGATCGGTACCCTGGTCAGGCTCCCGCGCGATGCGGGAGCGAAAGAGAGGCTTCACCATGCGCGGACGCGACCCCGAAACCGGCGAATTCCTTGGCCCGAGCCGCACCCAGCAGCGGGGCGAAGCCCTGGAGATCCGCAGCCTGGCCGAGAAGCTGGTGGCGCTGCCGGCCGCGCAACTGGCGCGCCTGCCGATTCCGGAAGAGCTGATGCCGCACATCGTGGAAACGCAGCGCATCACCTCGCACATCGCCCACAAACGCCAGCTTCAATTCCTCGCCAAGCAGATGCGGCGGGAAGAGGACGACGTACTGGAAGCGATCCGCGACGCGATGGACGAAGGCGGCGAAGCCGCGCGCCGCGAGACGGCCCTGCTGCACCGTGCCGAACAGTGGCGCGACCGCCTGCTGTCCGGGGGTGACGATGCGCTGGCGGAGCTGCTGGGCGAGTTCCCCACGGCCGATCGTCAGAAGCTTCGCCAGTTGGTGCGCAACGCCACCGACGAGCGCGCCAAGAACAAACCGCCGCGTGCGTTCCGCGAACTGTTCCGCGAGATCAAAGACGCCCTCTCGGTCCCCGGTCACGACGACGAAGCGGGCGAGGAAGACTGAAGGCATCGCGTCGCGACGCGGCTTCACGCCTTCGTACCACCCACTGTCAGGCCTTCGATCAGCAACGACGGTTGGCCCACGCCTACCGGCACGCTCTGCCCGTCCTTGCCGCACACGCCCACACCCGCGTCGAGCGCCAGGTCGTGGCCGACCATTTTCACCTTCTGCATGGTCTCCGGTCCGTTGCCGATCAACGTGGCGCCCTTCACCGGCGCGGTGATGCGGCCATCCTCGATCAGGTAGGCCTCGGTCGCGGAGAAGACGTATTTGCCGCTGGTGATGTCGACCTGGCCGCCACCGAAGTTGACCGCGTACAGGCCCTTCTTCACCGAACGGATCATGTCTTCCGGATCGTGCTGCCCGGCCAGCATGTAGGTATTGGTCATGCGCGGCATCGGCAGGTGCGCGAACGATTCGCGGCGGCCGTTGCCGGTCGGCGCTACGCCCATCAGGCGCGCGTTGAGCGAGTCCTGCATGTAGCCCACCAGCACGCCGTCCTCGATCAGCGTAGTGCAGTTCGTCGGCGTTCCCTCGTCGTCGATGTTGAGCGAACCGCGGCGACCCGGCAGCGTGCCGTCGTCGACGATGGTGACGCCCTTCGACGCGACCTGCTCGCCGATGCGTCCGGCATACACGCTGGTGCCCTTGCGGTTGAAGTCGCCTTCCAGGCCGTGGCCGACGGCTTCGTGCAGCAGTACGCCGGGCCAGCCGCTGCCCAGCACCACCGGCATGATGCCGGCGGGCGCATCGATCGCCTCCAGGTTCACGAGCGCCTGGCGCAGCGCTTCGCGCGCGAGGTCTTCGGGCTTGCCGTCGGCGAACAGTTCCGCATAACCGTAGCGCCCGCCCATGCCGGCATAGCCGGATTCACGGCGCCCGTTCTGCTCCACGATCACCTGCACGTTGAGACGCACCAGCGGCCGCACGTCGGCGCCGAGCACGCCATCGCTGCGCGCCACCAGCACCGTGTCGATGCCGCCCGCAAGGCTCACCGTGACCTGCTGCACGCGCGGGTCGGCGGCGCGCACGAAACGGTCCACCGCGCGCAGCGCTTCGACCTTGGCCTCGTTGTCCATCCCATCGATGGGATCGTCGCTGGTGTACAGCGCGCGGCCTTCGCTGCGCACCAACGTGCGCGGCGCATGCGCGGCACCGTCGCGTGCGATGGCACGTGCCGATTTCGCCGCGCCCAGCAAAGCTTGCGCGTTGATGTCGTCGGAGTAAGCGAAGCCGGTCTTCTCACCGGAGATCGCGCGAACACCGACACCCTGTTCGATGGAATGCGCACCATCCTTGACGATACCGTCCTCGACCGTCCAGCTCTCGCGGCGTGCGTGCTGGAAATACAGGTCGCCGAAATCGACGCCGGGCCCCAGCAGGGCACCGAACGCGCGATCCAGGCTGGACGAGGCCAGGCCGGCAGGCAGAAGGAGGCGGGATTCGGCGAGGGCGATCGGCAGGGTCATGGACATCACAATGGGGGTGGAGGACGGCAACGGCAAGGACGCCGCGCGTCGGGCCGGTTCAGGGAGCGCCGGCGGCGGCGTTGCGGTCGTCGTTCACGACGCGCGACTGCTCGCGGCCGACCACTTCGACCTTCGGCGACTTCCAGGGCCCGGTGACGCGGTAGGTCTTCGCGCCCATCTCGGCCAGCGGTTTCTTCAGCACCGCATTGGCCACCGCGCCCACCGCCGCGCCGATCGGGCCGCCGGCGACGGCACCGACGGCGGTCAGCACGTTGGCGGACTTGGGTTTCACGTCGACGGTCTGGTCGAAACGTTCGCTGCGCAGATCGGTGTCGCCGCGGATCTGGATCTCGGCCGCAGGGCCGTCGATCACCAGGTTGTCGCTGCGCGCCAGCCCGCCGGCGATGCGGATGTCGCCATCGATGCGGTTGAACGCGAAGCCCTTCGAGAAGAAGTCGCTGAAATCGAGCATCAGGCGGCGGCGCACTTCCGCCACGCTCAGCAGGCCGAGCACGCGACCCGCACCGGGCTCTACTTCCAGCAAGTGGCCATCGCGCGCGGCGAGCTTCACGCTGCCCTCCAGCGAAGCCAGGCGGAATGCTGCCGGACTGCCCGGCCAGCCGGCCTGCGCGGTGATCTGGCCATGGCCGCCGCCGACGCGGTCGCCCAATCCCAGGTCGTCGAGCAGCACGCCGAAGTTCTCGCTTTTCACGTCGGCGTTGAAACGGGTGCGCGCCGCCTCGCCCATGCCGGTCCACTGTCCGCTCACGTCGATGTGCTGACCAGGTGAGCGGAGCTGCAACTGGTCGATGTGCATGCCATCGGCCTGCTGGCGCGTACGTAGCTTGGCCGCGCCGAGGCTCGCATCGCCGAAACGAAGGTCTTCGATATCCAGCGACAACGGCGGAATCTCGGCCGGATTGATGTCGTCGGTCATGCCACGTGCGGTCGCGGCGGCGGCGCCCGTGTCGATGGCAGGCGCTTTGCGCCAGTGCACGCGCGCCAGCTTGCCGGCGATCGCCGCGCCCTTCGCATCGGGCACGAGCAGCGCCCCGGACAGCGCGTCGCCATCCAGCGACACGGCCAGCGCCTGTTGCGCGGGCGCCAGTTGCAATCGCGTATCGGGGAACACGGAACCGATCATCAGCAAGCGTTCGGCGGTGATGTCGATATGCCGCAGCGGCAGCGAATCGCCTTCGCCACCGCCCTTGGCCAGCGCCACCCATTCCATCGCATCCAGCGTACCGGCACGACCGGTGGCGATCAGCCCCGACGCAGGCGCGGCCTCCTTCACTTCATCGCTGCCCAGCACGACGCGCACGCCGGTCTGTCCGTTGCTGGCGCGGGCACGCAGTGCGAGCAGGTCGCCGAACGCCACATCGATCTGCCCGCTGCCCATCGGCAGCGGCGCGCGCACCGTCGTCTGCAGCGGCGCGGTCGCTGCCTTGCGCAACGGCGCCGGCAGGCTCATCGCCGTGCCTACAAGATCGGAGGTGAGGTTGAGCTGCGTGGGTGCTTCTGGCTTCCCGGTCGGCGTGCGCGGAATGTTCACGCCCACCGTCCAGGAAGAGCGCCCGTCCATGTACGGCTTGAGCCAAGCCACTTCGGGCGCGCGGTCGAGCAGGCGGTCGGCATCCACGACGGCGGTCAGGTCGGCTTCGAACGCCTGGTTGCGATCGCGCGTGCCGCTGCCCGCGCGCAGGCCGAGTACGCCTGCCTGTCCGTCGTGCATCACCTGCAACGGACCGGACGCGAATCCGCCATCGTCGTACTTCGCCTTGCCGCGGACATTGTCGAACACCAGGTCCCAGCGTTTCTCCGCCAGCTGCGCGCCCTTCAACTCCACGGTGCCGGCGAGCTTCTTGCGCGCCTGTTCGTCGGCATGCAGCGGCTGCAGCAGGTCGAATGTCGCCGCCACCGGTCCCTTCGCTTGCAGATGATCGAGCGTGTCGCCGTAGGTCTTGTGCAGCGGACTCTGCCGCAGCATCGCGAGCAGCTTGCCTGCATCGGTATCGGTACGCGCGGTGATCTTCAGGTCGCCCGCGCCGAAATCGGCGATACCGGCCTCGAAGGCGGGAATCGCGACATCCGCCAGTACGCCACGGCCCTTCAACTGGAAGCCGTTGCCGATGAAGGCGATGTCGCCATGCACCTGCTCCACCTGCGGCCACTCGTGCTGGAACTTGAACTGTCCGCCTTCGATGCGCGCCACCGCTTCGAACCGACCGTTCTGACGGGTGAAGGGCCAGTCGTCCAGATCGCCGGTCACGATCGCGCGGCCATCGCGGACCGTGCCGCCGACCAGCGCGCCGTTCAACCAGTCCACGGCACCCTTGGACATCTTGTGGTGAATCCAGAATCCTTTCGCCACCGGTACCGGTGCATCTGCGAGATCGGCGGCCAGATCGATCCACGGCCGCGTGCCGTCGCCCTGGAACCACATCCCGCCACGCACGTCGGCGGCGTAGTCTTTGCCCTGAACCTGAAGGGCGGGCGTACCCACGCGCCAGCCCTGGCCTTCGCGCCAACCCACCAACTCGCCCTGCAGCCTGACGTCGTGTACGACGGCGAAGCCGCTCGGCCAGTCGAAGCGCATGCGCGAGGCCGGATCCAGCTTCAGCCGGAACCCGGCCGCGTCGCCATCGAAGTCGCCCGCCAGCCCGCTGAGCCCCGGCGCATCGCCGACGGCCGCGAAGGAAATGTCGCGCAGCGTGCCTTCACCATGCATCGCGCCATCGCGACGACCCGACAACGCGAGCCGTGCGAGCCGTGCGCCCGGCTTCGCCTGGACCAACCAGCGGCGCAGGCCCGGATCGACCTTATCGCTCAGGCCCAGCACCGCGAACAACGGCGCGGCATCCACTTCGTCGGCGAGCAACGCGTATTGCGCACCGCCGGCCAGCACCAGGCCATCCAGCGTCTGCACTGCCGGTGCACTACCCGCGCGCAGGTGAGGCGCATCGAGACGCCAACCGCCCTGGACAAGCCGCCAACGCATGCGGCCTTCCAACTGATCGAACGCGACGCGCGTCGGCGCAGCGGATGCCGGCAGCGGTGCGCCGCGCAGACCCACCTGGCGCAACTGCGCGTCGGCGGTCACCAGCACCACGCGATGGCGGCGCAATTCCGTCCATGCGCGCACGCGGCCGTTGCCGCGTTCGGCCACCACGCCGGCGTAGCGCAGCAAGGGGGCCCAGGCGCCGATGTCGTCGGCCACGACGTCGAGATACGCGCGGCCATCGCCGGCCTTGCGATCGAAATCCACCGCGACATTGATCGGCGCCGCATCCTTGCGGATCCAGGCACGGGTCCCGGCACGCACGCGATCACCTTGCACGCGCAGTCGGAGATCGATGTCCGGCACCTGGATATCCCAACCCAACGAAGGCGCCACGATAGCGAGCCGGCCGTCGATCACCTGCAGTTCGCCCAGCCCTTCCAGGCTCTGCAACGGATCGTCACCGGCCTGCTGCTGGCCTGGCAGGCCACGCACCGACCACTTGCCGTCTTCGCCGCGCTGCAGCGTCAGCGCCAGGCCACGCAGCCGCAGCTCGGTGAAGGAACGCCCTGGCAGCAGTCCGCCGTACATCGACACCAGCACTTCGGCCTGGCCGATGCGCACGCCGGCATCGCCTTCGCCCAGGCGCAGGCCATCGAGCTGCAGCAGCGGGCCGCGCCGCGTCCATTGCGTCTTGACCGCATCGAAGGCCACCGGCCGGCCGGCGCGCTCGCTGAGCCACGCTGCGATGCGATCCGGGTGGCGCTCGGCCAGCGGCAACACCTGGCTGGCGATGCCGAGCACCACGGCCATGCACACGAGCACGACCGCGATGCCGTAAACGGCACCCCGGCGGGCCAGGCGCAGGCGGCGGCGCAGCGGCGTGGGCATCAGCGGCGCGCCCCGCTCCGTGCGTCAGAGCAGCACGACATCGAACTGCTCCTGCAGATACTGCTCGTCCGCCTGGAAGCGGATCGACTTGCCAAGGAATTCCTCCAGCTCGGCCACCGCGGCGGATTCCTCGTCGGTGATCCGCGCCACCACTTTCGGTGACGCGATCACCAGCAGGCGCGCCGCTTCGAACTGACGCACCGCGCGGGTGATCTCGCGGAAGATCTCGTAGGTGACCGTCTCGGCGGTCTTGATGCTGCCGCGACCGCTGCACTCCGGACACGGCTCGGACAGCTGGCGCGCCAGGCTTTCCACCGTGCGCTTGCGCGTCATCTCCACCAGGCCCAACGGCGAGAACTCGTACACCGTGGTCTTGGCATGGTCCTTCGCCAGCGACTTCTCCAGCGTGCGCAGCACCTGGCGGCGATGCTCCGGATCGGTCATGTCGATGAAGTCGATGATGATGATGCCGCCCAGGTTGCGCAGCCGCAGTTGACGAGCGACCGCCTGGGCAGCCTCCAGGTTGGTGCGGTAGACGGTTTCTTCGAGGTTGCGTTGGCCGAGGAACGAACCGGTGTTCACGTCGACCGTCGTCATCGCCTCGGTCTGGTCGATCACCAGGTAGCCGCCGGACTTCAGCGGCACCTGCTTGTCCAGCGCGCGGCCGATTTCGTCCTCGACCCCGTACAGATCGAAGATGGGGCGCTCGCCGGCGTAGAGTTCGATGCGCTCCGCCAGCACCGGCATGTACTTGGCGACGAAGGCCTGCAGCCGCTCGTGGGTTTCCTTCGAATCGACCTTCACCTTCTCCACGTCCTTGCGGATCAGGTCGCGCACGGCGCGCAGCGGCAGGCTGAGGTCTTCGTACAGGACACTGCACGAGGGCGATTCGCGGCCGCGGCGTTCGACCACGTTCCAGACGCGCGACAGATAGGCGATGTCCTCGGCCAGCGCCTCGGCCGGCTGGCCTTCGGCATTGGTGCGGATGATGTAACCGTGGCCGCCGTGCAGACCGGCGAGTTCGGTGACGACCTGCTTGAGGCGATGGCGCTCGGCTTCGTCCTCGATGCGCGCGGACACCCCGATCACCTTGGACTGCGGCAGCAGCACCAGGTAACGCGACGGGATGCTGATCTGCGTGGTCAGGCGCGCGCCCTTGCTGCCAATCGGGTCCTTCACCACTTGCACGACGATGTCCTGGCCGTCGCGAAGCAGATCCATGATCGGTGCCGGCGGCGGCGCGGGCATCGGTGCCTCTTCGCCTTCGACGACGGCGCCCGGCGAAGACCGCACGATGTCGTTGGCGTGCAGGAACGCGGCGCGTTCCAGGCCCACTTCGACGAATGCGGCCTGCATGCCCGGCATCACCCGCTGCACCTTGCCCTTGTAGATGTTGCCCACCACCCCGCGACGCCAGCCGCGCTCGATGTGCAGTTCCTGCAGCATGCCGTTTTCGATCACCGCGACGCGGGTCTCGCGCGGGGTGACGTTGACCAGGATTTCTTCCGACATCGGGGTCCTTCCCTCAGGCTGTGGCGTGGGCGGCCGTGGCCGGCGACGGGTGGATGCCGAATTCGCGCAGCAGCTTCGCGGTCTCGTGCAGGGGCAGGCCCATCACCGCCGAGTAGCTGCCGGCCAAGCGGGTGACGAACTGCTCGGCGCGCCCCTGGATGCCATAGGCGCCGGCCTTGCCTATCGCTTCGCCGCTGGCGACGTACGCCGCGATCTCGGCATCGTCGAGCTCGGCGAAGCTGACCTCCGTGACCACCAGGGCCTGCGCTTCGCGGCCGGCGCTGACCACCGATACCGCCGAGACGGCCTGATGGGTGCGGCCGGAGAGCCGGCGCAGCATGGCGGCAGCCTCGAGTTCGTCGGCAGGCTTGCCGAACACCTCGTCGCCCAGGATGACCTCGGTGTCCGCCCCCAGCACGACCGCGCCGGGCGTGGCCACGACCTTCAGCAGGCCGGCACCCGCCTTCTCACGAGCCACACGGCGCACGTAGTCGATGGCCGGTTCGCCGGGCTGGCGGTGTTCGGGGATGTCGAGATCGATCCGTCCGAACACGAAGCCCAGGCGGGTCAGCAGTTCGGCACGGCGGGGGGATTGGGAGGCCAGGTAGAGCATCGAAGAAGAATAACCCGCGGCACCTGACTGAATGGGTCCTGATGCGGGGCCGCCATGCCTAACCCTGCCGTAGATCACGACCCGTTCATGTCATCGTGAACACCCTTGCGCGTCGACGACGACCGGGTGCTCCATCACCCGAATCACGAAAAGGAGATCCCATGCGTCTGCCCCTGATCCGCCCGCTGCTGCTCGCCCTCACCCTGTCCCTGGGAACCACTGCCGCCATGACCAGCCACGCCCAGACCGCCCCCGCCTACGCGATCCCGTCCGACGGCACCCTGCTCAACGTGTCGGCGCAGGCCGAGGCGTCGCGCGTGCCGGACATCGCCACGATCTCCGCTGGCGTCGTCACCCAGGCCGTGGACGGCAATACCGCCATGCGCCAGAACAGCGAGCAGATGGCGAAGGTGGTCGCGGCCATCAAGGCCGCCGGCATCGCCGACAAGGACGTGCAGACCAGCGGGATCAGTCTCAACCCGCAGTACCGCTACGCCGAGAACGAGGCCCCGAAGATCACCGGCTACCAGGCCAACAACACGGTCAGCGTGAAGGTCCGCGACATCGCCAAGCTGGGCAAGGTGCTGGATGCGCTGGCCGGTGTGGGCGCCAACCAGATCAACGGCCCGAGCTTCGAGATCGACAACCCGGAACCGGTCTACGACGAGGCCCGCTTGGCCGCGCTGAAGAAGGCCCAGGGCCGCGCCGAGACCTATGCGAAGTCGCTGGGCCTGAAAGTGCGCCGGATCGTCAGCATTTCCGAGGGCAATGGCGGCTTCCGTCCGGTCCCGATGATGGCGATGGCCAAGATGGAGGCCCGCGACGCCGGCGGCGCGCCGCCGGTCTCGCCGGGCGAAACCACGGTCTCGGTCAACCTGGACGTAGTGTTCGAACTGGGCAAGTAAGCCCGGTCACGCAACACCCCAGACGGCGCCCTCCGGGGCGCCGTTTGCGTTGGCGGTGGGTCCCCCGGCCTACGCCCAAGGTCGAAGCCCTCCCCTCTTGCAGCCAACGTGCGGCGGAGTACAGTCTGGGCTTGCGGCGCGGGGACGTTGCAACCCCACTCTTCGCGGCCGAGCGTTGTTCCGTTCACAGCCCTCAGGAGGTGGATCATGGTTCGCGCACTACCCCACGGTTCCGACAACCGCATCGATTTCGGTCGCATTGCCGCCTTCGCCGCCGCCATCGCGGTCCACGCGGTCGCCCTCCTGATGTTGCTCGCCCCCATGGCCGCGCCGCAGTTGCAGGCCGTGGCAGATCCCAAACCCGTGGTCCGGTGGATCGAGAAGGATCCGCCCCCGCCCGAGGTCGTCGAGATCAAGGAGCAGCAGATCGTCAAACGCGTCGAGCCGAAGCCGGTGGTCACGCCGACGCCCACCACGATCACGCCAGTCGTCGATACCCCCGTGATCGTCGAAGGCGGCAACCTGCCCGCCGTCGAGCATGCGGTGGTCGACGCCGGCGACATCGCCGGCCCCGTCGTCACTGGCCCACTGCCCTCGGCGACGCTGGAATACGTCCGTGCCACCTCGCCCCGATACCCGATCAACGAACTGCGCAACGGCGTGCAGGGCACGGTGATGCTGCGCGTGCTCGTCGATGTCGATGGCTCGCCCGTCAGCGTGACGGTCGAGAGCAGCAGCGGCAACCGCAACCTGGACAAGGCGGCGCTCCAGCACGTGCTGAAGACCTGGCGTTTCAAGCCCGCCATGCAGAACGGGCAGGCGGTGCAGGCCTACGGCCTGGTGCCGATCGCTTTCAGCCTGCAGTGATGCGTCGCATGTGAAAGCAGAAAGCCCGCCGGAAGGCGGGCTTTCTATTTGCGCCGATGGATTCAGGCGCGGTGGTAAGGATGGTTGGCGAGCATGGCGGCCGCGCGATATACCTGTTCGGCCACCACCAGCCGCACCAGCATGTGCGGCAGCGTCAGCGGACTGAGCGACCACTTCTCGTGTGCCGCGGCGACCACATCGGGCGCATGGCCTTCAGGCCCGCCGATCAGCAGCGCGATGTCGCGCCCCAGCGTGCGCCAGTGTTCCAGTCGCTGCGCGAGCTGTTCCGACGAATAAGGTTTACCGGTGACTTCCAGCGCAACGATGTGCGCGTTCTTCGGCAGCGCCGCGAGCACGCGTTTGCCTTCGTCCTCGATCGCGCGCTGCGGGTCGCGGCCTTTGCCGCGAAGTCCCGGCTCGATCTCGACAAGCTCGAACGGCAGCCAGTGCGACAACCGCTTCTGGTATTCGGCGAAGCCTTGGGCGACCCAACTGGGCGCGCGCTCGCCGGTAGCGATGAGACGGCATTTCATCGCGTCATGATAGCGGGCGCCGGAAACGACGAAGGCGCCCTCCGGCGCCTTCGCTACGAGATCCGGAGGAATCGCTCAGAGACGCGATTCGTCGGCGGTCTCGATGTCTTCCGGTGGCTGGTCGCCGACCGTCCACAGGCGCTCCAGCGCGTAGAACTCGCGCACGCGGGGCAGCATGACGTGGACGATGACGTCGCCCAGGTCCACGAGCACCCATTCGGCCTCACGCTCGCCTTCCACGCCCAGCGGCATGACGTCCAGCTTCTTGGCGAACTTCACCACTTCGTCGGCGATCGACTTCACGTGGCGCGTCGACGTGCCGGAGGCGATGACGAGGTAGTCGGCGACGCTGGACTTGCCGCGCACGTCGATCTCGACGACATCCTTGGCTTTCAGCTCCTGGACCGCGGCGTGCACCGTGGCGAGCAGGTCCGGCAGGGCCGGGGGCGGGCTGGGCAGGCGGGTCTTGATGACGTGGGCTTGGCTGGACAAAGGCTTGGTGGCTCCGGAGGTACGGACGGGATTATAGCGGACCCGGCGTGGCGGCCCGTTCCAGGTAGAGCCTTTCGTCGGCGATGGCGACCGCCACGCGCCCGGGGACCAGGTGTCGCCAGGCGTCCCCCGTCGCGATCCGGCGGCGGATCTCGGTAGCCGATTCCGGTTGCAGCGGGTGGCTCAGCCGGTACAGCAGGCCGGACGGCGCACTGCCCAACGCTTCGGGTGAGGACGTCCAACGCGACAAAAGTGCATCGGCGAGTTCGGCCGGCAAACCGTCATCCAGGGGGCTGCCCGGCCGGTCGGCGACGACGAAGTGCGCCAGGCCGAACAACGAATGCCATTCCCGCCAGGTCGGCAAGCCCAGCAGGCTGTCCGCCCCGATCAACAGGGCTAGCGGCACCGCGTCGCCCTGTTCGGCACGCAGTTCGTGCAGCGTGTCGACGGTGTAGGAGCGGGCCTCCGGCATACGTTCGGCCCGGAGCAACTCACGCCGGTCCACGCAGAGGCCGGCTTCGTCCTCCACCGCAAGGTCGAGCAGGTGCGCTCGCTGCTGCGCGCTGGCACCTGGCGGCGCGCGATGCGGCGGGTCCGCGGCGGGCATCAGGCGCACCGGCACGCGCAGTTCATCGCGCGCGGCGCGCGCGATGGCCAGGTGTCCGTTATGGATGGGGTCGAACGTGCCGCCGTAGAAGAGCTGCAGCATCCGGCGCGCCCGTCAGGCCACCAACAACCGCACGGCCTTGGCCTCGGCAATGGCCAGCAGCAAGCGCTCCAGCGCCACCCAGACATCGCCCTCGCCGCGTCCTTTCGCGGTGCGATCGATCTTCGAGGCCTCGGCGACGAAGCGGTCCCAGCGCGCGGGCGAGGCATGCCGCTGCAGCGCGCGCTTGAACGGCGCCTGCTTCGCTTCCCAGATGCCCTGCGCCTTCATCTCGGCGGCGAGATTGCCGCCACCGGCCTGCACGCGCGCCAGCGTGGCGGTGCGTAGCAGTTCCTTGACGATCATCGGCATCAGGCCAGCGACCACATCCCCTTCGGCGCGCAGGCCCGCGAGGATGCGCGAGACCTGTGCGCCCTGCCCCGCCAGCACGGCGTCGGTCAGGCGGAACACGTCGTAGCGCGCTGCGTTGGCGACCAGCGCCTCCATGCGGTCGGCGTCGAGCACCTGTCCGTCGCTGAGCAACGCGAGCTTGTCGATCTCCTGCGCGGCGGCGAGCAGGTTGCCTTCGACGCGCTCGGCCAGCAGCTGCACGGCGTCGCGGTCGGCGCGCAGGCCCTTGCTGCGCAAACGGCTCTCGATCCAGCCCGGCAGCTCGTGCGGCTTGATGGCCCACGCCACGGCGATCACGCCGACCCGCGCGATGGCATCGCTCCACTTGCCCTGGTAGGCCTTGCCCCATTCGCCAGCGGTGATCAGCAGCACCACGTCCGGCGGCGGATTGGCGCAGAAAGCGGAAATGACCTCGCCGCCCTCCTTGCCCGGTTTTCCACCAGGCAAGCGCACTTCCACCAAGCGCCGCGCACTGAATAGGCTCGGCGCGTTGAAACTGGCATCGAGCTGGCCCCAGTCGAAATCGCGACCGTCGGCATCGAACACTTCACGCTCGCCGATACCCTGCGCGCGCGCCTGGGCCCGCACCGCGTCGGCGGCTTCGAGCACGCGCAGGACTTCGGGACCGGCGATCAGGTAGACCGGATGCAACGGCTCGGACGCGCCACGCGCGGCCAGCTGTTCCGGCTTGAGCTCCATCAGGGCGCCGTGTTTACCGGGCCGGAACGCACCACGCCATCGACGCGCCGCAGGATCGACGCCGCCATCTCGCGGCGCAGCTCTTCGGCCAACACTTCGCGCTCGGTGGTCGTGCCGGTGGCGTCCTGCGGCGGCGACACGTAGTCGCGCGAGAGTTCGACCACTTGCTGTGGCACCAGGTCGGTTCCGTCCGCCCTCGTGAAGGCGAATACGACCGCGTAGCGCAGGCTGAATTCCTGTGCGCGACCGAACTGATCGACCGCGATCGGCAGGTCGCCCCACCGTTCGGACGTGATCCGCAGCGTGGCGACCTGTTCGCCGGCAGCAGGATCTTCGTCTTCGCCGATCGGCGCCGCGAGCGTCGCGCCGGCGGCTTGCAGGCCGCGCGAGAGGCTGGTGACCAGCGCGCTGTAGGAGGTCGTTGCGCCCACCACCCTGACCGGCCCCAGGTCGGCCGGCAACGCGATCTGGTTGCGCAGGTGGAAGCCACAGCCGGCCAGCAGGAACAGGGCGGCGAGGAGCAACGGCAGGCGGAATCGGGTCATGGGCGAAGTCTGGACGAGGCCGTCATGGGCGGCAATAGCGTAGCCCGCCCGCAGGTGAACATGGAGGCAAGGCGCCGCCGGCGCCCATCCTCAGCCCGCGACGATATTGACGATCTTGCCCGGCACCACGATGACCTTGCGGATCGCCAGGCCGTCCAGGAACTTGGCCGTGTTCGGCTCGGCCTTGGCCAGCGACTCGATCACGTCGCGCGGCGTATCCGCGGCCACGTCGATGGTGCCGCGCAGCTTGCCGTTGACCTGCACGGCCAGCGTCACGGTGTCGCGCACCAGTGCGTCGGCGTCGACCTGCGGGAACGGCTCGTCCTCGATCAGCGTTTCGGCATGGCCCAGCACCTGCCACAACGCATGGCTGGCGTGCGGGGTGATCGGATTGAGCAGCAGCACTGCCGACTCCAGCGCTTCCTGGCGCACGGCGCGGCCCTGCGGCGTCGCATCGTCGAACTTGCCCAACGCGTTCGACAACTCCATCACCGCCGCGATGGCGGTGTTGAAGCTGTGGCGCTTGCCGTAGTCGTTGCCGACCTTGTCGATGGTTTCGTGCGTCTTGCGACGGACCGCTTTCTGGTCCGCCGTCAGCGTGGCGGCATCCAGCGCCGGCGAGGCGCCGTCCGCCGCGTGCTTCTGCACCTGCGTCCACAGGCGGCGCAGGAAGCGCGCCATGCCTTCCACGCCCGCCTCGTTCCATTCCAGCGACTGCTCGGGCGGTGCGGCGAACATCGAGAATAGGCGGACGGTATCCGCGCCGAACTTGTCGACCATCGACTGCGGATCGACGCCGTTGTTCTTCGACTTCGACATCTTCTCGACGGCGCCGATCTTCACGGGCAGGCCGTCGGCCTTCAGCGTGGCGCCGACCACGCGCGCCTTGTCGTCGCGCTGGACTTCCACGTCGATCGGGTTGATCCAGTCCTTCGAACCGTCGGCGTTGTCGCGGTAGAACGTCTCGGCGATCACCATGCCCTGGGTCAGCAGGTTGGTGGCCGGCTCGTCGCTGTCCACCAGCCGCGCGTCGCGCAGGAGCTTGTGGTAGAAGCGGAAGTACATCAGGTGCAGGATCGCGTGCTCGATGCCGCCGATGTACTGGTCGACCGGCAGCCAGTAGTTGCCGCGCTTGTCGACCATGTCCTTCGCGCCGGGCGAGGTGTAGCGTGCGTAGTACCAGCTCGATTCCATGAACGTGTCGAAGGTGTCGGTCTCGCGCTCGGCGGCGGCACCGCACTGCGGACACTTCGTCTTGCGCCATTCCGGGTCGGCCTTGATCGGCGACTTGACGCCGTCCAGGGTGACGTTTTCCGGCAGCACGACCGGCAGATCCGAATCCGGCACGGGCACGGCGCCGCAGGCAGCGCAGTAGATGACCGGGATCGGGCAGCCCCAGTAACGCTGGCGGCTGACGCCCCAGTCGCGCAGGCGGTAGTTCACCCGGCGCTGGCCCTGGCCCTTGCGCTCGAAGCGCTCGGCCAGCGCTTCGAAGGCACCGCGGTAGTCCAGGCCATCGAATTCGCCGGAGTTGACCAACTCCAGATCGTCTCGGGTCTTGTCGCCGTACCAGTCGCGCCACAGGGTGGCGTCGTAGGTCTTCTCTTCGTCGTTCTTCGGCGCCTTCAGCGCGATCACCTGGCGGATCGGCAACGCATACTTGGTGGCGAACTCGAAATCGCGTTCGTCGTGCCCGGGCACCGCCATCACCGCGCCGGTGCCATAGCCCATCAGCACGAAGTTGGCGACCCACACCGGGATCCTGTCGCCGGTGATCGGATGCACGGCCACCAGGCCGGTATCCATGCCGCGTTTTTCCTGCGTCTCCAGCTCCGCTTCGGACACGCCACCCTGTTTGAGTTCGGCCAGGAACGCGGCCAGCGCCGGATTCGATGCGGCGGCCTTCTGCGCCAGCGCATGCTCGCCGGCGATCGACACGAACGTCACGCCCATCAGCGTATCCGGGCGCGTGGTGAACACCGTCAGCGGCTCGTGTCCGTCCACGGCGAACTGGATCTCCAGGCCTTCCGAGCGGCCGATCCAGTTGCGCTGCATGGTCTTCACGGCATCGGGCCAGCCCGGCAGGTCATCCAGGCCGTCCAGCAGCTCCTGCGCGTAGTCGGTGATGCGCAGGAACCATTGCGGGATCTCGCGCTTCTCGACCACAGCGCCGCTGCGCCAGCCGCGGCCATCGATCACCTGCTCGTTGGCCAGCACGGTCTGGTCGACCGGATCCCAGTTCACCACCGAGTTCTTGCGGTAAGCCAGGCCCTTGCGCAGCAGGCGCGTGAACATCCGCTGCTCGTGCACGTAGTAGTCCGGCCGGCAGGTGGCGAACTCGCGCGACCAGTCGATCGCGTAGCCCAGCGATTTCAGCTGGCTGCGCATGTGGTCGATGTTGGCGTAGGTCCACTTGGCCGGTGCGGTCTTGTTCTTGATCGCGGCGTTCTCGGCCGGCAGGCCGAACGCGTCCCAGCCCATCGGCTGCAGCACGTTGTGGCCGGTCATGCGCTTGTAGCGGCTGATCACGTCGCCGATCGTGTAGTTGCGCACATGACCCATATGCAGCGCACCGGACGGGTACGGCAGCATCGAGAGGCAGTAGTACTTCGGCTTGTCCGAACGCTCGTCGACCTCGAAGGCGCGCCGGGCCTCCCAGAAGGACTGGGCCTGGGACTCGACGGATTTCGGATCGTAGGAAACGGGTTCGGCGGCAGTGGACATGGCGGCGTGCGGAGACGGCTACGGCAAAGCCGCCAAGGGTACCGCAGCGCACCATGACCCGCCATGCCACCGGTTAGCATGACGGGGTCGAAACAGGGGATCCCAGATGAACAAGACCGTCCTTGCCCTCGCCATGGCCGCTTGCGGCCTGCCCGCCTGCATGACCGCGAGGGCTGCCGAACCGGCTGCGCCGGCGACGCTGGCCCTGCATTGCGAACGGGTGTTCGATGCCCGCAGCGGCAAGGTCCTGGGTGAGCACACCATCCTGGTCCGCGACGGCCGAATCGCCGAGGTCATCCCCGGCCGCGCCAAGCTGGCCGATGCCGAATCGATCGTCCTGGCGGATCACACCTGCACACCGGGCTGGACCGACCTGCACGTCCATCTGGACGGCGAATCCAGCCCGCAGAGCTATTCGGAGGGATTCCGCCTGGATCCGGTGGATTTCGCCTACCGATCGGTGGGCTACGCCGAGAAGACGCTGATGGCCGGCTTCACCAGCGTGCGCGACCTAGGCGGTGAGGTGACGCTGCACCTGCGTGACGCCGTGAACCAGGGCACCGTGAAGGGCCCGCGCATCTTCGCCGCCGGCACCTCCATCGCCACCACCGGCGGCCACGCCGATCCCACCAACGGCTTCAACACCCATCTGGCGCACCTGATGGGCCCGCCGGGGCCCACCGAAGGCGTCATCAACTCCATCGACGACGCCCGCCAAGCCGTACGCCAGCGCTACAAGGATGGCAGCGACGTCATCAAGATCACCGCTACCGGCGGCGTCCTGAGCTACGCCAAGTCCGGTGACGCACCACAGTTCACCGTCGAGGAAGTCAAGGCGATCGTCGACACCGCGCGCGACTACGGCTTCCGCGTCGCGGCGCACGCGCACGGCAAGGAAGGCATGAAGCGCGCCATCCTGGGCGGCGTGACCAGCATCGAGCACGGCACCTACATGGACGACGAGGTGATGAGGCTGATGAAGCAGCACGGCACCTGGTACGTACCGACGATCTCGGCAGGCCGCTTCGTCGCCGAAAAGGCGAAGATCGATGGCTACTTCCCCGCCGTGGTGCGGCCGAAGGCCCAGCGCATCGGTGCGCTGATCCAGGAAACCGCGGGCAAGGCCTACCGCAACGGCGTGAAGATCGCGTTCGGCACAGACATGGGCGTGGGGCCGCACGGCGACAACGCGCGCGAGTTCGTCTACATGGTCGAAGCCGGGATGCCGGCCGCTTACGCCCTGCAGGCAGCGACGATCCGTGCGGCGGAGGTGCTGGGCGTGGACGACCAGGGCGTGATCGAAGCCGGCAAGCGGGCGGACATCGTCGCCGTGCCGGGGAATCCGGTGGAGGACATCAACGCCGTGCTGAAGGTCGACTTCGTGATGAAGGACGGCACGGTCTATCGCCAGCCGTGAGCGGCCGCGCGGCCTGACGGCGTACTAACGTCGCCAGGCCGCCACGCACAACCAAAGCAGCCACGCGGCGTAACCCAGCCGCTGCGCGATGCCCGCCGGCATCAGCGCAACCGCGATCAGCGCACTGAACAGCACGACCATCGCGGCGACCGCGCTCGCCGCCACGATGGGACGCCAACCACCCCGCCGCCGCATCCCGAAGGCGAACAGCATGGCGCCCGGCACGAACGCCACCCACCACAGCAGCCAGGCCGTCGCGTGCAGGCTGCTGGCGTTGTTGTGCAGGTCGTCCGGGTCCAGCGGCAGCACGCCGAGGCTGATGAAACCCAAGGCGGACAACAGCAGGAATTGCGCACCCAGGCGGGCGGGCCAACCCGCGTCGGCAGGCAACCGATGGCGCAGGTCCAAGGCCACGATGGCGGCGAGCACACCGGTGAGCACAAAGCCGAGCAGATTGAAGCCGAGCGCGTGCGGCACGCCTTTCGCGCCCAGTACCGCGACCGGGTGCCAGACCTGGGAATAGCCGGACAACGCCGAGCCAAAACCGAGCACGGCGAAGATGAAGACGCAGGCGGCAATCGCGCCGTTCCAGGGCAGCAGGCGGGACAGGAAAGGCGGCATGCGAAAGGCTAGTAGGGCGGAAACAATGCGGGCAAGCCGTCTTGGCCTGCCCGCTCGGATGTCTATGTTAACGCCGCTGCGTCATTCCTTTTCCCAGCCGGTCCGGCCGCCCTGTGCGGTCGCCTGGTTGTCCTTCAGATAGTCCAGCGCGAGCGAGGCACTGCGCACCAGCATGCTGTTGTCCGCCGCGCCGAAGGTCCATGCGCCCGCCATGCCCTTCGCGTGCTGGTAGAACTCCGGCGTGGCGATGACCTGGCCGGTCGCCGCGTCGGTAAGCTTCATCGTCACCAGGATGCGCGAGCTGCCGGCGAGCGCACCGGCCCAGAAGCGCGCGCCGCCGCTGATGAAGCGGATCTTCTCGATGCGGGGTTCGACCACCAGCGTGCGGACTGGCGTATGCGTGGCCGCCGCTGCGTTGCGTTGGGCCGCCCAGGCGCCGACGCGTTCGTCGAGGTTGCGCTGGAACGAGGCCAGCGCCTCCTGGTTGGCCTTGTGCCCGGCATAAGCGTCCGAGAGCGTGGCAGGCCTGAGCTCGTAGCGATCGAACGCGGCGAGTGCCTCCGCCGGGGGCGGATTCACCTCGGCCGATGCCTGGATTTCGTCCTTCGCCAGCGCCTGGCCGATCACGGCCCCCGCCAGCACCATGCCCAGCACAAAACGACGCACGCCCATCACAGCCTCCGGTCCGATCGATGATGCGGCCGATGCCGCCGCGCGACCTTAGCAGAGCCCTTGTTTGGCGCCCTATGCCATAGGTTGCCAGCGGAAAACTTCCTCCACGCCCACGCCGAAGGCGCGGGCGATGCGGAAGGCCAGTTCGAGCGACGGCGCGTACCGACCTGCTTCCAGCGCGATGATGGTCTGGCGCGTCACTCCACAGGCATCGGCCAACGCCTGCTGGGTCATTTCGCCATGTTCGAAACGCAAGCGACGGATGTCGTTGGCGATGGGAGTGCCGCTCATGCGGTGCCACGCCGGTCACGCCAGTACAGCACCGCCGTGGCGAAGTACTCGCACAGCCAGCCCCACATCAGCGCGAACACCAGCAGGTTCGCAATCATGAAATGCGTGGCCCACGCCAGACGGTCGGCCGGTGAGAACGCCAGCATCAGGGCCAGCCCGGCGATGCAGGCGGTCAGCGCGCCACGCCCCCAGCCCGCGGCCTGCTTTTCGATCTCGCGATCGCGCTCGTCCTCCTGCACACGTCCCTTCCAGCGCGCGCCGAGCACGCCCGACAGCACGCTCCAGGCCACCAGCAACAGCACGAGGTTGCGGCCCACGGCCGCAGCATCCGGGTTCTCCCGCCAAGGCGCGGCGACGAAGACATCCGCGTGGGCGAGGAAATAGCCCGTCGCCGCCAGCATGAACGCTACGCCGATCCATGCCCGCCATTCGCCTGGCGAGAGCCCGCGCTCTGCCTCGCCTTGGGGCATCCGGGAAATGCCGTACAGCGCCGCCCACGCCACCAGCACCAACGCCGCGGTGCCAGCCTTGCCCAGGTCGAACCCCATCAGCGTCGATGGACCGGCCAGCAACGCCCAGAACGCGAGCAGCCCAATCACGAGCAACCCGAACCACCTGCCCCGCTGCCACGCCATGACGTGTACTCCACCAGACAATATGTAACTCAAACATTACATTTCAGTCGAATAATGTCAAATGCTTTTTACATATCCTTGTATCCTGCGGCCCGCGCCACCATGTGAACGCGACCCCCTGTAGCCACGAACCTGCCCGATGAGCGAGCTGCCCCACGTTTTCGACGCCACCACCGAGACCTTCGAGGCCGACGTCCTGCGCAAGTCACTGGACGTGCCGGTGCTGGTGGATTTCTGGGCTACCTGGTGCGGTCCGTGCAAGACCCTCGGCCCGATCCTCGAGAAGCTGGCGGGCGAGTACAACGGCGCGTTTGTACTGGCCAAGGTCGATGTCGACAAGGAGCAGCAGATCGCGGCGGCGTTCCAGATCCGGTCCGTCCCGACCGTGTTCCTCGTCAAGGGCGGCCAGATCGTGGATGGCTTTCCCGGCGCCCTGCCGGAAGGCCAGTTGCGGGAGTTCCTCGCGTCGCATGGCGTCATGCCGGCCGAAGGCGCGCCTGCTGAAGAAGAACCGGCACCCTTGGATCCTCATGCCCAGGTGGCCGCGCTGCGGGAGGCCGTCAGTGCCGAACCGGATAAGGACGAGCTCAAGCTGGACCTGGTCCTCGCACTGCTGAAGACCGGTGAAGCGCCCGAGGCCGAGCGCCTGCTGGACGCGTTGCCGGCCAATCTGGCCACCGACGATCGCGCCGTGAAGGCGCGTGCGCGACTGGGCTTCGCTGCGGCGCTGAAGGACGCGCCGTCGCTCGAGGCCCTGCGCACTGCCGTCCAGGCCAATCCGGACGACCTGCGCGCACGCCACCTGTTGGGCGTGCATGCGCTGGTCGCCGGCGATTCGGAATCGGCCCTCGAACACTTCCTCGAGATGCTGAAGCGGGATCGCGCCTACGAGGACGGACTCGCCCGCAAGAGCCTGATCGACGCGTTCCGGGTAATCGAGGACGACGCCCTCGTCAGCCAGTACCGCCGGAAGATGTCCTCCCTGCTGTTCTGATCACCGAAACCCTTCGTACCGACCCTTGCACGTGCAGTACCCATGAAGCCCTCTACCCTGCGGCACATCTTCAACGTCTGGCCGCCGTTCCTGCTCAGCGGCATCCATGTCACCGAAATGGCCCACGACTGGAGCTTCGCGCGCGTCGAACTGCGCATGCGGCCTTGGAACCGCAACTACGTGGGCACCCATTTCGGCGGCAGCCTGTTCGCCATGACCGATCCGTTCTGGATGATCCTGGCCAAGGAGCGCCTGGGGCCGGACTACTACGTCTGGGACAAGGCCGCCGAGATCGAGTTCGTGAAACCCGGCAAGGGCACGCTGCACGCCGAATTCCGCCTGGACGAGCGCGTGCTGCAGGAGATCCGCGCCGAAGCGGCCAACGGTCAGAAGCACCTGCGCTGGATGCCCGCGGACGTCTTCAATGCCCAGAACGAAGTCGTCGCCCGGGTACGCAAGCAGATCTACGTGCGTCTGAAGCCCGAGGCGCGCACGACGACCGGATGAGCCCCGGACGGCGTCACGGCGTTCCACGGATGGCGCTACAGTCCCAACCGTGTGGCGGCCTACAATAGGCCCATGCCCCCCGACCATCCGCAGCACCGCGCCTCGGTGCAGAAGCTCTTCATCACCGGCTTGCTCACCCTGCTGCCCATCTGGCTGACCTGGGTCGTCGTCAAGTTCGTCTTCGTCCTGCTCTCGGACATCAGCAAGCCGTGGGTGGAGCCGCTGTCGCACCGGATCGCGGCGACGTTCCCGCAGTCGCTGGGCTGGTTCAATGGTTTGTGGGTGCAGAACACCATCGCGATGGTGGCCACGCTGTTCGTGATCCTCGCGGTCGGCGCGCTCACGCGTCGCGTCGTCGGCCAACGGTTGCTGAGCTGGTTCGAGGCGCTGATCGCACGGGTACCGCTGGCGAACGTCATCTACACCAGCGCGCGCAAGCTGCTGGACATGCTCGAGACCAAGCCGGGTAGCACGCAGCGGGTTGTGCTGATCGACTTCCCGCACCGGGACATGAAATCGGTTGGCCTGGTGACGCGCGTGATCCGCGAGGAAGGCAGTGGCCGCGAATTGGCGGCGGTCTACGTTCCGACCACGCCGAATCCGACCTCAGGCTACCTTGAAATCGTCCCCGTCGAACTGCTCACACCCACCGACTGGACCGTGGACCAGGCGATGAGCTTCATCATCTCCGGCGGTGCCGTCGCGCCGGAAACCATGCCCTTCACCCGCGCCGGGGAACGCTGACCGATGAACGCACCGCGCACGCTGGATGATCGCGCGGTCCGCCTCTTCATCGTGCTGGCGGCGGTGTTCTGCGCGAACGCAGTGCTGGCCGAATTCATCGGCGTCAAGATCTTCGCGTTGGAAGACACGCTCGGCATCGCGCCGCTGGAATGGAACCTGTTCGGCCAGACGGGCTCGCTCAGTTTCACCGCCGGCACACTGCTGTGGCCGTTCGTGTTCATCCTGACCGACACCATCAACGAGTTCTTCGGCAAGCGCGGCGTGCGCTTCATCTCATGGCTGGCGGTAGCGCTGATCGTCTACGGCTTCTTGTTCGCCTTCGCTGCCATCGCGCTGGCGCCGGCAGGCTGGTGGGTGGAAGCGGCACAGGCGCAGGGCGTACCGGACTACCAGAAGGCGTTCGCCGCGATCTTCGGCCAGGGCATGTGGACAATCGCCGGCTCGGTGGTGGCCTTCCTGGTTGGCCAGTTGATCGACGTCTCAGTGTTCCACCGGATCCGCGAAGCCACCGGCGAACGCTGGGTGTGGTTGCGCGCCACAGGCTCCACTGCGATCTCTCAACTGGTGGACAGTTTCGTGGTGATCTACATCGCCTTCGTGCTGGGACCGCAGAAGTGGCCCACGTCGCTGTTCCTGGCGGTCAGCACGGTGAACTACGCGTACAAAATGCTCGCGGCGATCGCGCTGATCCCGCTGCTGTATCTGATGCGCCACGGCATCCGCCTCTATCTGGGCAGGGAGCGCGAACAGGCGCTGCGTGAGGAAGCTTCGACGGATTGACGCCCGCAGGTAGGCTAGGCGTCCTTCGTTCCATCACGGGATGGCCAATGAAAACGATCTGGATGCTGGGAGCGATGATCATGGCGATGGGAGAGGCAAGCGCCGTATCGCGCGACACCACGATCGACGCATGGATGCAGGAGTACAGCGGCGACGCGCCAGGGGCATCCGTGCTGGTGCTGGAGGACGGGAAGCCTGCGTTCGAACGCAGCTACGGCATGGCCGATCGTGAGACCGGCCGCGTCGCCTCGCCGGCCACGCAATATCGGCTCGCTTCCATCAGCAAGCAGTTCACTGCCGCATGTGTACTGCTGCTCGAGGAAGATGGCGCCCTCACCCTCGACGACCCCATTCGCCGGTGGCTGCCCTCCTTGCCCTCGTCCGCGGACGCCGTGACCCTGCGCCACCTGTTGAGCCACACCTCGGGCCTGATCGATTACGAAGACCTCGTTCCGGAAGGCCAGACGGCGCAAGTGCACGACGCCGATGTCCTGCGCCTGCTCGAGCGCCCGGAACGCCTCTACTTCGCTCCCGGCAGCGACTACCGCTACAGCAACAGCGGCTACGCATTGCTGGCACTGGTGGTGGAACGGGCATCCGGCAAGCGTTACGCCGAGTTCCTGCAGGCACGCGTGTTCTTGCCGCTCGGCATGACGCAGACGCTTGCGCGCGAAGACGTGGGCCCCGCCGTCGCATCGCGCGCTTACGGTTACAGCTTGTTGCAGGGGCGATGGCAGCGCACCGATCAGAGCACAACCAGCGCGGTGCTCGGCGATGGCGGCATCTATTCCTCGCTGATCGACCTGGCGCGGTGGGACGCTGCCTGGTACGACGATCGCCTGCTCTCCTCTTCCTCGCGGGCCTTGGCAGTGCGCCCCAGCACGTCGACCCCGGAGACGGACGTAGCGCATTACGGTTTCGGATGGCGACTACAGGGCCGAATGCAGTGGCATTCGGGCGAGAGCATTGGTTTCCGCAACGTGCTGCTGCGCTTTCCCGATCGCCGTTTGACGGTGATCGTGCTGACCAATCGGAACGAACCTGAGCCCTATTCGCTGGCACGCCGGATCGCGGCGCTGTGGGGCGCGACGCCCTGACATGGGACGGCTGACACGATCAGAGCTAATGTGACGTGAGAAAGGCCGTTTGCCGGCCAGTCGCGTACGGCGTTTCTTCTATAATTGTGACCAACGCAACACTTTTGTGACAGCGGGGGACATCAATGCAGAGGGAAGCGATCCAACGGATCGGATGGCAAGGGTGGGGGCTTGTGCTCCTGCTTGCCCTGGTGTGCCCGGCAAAAGCCCAGGAATGGACATATCGCGTCCGTCCGGGCGACACGCTGTGGGATGTCGCTGGCGAATACCTGACGCCGTCCGTGCCTTGGCAGCGCTTGCAGGAACACAACCGCGTCGCCGACCCCTACCAACTTGCGCCAGGCAGCACGTTGCGCATTCCCGTGCAGTGGCTGCATCGCCAACCTGCGCGCGCCAAGGTGGTGGCGGTGCGCGGCGACGCCCAGTCGCAAACCTCGTCTGGCCGCGCGGCGCCGGTGACGGCAGGCATGTCGCTTGGCAGCGGCGCCGTCGTGAAAACCTCGCCTGAAGCGACCCTCAGCCTGCAGTTCGCCGACGGCTCTCGCCTGCTGCTGCTTGGCGACAGCGAGTTGCTGTTGGAGCGACTGACGCGGCTTGGTCGTTCCGGCATCGCCGACACGCGCCTGCGCCTGCAGCGCGGACGCATCGGCAACGATGTACGCCACCTGCGCGGTCCCGCCGCGAACTTCATCGTCGATACGCCCAGCGCATCGTCCGCCGTGCGTGGTACCCGCTTCCGCGTGGAGGCCGATGCGACAGGCACACAGACCGAAGTACTGGAAGGACGGGTGGCGGTCAGCGCCGGTGCGAAGCGTGCTTTGGTGCAACGCGGATACGGCGCCGTGGTGGCGCCCGATCAGGCCGCGGTGACACCGGTTGCCCTTCTGGCTGCGCCGGACCTGTCCGGGCTCGTGCCCGCCCCGCAGGTGACGCGCGCACCGCTGACCTGGCCGGCCGTGGCGGGTGCGCAGCAGTACCGCGTCCAGATTAGCGAACACGTGCGTTTCGACAGCCTGCAAGTGGACTCCTTGGTCGACACGCCCGGCTACACGCTGCCGCCGCTCGAGGAAGGCCGTTACCACGTGCGTGTGCGCGCGATCGACGCCCGCGGGCTGGAAGGCCGCGACGCGGTGGCGCAACTGCAGGTGGACGGATTGCTACAAGCGCCCTATTCGATCGCGCCGGTGGCGGCCAGCGTCGTGCGCACTCCCGACGTTGCGTTGAGCTGGACCCAAGCCCCCGGCGCGGCGGCCTACGACTACGAGGTGGCGGGCGCCACTGGCTTCTCGCAGCCGATCGCGCACGCCCGCGTGAAAGACGCCACGTCGGCCGCGCTGCCGCAATTGCCGCCGGGCGATTACATCTGGCGTATCCGCAGCGTGGACCGCGTCGGCAGGACGGGGCCGTTCGGGGACGCGGTCGCCTTCACCCTGCGCCCGCTGGCCGAGGTCACCTCTATCGACGGCAGTGCCGCAGAAGCCGGGGACAGACGGCACGTGACGTTCCGCTGGCCCGCAGGCCAGCCGGGGCAGCGCTACCGCTTCCAGATGTCGCGGACCGCGGATTTCCGGGAAGTGACCGTGGATGAGACCGTCAGCGAGGCCGAAATCACCCTGCCCCGCCTGCGTAGCGGCACCTGGTACCTCCGTGCCCAGACCATCGACGCGGACGGCTTCGAGGGTCCCTTCCCCCGTCCTCAAGTGGTCGAAGTACCCTGCCGCCTCTGCAAGATTGGCGCTGGGGCGGGGGCGTTGCTCATACTGCTCGCCCTGTGAGTACCCCTGCGCCCGCGCCGAAGTGGAAACCCCGCCTGCTGACGGCGGTGGGTGCGGCTGCGCTCGCGGTGCTGGTGACATTGTCGGGCCTGACGGCCACACCGGATGCCTGGGTGTATGACCGGCTGGTGCGCGGTGCCGCACCGGAGGCCGACCCGCGCATCGTCGTGGTCGACATCGACCAGAAGAGCCTGGCCGAACTAGGCCGCTGGCCGTGGTCGCGCCGCGTGCATGCGCAACTGGTCGATCGCTTGCGCCTGGCGGAGACCAAGGGCATTGCCTTCAACATCCTGCTGTCGGAACCCGCGCTCTTCGATCCCGAGGGGGATGCGCTGTTGGCGCGCGCGATCAGTCGCAGCGGCCGTGTAGTGCTGCCAGTGCTCGCCGAGCCCGTCCAGCGCAACGGCGCCAGCGTGGAACTGATGCCGATCCCGGAGTTCGCGGCCTCGGCCGCCTCGCTGGGCCACGCGGAGATGGTGCTCGACGAAGACGGTGTGGCGCGCAGCGTGTACCTGCGTGCCGGCCTGGGGTCGCCGCATTGGCCTGCCCTGGCCCTGGCGCTGTTGCAGCTCGATCAGCCCAACGGCGGCGCACCGGAGCTGCCGGGCCGGCGCCTGGTGACGACGGACGCACCCGCCCCCGCCCAGGACGACTGGGTGCGCGACCATGAAGTGCGCATTCCCTTCGCTTCACCGCCCAATGCGTTCCGGCACGTGTCCTACACGGACGTGCTCAACCAGCGCATTCCCCCCTCGACATTACGGGGCAACTGGATCGTCGTGGGCGTGAATGCAACCGGCATGGGCCAGTACGCGCGCGCGCCGGGGCAGCCGCTCAATGCCGGCATGAGCGGGGCGGACTATCAGGCCAATCTGCTGAACATGCTGTTGAAAGATGCCGCCATCACGCCGTTGGGCGAAGGGTGGCAGGCGCTGCTGTCCGCATTGCTCGCGGCGCTGCCGCTGCTGCTGTCCGCACTGCCTGGCCTGCGTCGAGTGTGGTTGCCTACCGTGATGACGATGGCCGGTGCGGTGGTGCTGTCGGTGGTGCTACTGCGCTACGGACACGCATGGTTCTCGCCGGTTCCGGCGCTGCTCGTGCTCGCGCTGGGCGCGTCGCTGTGGATCTATCGGCTGCTGCGTCGCACTCACAAACAGGCCCAGTCCGATGCGCTGACCGGCTTGGCCAACCGCTCGCGCTTCGATCAGGCGTTGGATCAGGAATTGCGCGTCGCGCGCCGCAGCGGCCAGCCGCTGTCGCTGCTGGTGATGGATATCGATCACTTCAAGCAGCTCAACGACAGCCAAGGGCATACCGTGGGCGACGCGGCATTGAAGGCGCTGGGCCGCGTGTTGCGCAGCCGCGCGCGGCGCCCGCGCGATCTGGTCGCGCGCCTGGGCGGGGATGAATTCGCCGTGCTGCTGCCGGAAACCTCGGCGCAGGCGGCAGCGACCATCGCCACCACGATCCATGTGGACCTCGCCAACCTTGGCCGCAAGCCGCATGGCGCGAATGCGAGCGCATCACCGCCGTTCACCGCCAGCATCGGCATTCACACCTTCCAGTCCGGGGACGACCTCGGCCCGGAGGACGTATTCGACCGCGCCGACGCCGCGTTGTATCGCGCCAAGCAAACCGGCCGTAACCGCAGCTTCAGCCATACCGGCGAACACGAACCCGTCGGCATTTCCGCCACGCGCGTTTAGGGGCCGCGGCCCCCCGGTCACCTCAAACGTCGACCGTCATTCCCGGACGCGCCAGCTCCACCGTCGCCCCATGCCGCTCGCCTATCTCGCCGGCGAGCGCTTCGCGGGCTTTGTCTTCGCCGTGCACCAGCACGAGCGGTGGCGAGGGTTGGAACTGGCCGTACCATTCCATCAACCCATGCTGATCGGTGTGCGCGGACAGCCCACCCACCGTGTGGCGCTGCGCATTGACGCGATAGTCGCGACCATGGATGCGGGCCCACGCCGCGCCATCCACCAACCGCCGACCCAGCGTGCCTTCGGCTTGGTAACCGACGAACACCACGTGCGCATTGCGGCGTCCTAGGTTGTAACGCAGGTGATGCTGGATGCGTCCCCCATTGGCCATGCCGGAGCCGGCGATGATGATCGCGCCGTTCTCGACCTGGTTGATCGCCATCGATTGCTGTGTGGTTTCCGCGACATGCAGGTTCGGCAGCCGGAACGGGTTCGGCGACTGCGACCACACCCGGCGCGCATCTTCGTCGAACAGGCCATGGTGGCGCGCGTAGACGTTCACCACCTTGGCGGCCATCGGACTGTCGAGGAATATCCGCCAGCGCTCGAGCTTCCACGCATCCCAGTTGCGTGCGAACCAGTACAGCAGTTCCTGCGTGCGTCCTACCGCGAACGCAGGGATGAGCACATTGCCGCGATCGCGCCAAGCGTGTTCGAAGATGTCGCCCAGTTCGCGCACGGTCTCCGGGCGGTCGCGATGGTTGCGGTCGCCGTAGGTGGATTCCATCAGCAGAAGATCCGCCTGGCGCACCACGGCGGGGTCGCGCAGGATCGGCGTCCCTTTCGGGCCGAGGTCTCCCGAGAACACCAGCTTGCGGCCGTCGGCCCAGAGTTCGACGATTGCCGAACCCAGGATATGGCCCGCATCGCGCAAGGCGATATCCACGCCTGGCACGATCGTCGTGCGCGTGTCGTAAGGCAGTGGCTGCACCTGCTGCATCGCCTGCTGCACGTCGTCGTCGGCGAACAGGGGTTCGGCCGGGATTTGTCCCTTCCGAAGATGTCGATTGGCGCGCTCGGCCTCCGATTCGGAGAGCGAGGCCGCATCCATCAGCATGATCCGCATCAGCTCGGCGCTGGCCTGCTGGGTATAGATCGGTCCGCGGAACCCGCGCTTCACCAGCAGCGGCACGCGCCCGATGTGATCGATGTGGGCGTGGCTGAGCACCAGCGCATCAAGCGTCGACGGACCGAAGGGGAACGGCTCTGCGTTGCGCGCCTCCGCCTCCCGACTGCCCTGGATCAAGCCGCAATCCAGCAGCACGCGCTTGCCTGCCGCTTCGACCAGGTGCATCGAGCCGGTGACCTCGCCGGCCGCGCCATGGAAATGAACCTGCATGGGGATGCCCTCCTCTGCCTGAGGCCGATGAGTATGCCGCCTGCCAGGGGGCGAAATCGGCCGTTTTTGCACCGCCGATGGCGCGAGGCTGAAGGCGATGCGCCTACCACCGGTTTCCGTGGTGCCACCCATGACCTTCGACACACCTGCCCTTATGCGGGCAGGCGTAGAGTCCCCGCACGCCCCCGCCCGGGGGTTCCTTTTTTCCATTGCCCCTCCCCGGGGCCGGAGTAGACCGTGATTGCCCGCAAACCCCAGATCCTGATGCTTTCGCTCGCCGTGGCCGCCGCACTGGCCGCGTGCGCCAAGAAGGAAGAGGCCGCCCCGGCCGCCGACACGGCCGCGAAAGCGCCTGACGCGCTGGAACTCAAGCTGGACGAAAGCACCCTGCCGGGCGTCAACCGCTTCCAGATCGCCGACCTCGACACCACCAAGAATGCTTGCGCCGACTTCGCCGGCTACGCCAACGGCAAGTGGCTGGCCGCCAATGCGATCCCGAGCGACCGCACCAGTTGGGGCGCCTTCGAGATGCTGGACGAGCGTTCCACCGCCGTGCAGAAGCAGTTGGCCGAGCAGGCCGCTGCACACGCCGGTGCGACCGGCGTGGAGAAGATCGTCGGCGACCTCTGGGCGACCGGCATGGATGAAGCCAAGGCCAACGCACAGGGCATCGAGCCGATCGTGCCGATGCTGAAGTCGATCGACGGCCTGCAGGACAAGGACGCCATCGTGGCGTACCTCCAGCAGACGGCGGCCAAGGGACAGAACTTCCTGTTCGGCTTCGGCGCGCTGCCGGAATTCAGCAATCCCGACATGAACACCGCGGTGGCCATGCAGGGCGGCCTGGGCCTGCCGGACAAGAATTACTACTTCGACGCCGACAAGAAGGACATCCGCGACGCCTACGTGG
This sequence comes from Pseudoxanthomonas sp. YR558, assembly GCF_900116385.1. Taxonomy (NCBI): domain Bacteria; kingdom Pseudomonadati; phylum Pseudomonadota; class Gammaproteobacteria; order Lysobacterales; family Lysobacteraceae; genus Pseudoxanthomonas; species Pseudoxanthomonas sp. YR558. Next base: position 864,864 of record NZ_FPCI01000002.1, on the reverse strand, counting down.
CGCACATCGCCAAGGTACTGGAACTGTCCGGCGTGGCCACTGCCGACGCCCAGAAGCAGGCGACCGGCATCATGGCCTTCGAAACGCGCCTGGCGAAGGCGTCCAAATCGCGCGAAGACCTGTCGCGCGATGTCAGCCTGTACAACAACATGGTGTCCGTCGCGGACGCCGACAAGCTGACGCCGAATTTCTCGTGGACCAAGTTCCTCGAATCGCAAGGCGTGACCGGCCTGCAGCAGTTCTCGCTGGCCATCCCGTCCTTCCACCAGGAAGTCAGCAAGATGCTCGGCGATACCGATGCGGCGACGTGGCGCGCGTACCTGCGTTTCCACACCGTCGATGGCGCCGCTCCTTACCTGAGCGACGCGTTCGCCAACGAGCAGTTCAACTTCTACAACAAGACGCTGCGCGGCCAGAAGGAAATCGAACCCCGCTGGAAGCGCGTACTGTCCACCATCGAGAACCAGAGCGGTGAAGCGCTGGGTCAGATGTACGTGAAGGTCGCGTTCTCGCCGGAAGCCAAGGCCAAGATGGAAACCCTCGTCGCGAATCTGGGCGCCGCGCTCAAGGCGCGCATTCAGAACCTCGCCTGGATGAGCGACGAAACCAAGGCCAAGGCGACGGAGAAGCAGGCCGCGTTCACGACCAAGATCGGCTACCCCGACAAGTGGCGCGACTGGGCCGGCCTGTCCACCAGCCGCGACAGCTACATCGGCAACGTGCTGGCCGCGCAGGAGTTCAACTACAAGTTCGACCTGGGCAAGATCGGCAAACCCGTCGACAAGACCGAATGGGGCATGCCGCCGCAGATGGTCAACGCGTACTACAACCCGTTCCAGAACGAGATCGTGTTCCCGGCCGCTATCCTGCAGCCGCCGTTCTTCGATCCGAACGCCACGGATGAAATGAACTACGGTGGCATCGGCGCGGTGATCGGCCATGAGATGACCCACGGCTATGACGACCAGGGCAGTCGCTTCGGCCCGACCGGCAAGTTCGAGAACTGGTGGAGCGAAGCCGATTCCAAGGGCTTCAAGGCGTTGACCGGCAAGCTGGTGGCGCAGTTCGACGGCTACCGCACCGCCGACGGCCAGAAGATCAACGGCAACCACACCCTGGGCGAGAACATCGCCGACCTGGGCGGCCTGGCCACGGCCTACGACGCGATGAAGAAGGCCACCGAAGGCACGCCGGACCCGAAGACCGACGGCCTGACCCGCGACCAGCGCTTCTTCCTCAACTGGGCCACGGTGTGGCGCCGCAACTTCACCCCGGAAGAGCTGAAGAACCGCATCGCCACCGACGAGCACGCCCCGGCGCAGTTCCGCGCCATCGGTGCGCCGTCGAACCTGCCGACGTTCGCCGCGGCGTTCTCCTGCAAGGCCGGCGACGCAATGATGCGCGGTGGCGACCAGCAGGTCGTGATCTGGTAAGCGAGTACCTGGCGTAACCCGAAAAGGCCCGGCTTGTCCGGGCCTTTTCCTTTCCTGACCGTGCGGATGCATGCTGACGGCGAAGTCTGTGACACAGGGCCGGTTGGCGCCGCCAAGTAGGGCGGGATTTGCACGATGGCGTGACAGGAGGCCCGCGGCGCCCTTGCTAGAATCGCCCGACCCCTGAATCACGGAAGCACCCCTGATGTCCCTCCCGCGCACCGCACTCGGCCGTCCCACCCTGATCGCTCTCGCCCTGGTCCTGGCCCTGGGCGCCCCGGATGCCGATGCGCAGCGCAAGAAGCGCGCCGCGCGTGCCCCCGCCGTCAGCGCGGAGTGCACCGACTTCTACTCCGCGACCAACGCCGCCTGGCTGAAGAGCCACCCCGTCCCCGCCGGCGAAGGCGGCGTGAGCGTCCTGGGTGCCTTCCGCGAGCGCACGTTGGAGCAGCAGCGCGCCCTGCTCGACGCAGCGATGAAGTCGCCGCAAGGCAACGTGCAGAAGCTGCTGGGCGACTTCTGGGCGAGCGGCCTGGACGAAGCCGCGGTGGAAGCCGATGGCGCCAAGCCGATCGCGCCGCTGCTGGACCGCATCAACGCCATCAAGAAGCCCAAGGACGTCGCGCCAGCCATCGCCGCGCTGCACCAGGTCGGCATCCCAGTGGCGTTCAACTTCAGCCCGGACGTCGATCTGCAGGCGCTTGACCGCCATATCGGCTACTTCATGCAGGGCGGCCTGGGCCTGCCCGACCCCGCCTACTACACCCGCAGCGACGCCGATACGCGCGAACTGCTGGGCCGTTACCGCGCCTACGTGAAGCAGGTGCTGGCGCTGACCGGTACGCCGGCCGCGAAGCTGGATGCCGAATCCGCCCTCGTGATCGATCTGGAATCGCGCCTGGCACAGGTGTCGAAGCCGATCGTCGACCTGCGCAGCCCGTTCGCCAACTACGCGCCGGTGCCGACTAAGGACTTGGGCAAGCAGTACCGCAACCTGCAGCTCGATGCCTTCCTCAAGGCGCAGGGCGTCAGCGACGACACCGTGTCGCTCGCCGACCCGGCCCTGTTCAAGCGCCTCGACGGACTGGTCGCCAGCCTCAAGCCCGACCAGTGGAAGGCCTACCTGCGCTGGCGCGTGGGCGATGCGATGGCGCCTTATCTGGCCAAGCCGTTCCGCGACGCGGAGTTCGACTTCCGCGGCCGCGTGCTGCGGGGTGATGCCGCACCGGCACCGCGCTGGCGTCAGGTGCTCGACGCCATCAACCTCGCCGCCGGCCCGATGCTGGGCAAGGAGTACGCCGAGCGGTATGTCCCGTCCGACCACAAGCGTCGTGCCGAGCAGATCGCCGGCCAGGTGCGTGACGCGCTGGGCCGCGGCATCGAGCGCAGCAGCTGGCTGAGCGACGCCGCCAAGGCCGAGGGCAAGGCGAAGCTGGACAAGCTGAAGATCGAAGTCAGTACACCCAGGCGCGACCTCGACTACAGCGTGCAGCCGATGGGTCGCGGCAGCTTCGGCGGCAACATCCTGATCGCGTCCACCTGGCGCCATCGCGAAGAGATGAAGCGCATCGGCAAGGGCAACGCCGATCGTCGCTGGGACGTGCTGCCTCAGCAGCCAGCGCTGGCGTACGACCTGGCGCAGAACCGCCTGATCGTCACCGCCGCCGTGCTGCAGGAAGAAATCTTTGATGCGAAGCAGCCGGCGGCCGTGCAGTACGGCGCGTTCGGTGCACTGGTCGGCCACGAGCTGAGCCGCGGCTTCGACAGCAAGGGCCGCATGGTCGATGCCAAGGGCCAGCTGCGCGACTGGTGGAGTCCGGCCGACGTGGCCGCATGGAATGCGTTGGGCAGCAAGGTCGCCACGCAGTACGGCGCGTACGCTTATCCCGACCTGAAGAACGTCAAGGTCAATGGCGCGCTGACCCAGGACGAGAACCTCGCCGACCTCGCGGGCGTCGAACTGGCATGGGATGCGTTCGCGACCGCCGAACCGCAGGCCAACGCCGCGGCGAAGCAGTCGTTCTACAAGGCTTGGGCCACGCTGTGGGCGCAGAACCTGTCCGAGACCGAAGCTGCGCAGCGCGCAGCGGTGGATGTGCATGCGCCCGGCCAGTGGCGCGCCAACGGCCCGCTCACGCAGCAACCGTCCTTCGCGCAGGCGTTCACTTGCAAGGCCGGCCAGCCGATGCAGGCCAGCGAGGCGGAGCAGATCCGCGTCTGGCGCTAAGGCTTTCGCGAAAGACGGCACGAGAACGGCGCGGAATTCCGCGCCGTTTTTCTATCGCAGCATCACTTGACGATGCGCATGCGGGGCGGACCCTTCCGGCCGCGCCCGAACGGTGGTTGGCCACGCCAGTAACGGATCATCAGCCAGCCGAACACCATGCCGCCGAGGTGGGCGAAATGGGCCACGCCAGGCTGCAGGCCTGTGAACCCCATCAGCAGGGCGAGCACGGCGTAGATGATCACCAGCGTCCGCGCGCGGATCTCCATCGGCAATGGGAAGATGATCATGCGATTGTTCGGGAAGAGCATCCCGTAGCCGAGTAACAGCCCGAACACGCCACCTGACGCGCCCACCGTGGGATACGGCATACCCCCGTTGCTCACCATCCACCAACCCACGCCGAGTTGCAGCAGACCTGCACCCACGATGCAGACCAGGTAATAGGTAAGGAAACGCTTCGGACCCCAGGTCTGTTCCAGCGGACTGCCGAACATCCACAACGCGAGCATGTTGAACGCCAGGTGTGCGAGTCCCGACGTATCGTGCATGAAGCCATACGTCAGCAACTGCCACGGCATGAAGCCATAGCCGACCGGCCTCAGCGCAAACAACATGTCGAACGCCCCGCCCAGCAACAATTGCAGGACATAGACGGCGACATTGGCAATCAGCAGGTTACGGGTGACGGGCAGCAATCGGGGAAACATGGCGGTCCTCATGGCATCTGCCGCCATGATACGTGTCTCACGTTAAGGCTGGCCCGGGCCCCACAGCGCCTCGTCAAGCGTGTCGGTCCTGCGCGGACGCTTCACCCGCCCGTTCTCCACCTTTACGCCCTCCGCACGCAGGCGCTGGCTCTGCTCGCGATAGGCCCGCGAGCCCTCAGGGAACGCGATGCGCCCGTCCGAGCGCAGCACGCGGTGCCAGGGCAGTCCAGGGTCGTCGTTCTGGCTGAGGATGCGCGCCGCCAGCCGCGCCCGCCCCGGCAGGCCCGCACGGTGCGCGACTTCGCCATAGCCGGCCACCTGCCCGCGCGGGATTGCGCGGATCGCGGCCAGGATGCGGTCTTCGGGAGACTTGGCGCTCATGCCGGATTAGCATAGCGGCATCGGCAACACCGGAGCACGCCATGGAAAACTTCGAACAGGTTCGCGGTCACCTGAATTCTTCGGGCTACAAGGTCACCATGCACGACCCCTTCGTGGCCTGCGTGGAACTGTCGCTGGGGAACGGCAAGCGGCACCAGGCGATCTTCCTATCCGAACTGGGCAACGACGACGAGCGCGGCTATCTGCGCGTGAGCACGGTGATCGCACCCATGACCGGCATCGACGCCAAGCGTGCGCTTAAGTTCAATTGGCAGAGCAGCGTGGGCTACCTGGCCATCGGCGAACTCGACGGGGTGCCCTACCTGCAGCTGTGCGAGAACCGCCCCTACGAAAGCCTCAGCCCGGCCGAGGTGGACCGCCTGGTGCTGGAGATCGGCGGCCTCGGCGACAGCATGGAGCGCGCGCTATCGGCAGAAGGCGACCTGCTGTAGGGCGGGCCCAGGCCCGCCATCGCGCACTCAGCACCACAAAAAAACGCCGGGCAAGCCCGGCGTTTTTCGTGGTGTGGGCACGGCGGGAATCACGCCCAGCCGATCGATTCCAGCAGACGCAACAGACCGTAGGCGATGCCGCCGGCAGCGGGAATCGTCAACACCCACGCCCACAGGATGCGCTCGATCACGCTGAACTTCAGTGCGCGCGGGTTCTTCGCGAAGCCTACGCCCATGATTGCAGTGGAGATGCTGTGCGTGGTCGAGACCGGCATGCCGAAGTGCGCAGCGACGGTCAGGATGGTGGCCGAGCTGGTCTCCGCGGCGAAGCCGTTGATCGGGTGCAGCTTCACCATCTTGTGACCGAGGGTCTTGATGATCTTCCAGCCGCCCGAGGCGGTGCCCAGCGCCATCACGATGGCGCAGGTGATGACGATCCACATGGCGATGTCCTGCTCGCCGGCGCTGCCGGGATGCAGGAACGCCAGCCACCCCGGAAGGTCGTCGAGCGCACCGGTCGCTTCGGCGCCGAACAGCGTCAGCGCGATGATGCCCATGGTCTTCTGCGCGTCGTTGTGGCCGTGCGCATAACCCATGTAGGCGGCGGACAGGATCTGCGCTTTGCCGAAGAACTTGTTGACGAAGTGCGGGCGCGCGAGCCGGCCCAGCCAGCCGCCGATGCGCGCGAACAGGACGATCAGCCCCCACAGCGCCACCATCACCACGATGCCGAGCAGGAAGCCCGCCACTGGCGAGGTGATCATCGGCAGCACGACCTTCCACAGGATGCCCTTGTTCTGCGTCCAGTCGCCGGCCGCCTGCGACCAGATCAGCGCGGCCCAGTCGTTGTGCGCGGCCGCAAGCGCGGCGCCGCACAGGCCACCGATCAGCGCGTGCGAGGACGAGGACGGCAGGCCTTTCCACCAGGTGATGAGGTTCCAGATGATGCCGCCCAGCAGGGCGCACAGAATTACCTGCGAGGTGACCTGCACCACATTGGTATCGATCAGGCCAGAGGCGATCGTCTTGGCGACCGCGGTACCGGTCAGCGCACCGATCAGGTTCATGCCGGCCGCCAGCATCACCGCCTGGCCCGGCGACAGCACCTTGGTGGCGACGACCGTGGCGATGGAGTTGGCGGTGTCGTGGAAGCCGTTGATGAACTCGAAGACGAGCGCGGCGAAGATCACCACCAGCACGAGGGTAAGCATGGGCGCGACCCGTCAGCTGTTCTTGAGGACGATCTGGTACGCCACCACGCCGGCCTCGCGGCAGCGGTCGATGGCCTTTTCCAGGATCTCGAAGAACTCCTTCAGCAGGAACATCTGCAGGTGGTCCAGGCGACCGGAGTAGATGTCGCGGTACAGCTCCAGCATCAACCGGTCGGCCTCGTTCTCGATCGCGCGCAGCTTCTCGTTGAGCGAGGTCATCCGATCGATGTTCATCTTCTTGATCTCGTGGACCATGTCCACGACCACGGCGGCGGCCTGCTCCAGCATCGCCGCGCGCGGCGCGAAGTCGATGCCTTCCAGGTGTTGGATGGCCAGCGAGTAGCGGTCGGCGAACTTCTCGACCTGCTTCGGGATCTTGTACAGCGCCGAGCCCAAGGCCTCGATGTCCTCGCGCTCGATCGGGGTGATGAAGCTGTCCACTAATGCCTTACCGATCTTATCCGAGGCCGCGCGCTCGCGCAGGCGCGCCAGCTTGAAGGCATCGAGCGCCGGCTGGCGGTCGGTGGCCTTCATCATGGTGTGCAGGGCCTTGGTGCTGTCGTGGGCAGCTTGGGCGGCCTCGTCCAACAGCGTATAGAACTGCTGGCCGGAGCCGAAGATCGTCTGGAGGGAGAACATCGGGCGGTCCCACCGTCACGGGATGGACGGCTTCAGGGGCGGAATTATGACCGTTTCATGACTCGGACGGACAGTCCGACGCGGTTTGCCGAGAGGTTTCCGGGGGTCGCATTAGCCAAACGTCTTGTTCAGCTTCGCGTCTCGTCTACGGGGCCGTTTGCTAAACTCGCCCCGCGCCCCCTGGGGTGCACCCTATGGACGACGACCCTACTCCCCCCCACTGTCCCCCGCGACAGACCCCGCCCGCCTCGCCGGCCCTCCACCTTTCTGACCGGGAGGCGCCGTGCTCGAGCTGCTAATCGTCGCCTTCCTGATCGTCATCAATGCTTTCTTCGCCTTGTCGGAGATGGCGCTGATGACGTCGCGCAAACTCAAGCTCAAGCAGATGGCGCAGGAGAGCCGCGGCGCTCGCGTGGCCCTGCATCTGGCGGAGCATCCGGACAATCTGCTTTCCACCGTGCAAGTGGGCATCACCGGCTTGGGCATTCTCACCGGCATGTTCGGCGGCGACGCCATCGGCCAGATGATCTCGTCATGGCTGGCGGATATCTGGCCCGGCGCGCAGCGCTATACCACGCCGATCGGCGTCGGCACGGCAGTAACCCTGATCACGGCCAGCTCGGTCATCTTCGGCGAATTGATCCCGAAGCGCCTCGCGCTGACCAACGCCGAGTCCATCGCTTCCGTCGTGGCGATCCCGCTGGACTGGCTGTCGCGCATCGCACGCCCGGTCGTGTTCGTGCTGGGTGCGATCAACCGCGGCGTGCTGCGCATGCTGGGCATCCGCGACGACAACCGGGCAGCCGTGACGGAAGAAGAGATCCGCATGCTGGTGACCGAGAGTCATGAGCAGGGCGTGATCGACGCCGACGAACGCAACATGGTCAATCGGGTGCTAAGGCTCGGCGACCGGACCGCCGACAGTCTGATGACCCCGCGCAAGAAGATCGTCTGGCTGGATGCCGCCGCCTCCTACGAGGACAACCTGGAGACGATGCACGAGTCCGCGTTCTCGCGCTTCCCGGTGTATCGCGGCAGCGACCAGGACGTGGTCGGCGTGCTCGAAGTGAAGTCGCTGCTACCGGCATTGGGGGCGGCGAAGCCGGACCTCTTCATCAAGCTGCGCGAACCGCTGTTCGTCTCCGAGTCCACCCACGCGATGAAGCTGCTGGAGATCTTCCGCGAAGAACAGCAGTCGCTGGCGCTGGTCGTGGACGAGTACGGTGAGATCCAGGGCCTGGTGACCCAGAGCGATCTGATGGGCGCCGTGGTCGGTCGTCTGCAGGCCGCCGAGCACAATATCGACGAAGCCCCGCTGGTCGTGGTCCGCGACGACGGCTCGCTGCTGGTGGACGGCTCGCTACCCAACGACGACCTGCGCGAACTGCTGGGCGGCGTGGCCCTGCCCGACGACGACGAGTACAACACCCTCGCGGGCATGATGATCGAGCGCTTCGGCCGCATCCCGCACGTGGGCGAGCAACTGGAATGGGCCGGCTGGCGCTTCGAAGTCGTCGACCTGGACGGTGCGCGCATCGACAAGCTGCTACTGCAGAAGCTGCCGGAAACCGACGGCGAAGACCTGGCGGTCTGATATGGCCGCAGACGACGCGCCCCGACACACCAGCACCGCCACGCTGATCGACGGCTTCGCTGCCGGCGATCCCGACGAAGTGTTGCGCCTCGGCGACCTGCTGAAGGGTTTCGGCCCGGCGGCCTTCGGCATGCTGCTCTTCATCGGCGTGCTGCCGGCCTTCATTCCGGTGCCCGGCGTCGGCGGCGCGATCGGCGGGCCGATGGTGATCCTCGTCGGCGTGCAACTGCTGTTGGGCATGCGCAAGGTCTGGCTGCCGGACTTCCTCGCCCGCCGCGGGCCGCATCGGAGCGCGATGATGCGTTTCCGTCAGCGCATGGCGCCTTGGCTGCGCCGCCTGGAGAAGCTGGTGCGTCCCCGCATGGCGGGATTCCTCGACAACCGCATCGCCCTCAGCTTCACCGGGCTGCTGCTGGTGCTGCTGGGCATCCTGCTGGCATTGCCCATCCCGTTCACCAATTACGTGTTCGGCTTCCTGTTGCTGCTGTTCGCGCTGGCGCTACTGGAACGCGACGGCGCCCTGCTGTTGGCGGCATGGATCGCCGGCGCGATCGCCGTCGTGGTGTTCGGCTTCCTGTCCGGCAACCTGGTCGAATCGCTGAGTCGACTGATCGACAGCTGGTTCTGAGCAAGTCGCGCTGCATTTGTAGGAGCGACGTAAGTCGCGACCGTAGCAACGGAACCGCCGCAACAGACGGCTTGCCTAGCGGACTGGATACTCTGCCATTGCGTCACTGACAGCGTGCGGTCGCGACTGGGTCGCTCCTACAGAAAGCAGCCGCCGGTCAGGCGATCAGCTGCGTGAATTCCGCCGCCGTGACCGGATAGCCCAGCCAGTAACCCTGCGCCAGGTCGCAGCCGCGTTCGCGCAGCAGGTTGAACTGACCTTCCTTCTCGACGCCTTCCGCCACCACGGTGATGCCGAGCGAATGCGCCATCGCGATGATGGCGGTGGTCAATGCGAGGTCGTCGGGGTCGCGCAGCATGTCGGCGATGAAGCTGCGATCGATCTTCACGCCATCCACCGGCACACGACGCAGGTGGCTGAGGCCCGAGAAACCGGTACCGAAGTCGTCCAGCCACACTTTCACGCCGGTGCGGTGCAGCGTGGCGAGCAGCGCACTGGCGTGCGCCTCGTCGGCGATTACCGCGGTTTCGGTGAGCTCGAGGTGCAGGCGCGAGGCAGGCAATCCGGTGTCGCGCAGGCAGTCGGCCACGACGTCGGGCAGGTCGCCGCTGCGCAGTTGGCGTGGCGATACGTTCACCGAAACGAACAAAGGCTCCAGCGCATCGCGGTCGGTGCCCCAGCGCGCGGCAGCGGCGCAAGCCGCGCGCAGCACGCGCGGGCCGATGCTCTCGATCAGCCCGCTCTGTTCGGCCACGTCGATGAACACCGACGGCGCCACCATGCCCAGTTCCGGATGCTGCCAACGCAGCAGCGCTTCGGCGCCGATGATGCGGCTATCGGAGAGGCGGAATACCGGCTGGTACATCAGGCTCAGCTCGCCGCGCTCCCATGCGCCACGCAGCTCCTGCTCCATCCGCACGCGGCGTTCCACCGCCTGGTCCATCGCGCGACTGTAGAAACGGTAACAGTTCTTGCCGGCCACCTTCGCCTGGTACATGGCGATGTCGCCGTTCTTCATCAGCGCCGTGGCGCCCGATGCATCTTCGGGAAACAGAGTGATGCCGATGGAGGTGCCCAGGAAAACCTGGCGCTCCTGCACGACGATCGGACGACCGAGTTCGGCCACCAGCTTTTCCGCCAGTCGCGTGGCGCTGCCGCGCACGTCGCCGTCCTGGATCAGGATGACGAACTCGTCACCGCCGAAGCGGGCGAGCAGTGCGTCGTCGCCGCCGAGCTGTTCGACCGCATCGCGGATGCGGTGCGCGAACTGCTGCAGCACCTCGTCGCCGGCTTCGTGACCCAACGTGTCGTTGACGCGCTTGAAATCGTCGATGTCGGCGAACAGCAACGCCAACTGACGACCCGCGCCACGCAACATCATCAGGCGATGATCCAGGCTTTCCCGGAAGGCCAGGCGGTTGGTCAGGCCGGTCAGCGAATCGGTGTACGCCATGCGGCGCACGTCGCGGTCGTGCCGGGCGATGCTGTCGCTCATGGTGCCGAACGCGCGCACGAGTTCGCCGACTTCATCCTGGCGCGCGCTGGCCATGCGCTCGCCGTTGTAGTTGCCCACCTCGATGTCGTGCGCGGCGCGCGCCAGTTGCCGGATCGGCCGCACCAGCGTGCGCTGCACGTACACCATGGTCGCCACGCTGACGCCTGCCAGCGCGGCGAGCAGCAGCGCGATCCAGCCCAGGTGACGCGCACCGAGCTCGTTCAGGCGCGCGCGCGCGGCATTGATCGCTTTGTCCTCGTAGGCACGCACCGAAGCCACGGAATACCCCACCCGCACGCCACCGATGCGCTCGCTGCCGATCATGATCGGCTCGGACACGTCGACGATCTGGGTGGACCACTGCGTGTGCATGGCCCGGGCATTGATCGCCTCGTAAGCCAGCGGATCGGTCATGGTCTGGCCGTAGACGGCGATGTCGGCCGTGCCGTCGTGGATGATGCGGCCCTGGTTGTCGTAGACCAGCACGTAGCTGACGTCGGGTTCCTTCTGCGCGGAGCGCACCAGGCTGCCGACGGCATCGAGATCGAAGTAATAGAGCGGATTGGCCAGCGCGTCGGCCAACTGGTCCACGGTGGCTTCGCCGTGCCGGCGCAGGCTGTCCTCGACCATGCCGTGCATAGCGTCGCGGCCAAGCTCGGCGACTTCCTTCTGCATCACCTTCTGCCGGTGCAGCAGGGTGGCGACCAGCGCGATGACCACCAGCAGCATGATCGCCATGGCGGCCAGGAAGCGCGCCTGCAGCCCGAAGCGCAAGGCCTTCATTCCACCTGCTCCCTGACGCGGGCGACGCCGCGGCGCAGGTTGTCCAGCGCCTGCTGGGAGGCGGGATCCACCGGCATGAAACGGGTCGTGCGGAAAAACACGTTCAACGCATCGCGCGCGGCGGGGTCGTTGGCGGCTTCCAGCAGCACTTCACGCAGGCGAGCCTCCACCTTCGGGTCGAGGTCGCCGCGCACCATTTCGAGCGCGCGCGGGAAATCCTGCGTCTCGTGGATCACCCGGAAGTCGCGACGGAACGCCGGCGGCATGCGTCGCACATCGTCCCAGTCGAGGTTGCTCACTACGCCCGCATCGACCAGGCGCTTGTGCACCCAGGCGGCGATGTTCAGCTCGGAGCGGGCGAACACGTAGCCGACCGAATCGGCCGACGGGCGATCCATCGGCGAGAGCAGGATCTCGAGGCGCTGGCCGGCATCGAGCAGCGCCGTCGCCGGTGCGAAGTACGCGCTGGTGGACGCCGTGTTCTGGAAAGCGACGGTGCGCCCCCCCAGGTCTTCCAGGCGCTCCAAGCCGCTGTCGCGCCGGACGAAGAAGACGCCGTGGTAGCGACTTACGCCGCCACGCTCGGTCAGCAGCAGCGGCCGGGCGCCCGCGCGCTCCTGCAGGCGCATGCCCGTGCCGGCGGTCTCGGTGACCCAGTCCACGCGCCCGCGTCGCAGGTAGCTGGTCATCTGCTGGGTGTCGCGGGCCATCAGGATGCGGCCCTCGGTGATGCCGACGTCGCGCATCCGCGGGACCACGTAGTCGAGCAGCGGCTTGAGCTGTTCGTAGTGGGCTTTCGGATCGTCGCTTATGCGTCCCAGGACGAGGACACGGTCGTCGCCGGCCGCACTGGCGGGCGCGATGCTGGCGGGAATCAGCGCTGCGCCGATCGCGGCCAGCGCCAGGCTGAACCAGGTTGTACGCAACGATAGGTGCCCGCCGAAACGATGGCGGCAGCCTATCGGAAATCGTGTGAGTTAGACAGCCATCAGCCGCCCGCACCGCCCGCCAGACGGGCCATGCGCTGGGCGTCGGCCAGGATGCCGCGAAGCAGCCTGACCTCCTGTTCGTTCAGGGCTGCCTTGTGGAACAGGCGCCGCAGCTTGCGCATGGCCGAATCGGGGGTCCGGCCCTTGTGGAAGTCGATCGCGTCCAGCGTGTCGCCCAACTGGGCGTAAAAGCCCTCCAGGTGCGCATGGCTGGCAGGGGCCTCGTCCGGCGTCGCATCGGCGGCGGGGACGGCCTGCACGCGCTCCAGCAGGGCCATCCGCAGTTCGTAGGTCAACACCTGGACGGCCGCCGCCAGGTTCAACGAGCTGTAGTCCGGGTTGGCGGGGATGTGCACCGCGGCCTGGCACAGCTGCAGCTCCTCGTTGGTCAGGCCGGTGCGCTCGCGGCCGAACACCAGGGCCACCTCGCCCGCCGCCTCGGCCTGGCCGACCGCGACGGCCGCCGCCTGGCGGGGCGCGTGTTCCTCCAACTGGACGCGGCGGCTGCGGGCCGTGCATCCCATCACCAGGTGGCAGTCCGCCACGGCTTCGGCCAGCGTGGCAACGACGGGCGCAGCGGCGAGCACGTCATCCGCGCCCGCTGCGCGCCGGAAGGCTTCGTCCGCCGGGTAGTCCTCCGGCGCCACCAGCACCAGCCGGCCCAGCCCCATGGTCTTGAGCGCGCGAGCGGCCGCGCCGATGTTGCCGGGGTGTTGCGTGCCGACGAGCACCACGCGGAGGCGGGCGGCGAGCGCAGCGGGGATGGGATCGGTGATGGCGGTATCGATGACGGAGGGAGGCGTGTTCATGGGGGCAAATGGTAAACTGCGCAGGCCGGCCTCTGCGCCGTGCTGCTCTTTTCCACTCGTTTTGCCCCACCCCACGCCTGTCCGAGGTTCGTTCGCATGCAAAAGCCCGTCGTCACCGTCATGACCAAGGCCGCCCGCCTGGCAGGCAACGTGCTGTTGCGCAGCATCAACAAGCTGGACGCCCTGAACGTGGTGCAGAAGGAGCGGATGGACTACGCCAGCGAAGTGGATTCCGACGCCGAGAAGGTCATCATCAAGGAGCTGCGCCGGGCCTACCCGGACTACGGCTTCGTCGGCGAGGAAAGCGGCGCCCAGATCAACGGCCGCTACACCTTCGTGATCGACCCGCTGGACGGCACCAGCAACTACCTGCGCGGCTTCCCGCACTACTGCGTGTCCATCGCGCTGGTGGACAACGGCGAACCCACCGATGCGGTGATCTTCGACCCGTTGCGCAACGACCTGTTCACCGCCAGCCGTGGCGCCGGCGCGCAACTCAATGAGCGTCGCATCCGCGTGGCCGACCGCAAGGAACTGGCAGGCGCCATGATCACCACCGGCTTCCCGCCGCGCGAGCGCGCCCGCGCCGGTGCGCAGCTGGAATGCGTGCGCGAACTGCTGGTGCATGCCGAAGACATCCGTCGCACCGGATCTGCCGCCCTGGACCTGGCCTATGTGGCCTGCGGCCGGTCGGATGCCTATTTCGAAGCCGGCGTGAAGGACTGGGACATCGCCGCCGGCGTGCTGCTGGTGCGCGAGGCCGGCGGCAAGGTGTGCGACTTCCGCGGCGCCGCGCTGGGCAAGATCGACGGCCGCACCGCCCTGCCCCGCCAGATCGTGGCCGGCAACCTCAAGGTTGCCGAAGCCCTCCAGAAGACCATCGTGTCGTCGGGTTACGCGGCCTCGTTCAACGGCTGATCGCCGCCCCGAGCGGCAGCCCCTTGTCGTTCCTGCGGCAAGGGGCACAGAAAGAAAAAGGCCACGCATTGCGTGGCCTTTTTCGTACCTGATGGAGGGCGATTACGGGCGGCGCGCCAGCGCCGCTTCGTCCTTGGCCTTCGGCATCAGGTCCTGCTTGGTGACCTTCAGGAAACCGATGGTCAGCAGCGGACAGGCCACGAAGATCGAGGAGATCGTGCCGATCACGATGCCGATCATCTGCGAGATCGCCATGCCTTCCAGCGAACCGCCGCCGTACAGGTACAGCGCCAGCACGGTCAGGAACGCCACGAACGAGGTGATGATCGTGCGTGACAGGGTCTGGTTGACCGAACGGTTCAGCACTTCCACCGGTTCGACGCGCAGGCTGCGGAAGTTCTCGCGGACGCGGTCGAACACCACGATGGTGTCATTGATCGAGAAGCCCATCACCGACAGCAGGCCGGCCAGGATGGTCAGGTCGAACTCGCGACCGGTCAGCGCGAAGAAACCCGCGCAGATCAGCACGTCGTGCAACGTGGTGAGGATGGCCGCCACGGCGAACTTCCACTCGAAGCGGAAGCCGATGTAGATCAGGAAGCCGGCCACCACGAACAACAGGGTGTACAGGCCGTTGAGCGCCAGCTCCTTGCCGATCTGCGGTCCGACGAACTCGCTGCGCATGATGGTGGCGGTATTGCCATCGCTGGAGGCCAGCCGGACCACGTCCTGCGCGGTACGGTTGGTGGCATCCGCGCCGTCAGGCGCGGCGGCCCCTTCCTCGCGCGGCTGCAGGCGGACCAACAGGTCGCTGCCGGTGCCGAAGGTCTGGACCTGGGCGCTGCCGTAGCCGGCCGCCTCCAGGCGCGAGCGCACCTGGTCCACATCCGGCGGGGTCTGGAAGCGGAGTTCGACCACCGTGCCGCCAGTGAAGTCCAGCGCGAAGTTGAAGCCCTTGACGGCGATGGCACCGATCGCGACGACCGCCAGGATCACGGCGACCGCGATGGACACCCACCGCAGGCGCATGAAATCGATGCGGGTATCGTTCGGGACGAGATGCAGGGGAAAGAGTTTCATGGTTCGTGTGCTCTCGTCAGATGGCCAGCGACTTCAGCTTGCGGCGGCGGCCGTAGATCAGCGTGGCCAAGCCGCGCGACACGGTGACCGCGGTGAACACGGAGGTCAGGATGCCGATCACCATGGTGATGGCGAAGCCCTTGAGCGGACCGGTGCCGAACGCGTACAGCGCCACGCCGGCCAGCAGCGCGGTCATGTTGGAGTCGAAGATCGTGCCGGAGGCTTTCTCGTAGCCCGTGGCGATCGACGCCAATGGCGGCACGCCTGCCCTGAGTTCTTCGCGTATGCGCTCGTTGATCAGCACATTGGCGTCCACCGACATGCCGATGGTCAGCGCCAGGCCGGCGAAACCGGGCAGCGTCATGGTGGCGCCGAACAACGACATCACCGCGACCACCATCACCAGGTTCAACAGCAGCGCCACGCAGGTGATCAGGCCGAACATCCGGTAGTACACCAGGAAGAACGCCAGCGCGAAGACGAACGAGTAGACCACCGCCTTGGTGCCGCGAGCGACGTTCTCCGCACCCAGGCTCGGGCCGACCACGCGTTCTTCGATGAAGTCCATCGGCGCGGCCAGCGAACCGGCGCGCAGCAACTTGGCCAGGTTCTCGGCTTCGGTCTTCTCCAGGCCGGTGGTCTGGAAGTTCTTGCCGAACACGCCGGCGATGCGGGTCGGCGCCAGCGCTTCCTCGCGCACGCGCACGCTGCGCACTTCCTTGCCGTCGACCATGGTCACCGTCGGCACGCGCTCGATGTAGACGACCGACATCAGCTTGCCGACGTTGGCACTGGTGTAGTCGAACATGCGCTGGCCAGCGATGTTGTTGAGCGTCACGTCCACCGCGGGCAGGCCGTTGTTGTCCACGCCGACGCGGGCATTGACCATTTCGTCGCCCGAAGCGAGCACGCGCTTGTTCAACAGCACCGGACCGGCGTTGTCGCGCAGCTGGAACACCTTGGCTTCCGGCGGGATGCGGCCGCTGGCGACGGCGTCGGCAGCATTGCCTTCCACCACCGCACGGAATTCCAGCGTCGCGGTCGCGCCGATCAGGCGCTTGGCTTCGGCGGTGTCCTGCACGCCGGGCAGCTGCACGACCACGCGATCATTGCCCTGACGCTGGATGATGGGTTCGGCCACGCCGATCTCGTTGACGCGATTGCGCAACGTGGTGAGGTTCTGCTCGATCGCCTCGCCGGCGATCTGGTCGAGCTCGGCCTGCGGCAGG
Source organism: Pseudoxanthomonas sp. YR558 (assembly GCF_900116385.1). NCBI lineage: Bacteria > Pseudomonadati > Pseudomonadota > Gammaproteobacteria > Lysobacterales > Lysobacteraceae > Pseudoxanthomonas > Pseudoxanthomonas sp. YR558. Next base: position 848,289 of record NZ_FPCI01000002.1, on the reverse strand, counting down.
CCGATGATGATCTGGTTGCCGCTGGTCTGGTACGACAGGCCGGTGCCCGGCAGCGCGTTGGCGCTGCCGCGCGCGCTCAGGGTCGCCGCCAGCACCTTCTGCGCCGCGGCCGTGTCCTGGCCCTCGGCCAGCGTCACCACGATGCTGTTGTCGGGGCGGCGTTCGACGGCGGTGTAGCGCACGCTCTTGTCGCGCAGGGTGACGCGGGTGTCTTCCAGGTAGCCTTCGATGCGCTTGTCCAGCGCGGCCTTCTGGTCGACCTGCAGCACAAAGTGCACGCCACCCTGCAGGTCCAGGCCCTGCACCATCGGGCGCGCACCCACATTGCCCAGCCAGTCCGGCACGGTCGAGGCCAGGTTCAACGCGACCAGGTAGTCCTCGCCCAGCGCCGCGCGCAGGGCATCGTTGGCCTTGGTCTGTGCATCCAGGCCCGGCAGGCGCACCAGCATGCTGGCGGCCTCGGCCTCCACGGCCTTGGGCTGAACGCCGGCGGCCTTCAGCGCGGTATCCACGCGACCGCGCAGGGCGGCGTCGATGGCGAAGCCGCGGTTGGCGGTGATCTGCACGGAGGGATCCTGTGGGTACAGGTTGGGCAACGCATACAGCGCGCTCGCCAACACGACGATCAGGATCAGGGCGTATTTCCAGCGTGGGAATTCAAGCATCGGGGCGACCCGCACAGGCCCTTCCCGGGCATGCGCTCAGCAGTGGTTCGGAATGAAGCAGGGAACCGTCCCGCCGCGCGGGCGACGGGACGGGATGGATCAGGCGGACTTCAGCGTGCCCTTCGGCAGCACGTTGCCCACGGCGGCCTTCTGCACGCGGATGCGCACGTTGTCGGCCACTTCGATGGTCACGAAGTTGTCGCCGATGTCGGTGACGGTGCCGGCGATGCCGCTGGAGGTGATCACCTCATCACCCTTGGACAGCTTTTCGAGCATGGCCCGATGCTGTTTGGCACGCTTCATCTGCGGCCAGATCATGAATACAAACATGACGACCAGCAGGATTGGCATCAACACCAAGGTACCCATGCCCTGTTGTGCCGGAGCGGCCTGGGCGAACACGGGTGCAACGAAGAAATCAAGCAGATTCATGGACTTGTCCAGTCGGTATCAAAAGCAGCCGGGGATTATGCCACGCGCCGACGGGGGCCGTCCGGGCATCCCCTTGGCCCGGACTGGAAAAGACCGCCCCGGCGCCGGATGGTTCCCCGGCCGAGGACGAAACCGGCATCAGAGGGGCGGCGCGACGGCCCCGCGGGCGGCATAGAACCCGTCCCGGAACGCCTGGAACCGGCCCTCCGCGATGGCCGCCCTCATCTGCGCCATCACCTGCTGGTAGTACCAGAGGTTGTGCAGGGTGCCGAGCATCGGGGCCAGCATCTCGTTGCAGCGGTCCAGGTGGCGCAGGTAGCTGCGGGTGAAGCCGTTGCGGCAGGCGTAGCAGCCGCAGCCGGGTTCGATCGGCTGCAGGTCGTGCTCGTACTTGGAGTTGCGGATGCGCACGGTGCCGAACGAGGTGAAGTAGTGGCCGTTGCGCGCGTTGCGGGTCGGCATGACGCAATCGAACATGTCCACGCCGCGCGCCACCGCTTCCACCAGGTCCTCCGGCCGGCCCACGCCCATCAGGTAACGCGGCTGGTCCGTCGGCAGCTGCGGGCAGGTGTGCTCCAGCATCGCGTTGCGCTCTTCCTCGGTCTCACCCACCGCGAGGCCGCCGATCGCGTAACCGTCGAAGCCGATGCTCTTCAGGCCGTCCGCCGAGCGCGAGCGCAGGTCGTGGTGAACGCCACCCTGCACGATGCCGAACAGCGCAGCGTCGTTGCCCTCGTGGGCGCGCTTGGAGCGTTCCGCCCAGCGCAGCGACAGTTCCATCGATCGCTCGATCACGCGCTTGTCCACGGGCTTGCCGTTGACGTTCACCGGCGGGCACTCGTCGAAGATCATCACGATGTCGCTGTCCAGCACCTTCTGGATGCGCATGCTCTCTTCGGGCCCGAGGAACACCTTCGCGCCGTCCACCGGCGAGGCGAACGTCACGCCTTGCTCGGTGATCTTGCGGCGGTGCGCCAGCGAGAACACCTGGAAGCCGCCCGAGTCGGTGAGGATCGGCTTGTTCCAGCGCGCGAACCCATGCAGGCCGCCGTGCTCGCCGATCACGTCCAGCCCGGGCCGCAGGTACAGGTGGAACGTGTTGCCGAGGATGATCTCTGCGCCGAGATCCTCGACGTGTTCGGGCAGGATGCCCTTCACCGAGCCGTATGTACCCACCGGCATGAACGCGGGGGTTTCCACGGTGCCGCGCGGGAACGTCAGCCGGCCACGGCGGGCCGCACCGTCGGTCGTCAGCAGGTCGAAGGAAAGCCGGCTCACGCGGCCACGTCCGGGAACAGCAGCATCGCGTCTCCATACGAGAAGAACCGGTACTGCTCGCGCACCGCATGAGCGTAGGCGGCCATGATCCGGTCTTTGCCGGCGAACGCGCTGACCAGCATCAGCAGCGTGCTTTCCGGCAGGTGGAAATTGGTGACCATCGCATCGACGCTGCGGATGCGGTAGCCGGGGAAGATGAAGATCTGGGTCTCGCCGGCGAACGGTTGCAGCTCGCTTTCGCCGGCTTCCGTACGACGTGTCGCGGATTCCAGCGCGCGCACGACCGTGGTGCCGACGGCGATCACACGCCCGCCCCGTGCACGCGTCGCACGCACCTGCTCGACCAGCGCTGCGCCCACGTTGAGCCATTCGCTGTGCATGTGGTGCTCATGGATGTTGTCCACGCGCATCGGCTGGAAGGTGCCCGCGCCGACATGCAAGGTCACGTGCCCGAACTCCACGCCTTGCTCGCGCAACGTGGCCAGCAGCGCATCGTCGAAGTGCAGGCCGGCGGTGGGTGCGGCGACCGCACCCAACTCGCGTGCGAACACGGTCTGGTAGCGCTCGTCGTCGTCCTGGCCGGGCGCACGCTGGATATAGGGCGGCAACGGCAGGCGGCCGGCCTTCTGCAGCCAGCTTTCGAGTGCGCCGGGCACATGGAAGCGCAACTGGTAGAACTCGCCGTCGCGACCAACGACTTCGGCCTCGCCGCCGGCATCGAGCTGGATGCGGCTGCCGGGCTTGGGCGACTTGCTGGCGCCGACCTGGGCGCGCGCCGCGTTGTCCGGCAGCAGGCGCTCGATCAGGATCTCGACCCGTCCGCCGCTTTCCTTCTGCCCGAACAGGCGCGCCGGGATCACGCGCGTGTCGTTGAACACCAGCAGGTCGCCGGGCCGCACCCACTCGGGCAGGTTGCGCACGTGGCGGTCCACGAACGGCGCCTCGCCCCGCGGCACGACCAGCAGCCGGCTGGCGGAACGCTCCGGCAACGGCGCCTGGGCGATCAGCGCCTCGGGCAACTCGAAATGGAAATCGGACTTCTTCACGGTCGGGGCCTTGCGGGGGCGTGCATTGTACGTGACCGGCCCGCGCGGCCCTGGGCCGCTCAGCGCTCGAACTTGGTCGACAACACGATGGACGAGGTGGTGCGCTCCACGCCATCCAGCGCGCCGATGCGGTCGGTCAGCACGTCCATGTCGCCCACGCTGGGCACCGCGCCCACCGCGATCAGATCGTGGCTGCCGCTGATCGAATGCAGCACCCGCAATTCCGGCATGGCGCGCAGAGCGGCGACCACCGAGGTCATCTGCTTCGGATGCACCGCGATCATGATGTGCGCACGCAGGTGGCTGCGGTCGTACTCGTCGTGGACGCGGACGGTGTAACCGCTGATCACGCCCTCGCGCTCCAGCCGCTCGATACGGCTCTGCACGGTCGTCCGCGACAGGTTCAACCGGCGGGCGATCTGGGCGGTGGAGGCGCGCGCGTTCTCACGGAGCACTGAGAGCAGTTGCTGGTCGGCGTCGGTGAGCTTCATGAGGCGGGTTCGTTTCGTCGAATCGACGAAATATCCATGAATTTCGCGCAGATCACAACTGTCAAGCGACGAGTTTATCCAGATAATAGGGGTTTGCCCTTCCTGCCGGAGCTATCCCATGGCCCTGACCGACGCCCTCGCCCCCCTGCGCGCCCACACGGGCCAGCGCCTGACCCACGGCCTGGACGATGCCGCCGTCGAACGCCTGGCCAAGGGCCATCCGGATCTGGCCGCCGTGATCGAGGCCGCCGCCGCCGAACACGCGCGCCTGACGGACGAGTTCGCCGAGCTGTTCGACCTGGACGAAACCGAGCAACTGCGCGCCGTGCAGGCCGGCTACGTCAACTTCTATGCCGATGACGCAATCAACCCCTACATCGCGCTGGCCGCGCGTGGTCCGTGGGTGGTCACCCTCAACGGTGCGGTGCTGTACGACGCGGGCGGCTACGGCATGCTCGGCTTCGGTCACACCCCGGCCACCGTGCTGGACGCGATGGCCCGCCCGCAGGTGATGGCCAACATCATGACCCCCAGCCTGTCGCAGCTGCGCTTCGATCGCGCCCTGCGCAAGGAAATCGGCCATACCCGCGGCGGCTGCCCGTTCGCGAAGTTCCTGTGCCTCAATTCGGGTTCCGAATCCGTCGGCCTGGCCGCGCGCATCGCCGATATCAACAGCAAGCTGATGACCGACCCGGACGGCCGCCACGCCGGCCGCACCATCAAGCGCATCGTAGTGAAGGGCAGCTTCCACGGCCGCACCGAGCGCCCGGCGCTGTACTCGGATTCCTCGCGCAAGTCCTACCAGCAGCACCTGGCCAGCTACCGCGGCGAAGACTCCGTCATCGCCATCCCGCCGTACGACGTCGATGCGCTGAAGCAGGCGTTCGCCGACGCCGAGGCCAAGGGTTGGTTCGTCGAAGCCGTGTTCCTGGAGCCGGTGATGGGCGAAGGCGACCCGGGCCGCTCCGTGCCGCCGGCGTTCTACGCCGCCGCGCGCGAACTGACCCGCAGCCACGGCAGCCTGTTCCTGGTGGATTCGATCCAGGCCGGCCTGCGCGCGCATGGCGTGCTGTCCATCGTCGACTACCCGGGCTTCGAGGGCCTGGATGCGCCGGACATGGAAACCTACTCCAAGGCGCTCAACGCTGCGCAGTACCCGCTGTCGGTGCTCGCCGTGAACGAGCGCGCTGCCGGCCTTTACCGCAAGGGCGTGTACGGCAACACGATGACGACTAACCCGCGCGCGCTCGATGTTGCGTGCGCCACGCTGTCCCAGCTGACCCCGCAGGTGCGCGAGAACATCCGCAAGCGCGGCGTCGAAGCCGTGCAGAAGCTGCAGCAGCTGCAGGCAGAGCTGGGCGGTCTGATCACCAACGTGCAGGGTACCGGCCTGCTGTTCTCGTGCGAGCTGTCGCCGGCGTTCAAGTGCTACGGCACCGGTTCGACCGAGGAATGGTTGCGCCAGCAGGGCCTGAACGTCATCCACGGCGGTGCCAACTCGCTGCGCTTCACCCCGCACTTCGCCATCGATGGCGAAGAGCTGGACCTGCTGGTCGGCATGGTGGGCAAGGCGCTGCGCGAAGGCCCGCGCATCAGCCAGGCCGCGGCGGCCTGATCCGCACGGCGGATTCGACGAAAAAGGCGAGCCTCGGCTCGCCTTTTTCTTTCGTAGGGTGGGCCTTGGCCCACCGTTGATCGTGCATGTGGATGGTGGGCCAAGGCCCACCCTACGGTTGTGCGGTGAAGCGATCGAGCGAGGCCTGGATCAGTGCCTTCGCTTCCTTGGCATCGCCGTAGCCGTTGAGCTGCACCGGATTGCGGCCCTTAGGCAGGTCCTTGTAGACACGGAAGAAGGCCTCGATGCGCTGGCGCTCGATCTCCGGCAGGTCGGACAGGTCACGGATGCCGGCATAGGTCGGGTCGATCTTGTCCGTGGGCACGCCGATGATCTTCTCGTCGTGCTTGCCGTCATCGAGCATGCGCAGCACGCCGATCGGCCGGAACTTCACCAGCACGCCGGGATGCAGGGGCTCGCGCGTCAGCACCAGCGCATCCAGCGGGTCGCCGTCGCCGGCCAGCGTGCGCGGCATCGAACCGTAGTTGGCCGGATACGCCACCGGCATCGACTGGAAACGGTCCACGAAGACCAGGCCTTCCTCGTTGATCTCGTACTTGGTGAAACTGCCCGCGGGAATCTCCACGGCCAGCAACACCTCTCCCGGCGCGGCCTTCGGCTGCTGGGCAAGGAACGGATGGCGGATGTGCGCTTCGCGGGCGAAGGCAGCACCCGCCGACACGGCGAGCACCATCGCGAGCAACAGCGGCGTCGTGCGCTTCGACATGGGGAAAGTCCTTGGATAGTCGGAGGGAGGGTTCATTCCCAGCACCGGTCTGCGCGACCCTTCAGGGTCTCGGCGCGGGTGCAGGTACGTTCCTCGATGCGGCCTTCCGCATGTTCGAGGAGCCGTTTGCCCGCGGCGCCGCCATCGACAAGGTCGAATGCGTCATAGAGACGACCGGTCGCCGTGCGCGCCTCATAGCGCAGGCGCGGACCATCGAAGCGGAGCACCTGGAACAACTGCGTGTCTTCGGCGACAGGACGCATGGTCCTGCGTGCTTCATCCGAAAGCCGGTACTGCTTGGCGCCGGTGACCGACACGACGAACACCGGTGTCGGTGCTTCGTTCTTCAAACGACCATAGACGTGATCGTGCCCCTGCAGCACCAGGTCGACCTTGCGCTTGCGGATCACCGGCAGCAGGTGCTGGCGCAACAGCACGTCGTCGCGCCCCTCGCGCGGCGAGAAGAACGGCTGATGGGTCAGCACGATGCTCCAGCGCTTGGGGTTGCTCGCCAATACCCCATCCAGCCATTCCGCTTGCGCCTTCGCGGTGCCGAGGTCGAGGGCGGAGGTGCCATCAATCACGACCACGCGCACGTCCTGGTAATCGAACCAGTACGTGGTCCGCTTCGCCTGCGCCACGCCATTGCCCGGCAGCGCAAACGTCACCGGCCAGTGCGCACCCAGCACGCGACGTTCCTGCGGGGTGTCCTCGAACTCCTCGAAATACTCGTGATTGCCCGGTGCCGGCGCGACGACCAGTGAGGTCGGCAGCACTTCGTTGGCCTCGAACCATTCGCCCCACTCGTTGTCGTCCTCTCCGTCGCCGCCACTGACCAGGTCGCCGGCGTACAGCGCGAGACGTGCATCCGGCGCCGCGCGCATCGCTTCGCGGACGACGCGGGTGGTGAGACTGACGTTCTTGTTCTGGGTATCGCCAAAGTACAGCAGCGTCAGCGGCGCGCTTGCGGCAGCCGCTGTGCGCGTGTGGTGCCAGGCGCTCCAGGTGCGGTCGCCCTGGACGCGCCAGGCGTACAGCGTATCCGGCTGGAGACCGGTGACATCGGCGCGATGGTGGTGGGCTTCGCCATTCTCGGTCTTCAGCGGCGTGCTGGTCGCCGCGATGCTGCGCGGCTCACCCATGTCGGGCGAATCGCCCGCGACGACGATCTCCAGTGAGGGCGTGCCGACACGCGCATCGGTACGCCACGCCACCGAGAAACCCGTGGCGGCGTCCTGCGCGGGCGAGGCCACGATGCGATCCGGGAAGCCGCTCGGCGCGTAGCGCACCACGCCCTGCGGCACGCGTGTGTTCGGCTCAGGCTGGCGCGCCATCGCATCCTGCGCGAGCGTTGTCGCGCAGATCCCCAGCATCAGCGCGACCAGCACCCACTTCATCCCCGCATCCCCTGCATGTTTCATTCGGCGCGGCACTCCGGCAGCGACAGTGCCTTGGCGATGTCGCGCCAGTCGAACGCGGCCACCGCCTGGTCGTCGTCGACGGCATAGAACGCACCCTGCGGGAAGCGTGCATCCGCGCTCTGGTCCAGCCATACGCCGTCCGTGTTTGCCGTCTTGTTGCCGGCGAACGCGCCCTTGTAGGCCAGCGTCTTCCGCTCGAACACATGGAATACGCTGCGGTCCTTGAACTGGTCGGTCGCGATCCAATAGCCAGTGCCGCCCGCGCATTGCGCCAGCGCCATGCCTTCGGCCTGCGCCTTGAACAGGTCGGTACCGATATCGCGACCGCGGTAGGTGCCGTCGAGGCTGTACTCGCGCAGGCGCGTGCCAACAGCGACATCCTCCTCCGCGAGTAACAGGCGATCGTTCGCCGCATCGCCGAACACGGACTCCGCGATACGGATCGCGCCAGCCTCGCCGGTGTCGCCGAAAGTACCGGCAAGTGTGGCCTTCCAGCCGCCCTCGGCGCGCTGCAGGTGATAACGCTTGAAGCGCTGGCCCAGTTCGGCGAGCGGCGGTGGCGCGTCTTCGTTCTGCGGCGACATGTAGTTGTCGCTGACAATCACCTCGTACGCGTCCTTCTGCGGTCGTACCCACAGGCCATACGGCTGCTTCAGGTCTTCCGCACCGAACACGAGCAACGGCGTGAAGTCGGGCAGCTGGAAGACCTGCACGCGCCGGTTGTCGCGCTCGACCACCAAGGCCAGATCATCGATCACGGCGATGCCGTTCGGCCGCTGCATCTGCCCCAGCGCGCTACCCGGACCGGAAACGGTGCGCAGTTGCTTGCCCGTGCTGCCGTCGTAAACGACCAAGCGGTGCGTGTCCTTAGCAGTGGCGATCAGCAGGCGACGTCCGTCGGCCGCGCGCCAGCTGGCCGGCGAATCCACGTTCTCGGCCGGCGTCGCGGCGGTGATGAAGGCTTCCGGCACCACCACATGCGCGATCTTCGCCTCGCTGAGCAACGGATCCTTCTCTACGTGCTCGTCCGGCTCTTTCTCGCGTGTCTGCAGCGGCGTGTCGACGGCGGGTGCGGCAGGCTTCCCGCCGCAAGCGACGAGCAGGAAAGGAATAGCGAACAGGGCAAGACGTGGTTTCACTGGGTTCCCCATGACATGAAGGCGTCAACAAACTGCCATGTTCTACGCAGGCGCCATGACATTTTCGTGTCAGCGCACTGCACGCGGATACCTGTCACCGCACGGGAACCTACGTGTCATGTTTCCGCCATGTGACGCGCTTACAAAGTGGCGTTTACTTTCGTCACGGGGACGACACACATGAAACGCAATGCCTTGGCCGCCTCGCTCGCGCAGGCGCTGTTCTGCGCTGCCCTGCTTCCGGCCAGCCTCGCCGCCACCGCACAGAACCAGTCGCCGGACGCCGGCGCGGCCGGCGATCCCAAGCAACTCGACACCGTGGTGGTGCAGGCCGAGATCGCTTACCGCGACCGTACCGACGACATCGCGCCCACGCTGGTCTACGACCTGGAGTACTTCCAGCGCTTCGAGCCGAACACCGTGGGCGACATGCTCAAGCGCGTACCGGGCGTGGGCTTCGTCGGTTCGGACATCATGGAGTACGACGGCGTGCAGCTGCGCGGCCTGGGCGGTGGCTACACCCAAGTGCTGATCAACGGCAAGAAGGTGCCCGGCGCCGGCGACGACCGCTCGTTCTATGTCGACCGCATCCCCGCGGAGATGGTGGACCACATCGAGATCAAGCGCAGCGCCAGCGCCAACCGCAGCGGCGATGCGATGGCCGGCGCGATCAACATCGTGCTGCGTGATGCTTATGAGTTCACCGGAAGCTACATTCGGGTCGGCGTGAATCGCTGGGACGACGGCGAGATCAACCCGACCTTCGGCGCGGTGACCTCGTTCGAAGCGCTGGGCGGCCGCCTGCTGGCCGGTATCAACGTGCAGGACCGGTACCGCGCGAAATCCAAGCGCTCCGACCGTTTCACCGACAACACCCGCGAAGAGAAGGTCAGCTGGGAAGACCAGACCGAGGTCAAGGATGGTCGCGATTACTCCGCCAATCTTTCCTATACCGCGGATGTCGGCGACAACGGCCGCTTCAGCATCGACGGTTTCTACGTCAAGACCGATCGCGACGTCACCGAGGTGTCGTTCGAAGAGGAACTGGACGACGACGAGACGATCAACATCCGCGTGCCGGGCCTGGACCCGTACGACCAGAAGAACTACGGCATCGGCGCGGAATACAAGTTCGACATGGCCGGCGGCACGACGGCCGTGAGCGTCGACCATGCGCGCTTCGAGAATTCGCAGGCCACCACCGAGGGCGAGCAGGTCTACGTCAGTGGTGCGGAGAACTGGGACGACACCTGGAGTATTCCCGCCGACGCAGAATGGGACGAGACCGTCTACAGCGCCGAAGCCGTGACTGCCAAGGATTCCGAAACCGGCTTCAGGCTGACCCATGCGCGCCCGGTGGGCGGCGCCGAACTGGAGTTCGGCGTGGATTACCGCACCAAGAAGCGTGAAGGCCTGGTCGTCAGCTACGAATGGGAAGCCGACGAAGATGGCCAGACGCCCGCCTCCCTGGCGGACTACGACCTCGACGGCAGCGTCGCCTCGGTGATCGAGGAGAAGCGCCTGGACCCGTACATCATGCTCAGCGGCAAGGGCGAGGCCTTCTCGTGGGAAGCCGGCCTGCGCTACGAGACCACGAAGTCGAAGGTGGAATACCTCGAGGACGAGGAGAGCGAAGGCCGCGTCAGCAAGGATTACAACGAGCTGCTGCCGTCGGTGAACCTGCGCTGGAACCTGGGCGATGCGGACCGCATCACCCTGTCGCTGGCCAAGACCATCAAGCGCCCGAACTTCAACGAACTGCTGCCGGCCCTGCTGGACGGCGAGTTCGGCGACAACGACTACATCGGCAATCCGGAATTGGACCCGGAGACCGCCAACGGCCTCGACCTCGGCTTCGAGCACCGCCTCGGCCGCAAAGGCGTGGTCGGCCTGAATTTCTTCTATCGCGACGTCAAGGACCTCATCGAGATCGTCAACACCGGCGAGCCCAGCGAAGAGATGCAGGACACCTGGGAAGAGATGATCGAGGATGGCGACGCCGTCGACCTGGCCGATGCGATGGCGCAGGAACCGGCATCGAGCTGGCTGTACACCTCCTCCAACGTTGGCGACGGCAAGGTCTATGGCTTCGAATTCGACGTGTCCACGCCGCTGTCCGCCATCGGGCTGGAGAACACCGGCGTCTTCGCCAACTACTCGTGGGTGAAGTCCAAGGTGGATGACTTCCTCGGCGAGCGCCGCTTCAACGACCAGGCCAAGTCCGTCTACAACATCGGCTTCATCCAGGACTTGCCGACGCTGGGCGCCAGCTTCGGCGCGACCTACCGCAAGCAAGGCGACGCTTACACGCGCCTGCTGGGTGAGGAAGTGCTGATCCGCTACGGCGGCGAACTGGACGTGTTCGTCGAAAAGCGCTTCGGCAAGAGCGTGTCGGTGCGCCTGAGCGCCAATAACCTGCTGGATGCGAGCAAGGACGAGTTCTTCGACAAGTTCAATACGCTGCAGGACCAGGTCGACCGCGACTACGACGAGTACGAGCTGGAAACCGAAGAGGCCGGCCCGAGCTACCAGTTGGTCATGCGCTGGGCGTTCTGATCCGCAACGACCTCGTGATCCACACAGGAAGCCGGCTCACGCCGGCTTCCTGCTTTGTGGGACAGCGCGGTTTGATGCAGACTTCCCGCATCGCTCGCTGCCTTGCCCTCGCCATGAAGACCGTCGAAGTCCGCCACCCGCTCGTCCAGCACAAGATCGGCCTGTTGCGGAATGCCAGCCTCAACACCAAGGATTTCCGCGAACTGGTGACCGAGCTGGGCACGCTGCTGGCCTACGAGGCCACCGCCGACCTGGAATTGACGACCGAGACGATGGCGGGCTGGGCCGGGCCGGTGGCGGTGAAGAAGATCGCCGGCGCCAAGATCACCCTGGTGCCGATTCTGCGCGCCGGCCTGGGCATGCTGCCGGGCGTGCTGGCGCTGATCCCCACTGCGCGCGTCAGCGTGGTCGGCCTGCAGCGTGACGAGGAAACGCTGCAGCCGGCGCCCTACTTCGAGAAGCTGACCGGGCGGCTGGAGGAGCGCGATGCGCTGATCCTCGACCCGATGCTGGCGACCGGCGGCACGCTGATCGCCACGATCGACATGCTCAAGCGCGCCGGGGCGAAGCGGATCAAAGGCATCTTCCTGGTCGCCGCGCCCGAAGGCCTGAAGGCGCTGGAAGCGGCGCACCCCGATGTCGAGGTCTACACCGCGGCCATCGACGAACGCCTCAACGAAAAGGGCTACATCCTGCCGGGCCTTGGCGATGCGGGCGACCGCATATTCGGCACGCGGATCGGCTGACCGCTCAACGGCGCAGCCAGCGCTCGGTGTCAGAATCGGGCGCACTCAGCACGCTCTCCGCGACAGCATCGTCCAGCACTTCGGCGCGCAGGAACGCGGTACCGACATCGCGGGCACGGAGGTAGGTCGCTTCGGATTCGCCTCCGATCAGGTTGTGCTCGCCCCCGGCCAACACCACGGCGAACTTGTCGCCGGCCGGCGCGGTTTCCACCGGATACAGATGGTCCTTCGCATCGCTGACGAAGCCGGGCACGAAATCCTTGTCGCCGGTGACGATGAGCACCGGTACCGCGACGCTCGCATAGGTGGCGGTCGTGACCAGGCCGGGAATCCTGCCCGGCGAGGAATAGCCCACCACGGCCGTCACCGATGGATCGCGCAGCGGTGCCATGTCGGCCATCGCCCCCCCGAGCGCCAATGAGATCAGCGTGCCGTAGCTGTGCCCGGCCGCCGCGACCGGCACGCCTGGCCAATGCGCCGCCGCGTAGGCGCTCGCCGCCTTCATGTCGGACAGGCGCTCCATGAAGCCCTGCTGCGGCGAGAATTTCTCGCGCTCCGGATACCTCATCGAGTCGACGTGCAACGGCGCCACCACGGCGAAGCCCGCCTCGCGCCACGCCTGCAGCAGGCCGTCATAACGCTCCGGCCAGGAGCCATGGCCCGTGGAGAACAACACCACGCCGCGCACCTGCGCCGGTTCCCACACGGCCAGCGTGGTCGCGCGCTCGGGCGACACCTGCAAGGGCACCGTGGCAGTGGGGGCAGCGAAGGCGGCCTGCGCCATCGCCAGCGACGCGAACGCCAGGGCGACGATGCCGCGGAAGGAGAAGCGCTTGTTCATGCCGGACCCCGTATGGAAGACGGGGCCAGTGTGCCGGCGACGCCGTACCGCGACAGGAGCCGGTGGTCACCCGCAGCGGGTGCCGGAAGTCACTTCATGCCGCCAGCGGGCGCGCGTGCAGTTCGGCGACCTCGTGGGCGACGCCGAACTTGCCCTTCTCGTCGCGGGTCACCTGCGCCAGTGCACAACCCGGGTCGTGGGTGAAGAACAGATGCACGTTGCGCGCCAGCTTGTCTTCCAGGAAGGCGCGCTTCTCGTCGATCAGCAATTCGGCATTGCGGTCGTAGCCCATGGTGATGGGTACATGCACCCACGAACGGCCCGGGATCAGGTCGGCGCAGAACACCACGCCACCCTGCGGCTGGCCGTCCACGCCCGCTGCACCGACCACCTCCGCCAGCATCAGCCCCGGCGTATGACCATCGCTGAAGCTGAAACGGACCGCGTCGCCCAGCGCAACGGAATGCTCGCCGGATACAAGTTCCAAGCGCCCACTGGCTTCCAGCAATGGCTGCAACTCCGGGATGAAGCTCGCGCGATCGCGTGGATGCGGCTTCAGCGCGCGCTGCCAGTGGTCGGCGCCGACGATGAAGGTCGCGTTGGGGAACAGAAGTTCCGGCGCACGTCCTTCCTGCCACGGCGCCAACAGGCCGCCCGCATGGTCGAAATGAAGATGGCTGAGCACCACGACATCGATGTCTTCATGCGAGAAGCCGGCGTCGCGCAGCGAATCGAGCAGCACGTGGCGCTCTTCCTGCACGCCGAAGCGCGCGCGCATCTTCGGCTCGAAGAAGGCGCCGATGCCGGTCTCGAACAACACGGTCTTGCCGTTGAGCGGCCGCACCAGCAGCGCGCGGCACGCCAACTCGATGCGGTTCTCCGCATCGGGCGATGACCACTTTTCCCACATGGCGCGCGGCGCGTTGCCGAACATCGCGCCGCCATCGAGTTTCTGGGAATTGCCCAGCAGCGACCAGAGTTTCATGACCCCGATTCTACGCCTCTCAGCGCGATGGGGCCGACTCGACGACCTTGGCCGCGCCGACCGGATTGCGCGGGTCGCTGCCCCCCATCAGGGTGTTGGTGGTCTTGTCCCACTCCACCGTCTGCAGGTTGCCCCAGACGTGGCTGGAGCCGCGGCCGCCCTGGGCGCTGTTGCCGGGCACCTTGAAGCGGTGACCCATGGCTTCCAGCGTCTGCTGCGTGGCCGGGCTCAGCGCGTCGGTCTCCATCTCGATCAGGTCCGGCATCCACTGGTGGTGGAAACGTGGCAGCGCAGCGACGGCCTGTGGCTCGAGCCCCGCGTCGTAGCCGAGGATGCCCAGCAGCACCATGGTGATGATGCGGCTGCCGCCCGGCGTGCCGAGCACTGCGACCTTGTCCGGCGACTCGAGGAACGTCGGCGTCATCGAGCTGAGCATGCGCTTGCCCGGCTTCGGCGCGTTCGCGTCGTAGCCCATCACGCCGAAGGCATTCGGCGTGCCCGGCTTCAGCGCGAAGTCGTCCATCTCGTTGTTCAACAGCACGCCGGTCCCCGGCGGCACCAAACCGGACCCGTACAGCAGGTTGACGGTCTGAGTGCCTGCGACGCGGTTGCCCTCGGCATCGATGATGGAGAAGTGCGTGGTCTCTTCATCCTCGAGCGGCGTCTGCAGGCCGGACAACTGGTCGCTGGGCGTTGCCTTCTGCGGATTGATCGTGGCGCGCAGACCCGCGGCGTAGTACGGGCTGGTCAGCGTTTTCATCGGGATCTCGACGAAGTCGGGATCACCCAGGTAGAAGGTGCGGTCGCGAAAGGCGCGGCGCATCGATTCAACCACCAGGTGCGTGCGCTGCGCTTCGTCCAGCTTGGCGAGATCGTAAGCATCGAGGATCTGCAGCATCTGCGTCAGCGCCACGCCACCGGAAGACGGCGGCGGCGCGGTGGTCACCTGCCAGTCGTTGTACTTGAAGGTCAGCGGGGCGCGCTCACGCACGCTGTAGCCCGCCAGCTCCTTCGCGGTCCACTGTCCACCCTCGGCCTTCACGCCCGCGAGCAGCAGCTTCGCGGTCTCGCCGCGGTAGAAGCCATCGAAACCCTGCGCGGCCAGGCGCTCCAGCGTGCGTGCCAGGTCGGGCTGCCGGAAGACGTCGCCTTCCTTGATCGGCTTTCCATCCACCAGATAGACGGCGCGCGTGCCTTTGTAGCGTTCCATCACCTCGCGGCGGGCCTGGTAGCCACGCGCCATGCGCGCATAGACGGGAAAACCTTCGCGTGCGGTGCGGATCGCCGGCGCCAGCGACGCCTTCAGCGGCAGTCGGCCGTACTTCTCGGCCAGGTGCACGAACGCGGCCGGCAAACCGGGAATGCCCGCGGCCCACGGACCGTTCTCGGCGCGATCGCGATCGAAGTCGCCGTTCGGCAACAGGTATTTGTCGGGCGTGGATGCCGCCGGCGCGGTCTCGCGCGCATCGATGAAGACATCCTTGCCGGTCTTGCCATCGTGCAGCAGGAAGAAGCCGCCGCCACCGAGGCCGGAACTGATCGGCTCCACCACCGACAGCGTCGACGACACCGCGATGGCGGCATCGAACGCATTGCCGCCCTGGGCGATGACGTCCTGGCCCGCCTGCGTGGCGAGCGCATGCGCGCTGGCGATAGCGGTGCCAGGAGGATGCGGTGAAGACGTGCGGGCGGCATCGGCCGCCCATGCGGAGGGCACGAAAGCGACAACGAACAGCAAGGGGAAAAGACGGCGGTGGATCACGATCGCTCCTGTTGCGGAAACCGGCACGAAGCGATGGCGCGTGGGCGTTGCTCAGTCGGCCTGCAGCCGCAGCATCTTCGCCAGCAAGGCTTCGTGGGTCTCAGGATACGCCGGATCGGGATCGATGCACTCGACAGGGCACACGACGACACATTGCGGTTCGTCATGATGGCCGACGCATTCGGTGCAACGCGCCGGGTCGATCACGTAGATCGTGTCGCCCATCGAGATGGCCTGATTGGGACAGGCCGGCTCGCAGACATCACAGTTGACGCAGAGCTCGTTGATCTTGAGGGACATGACACCCTGTGCCCTCCTCCGGTCGGACCGGAGGAGGGACTTGGGAAATTACTTGGCTTCGACGAACACGTACTCGGCACCGCTCGGAGCCACCGCGGCCTTCACGCGCTCGCTGTCCTCGGCCTTGCCGATGAACAGAATGCGCACGCCCTTGAACGTATCGGCCTGCACGCCTTCGAACGCGGCCACGGCCAGGTCGGCGATCTTGACGCTGGACGGCGAACCGAACGCGACCAGGTTGCCGCTGGTCACGCCACGCGCCACGGCGCCCTTGGCCTGTTCCAGCTGGCGGCCGTACTTGGCGTCGAACTCCGGATCGGTGTCGGCCGGCAGGTAGTACACGTACGGCGTGTTGGTGATCGTGCCCATGTTGGCGTCGACGACCTTGCTCAGGTATTCCTTCCACGGACCGTCTTCGCTCGTGGTCGGCGCGACCAGGGCGACTTCGGCCGGCTCGGCCGGGGCTTCATCCTGCTTCTTGCACGCCGTGAACGGCAGCACGAGGCAGGCGGTGAGCAGCATGCGGGTTGCGATGTTCTTCATGGGTCTTCCCCCTCCTGTTGGATCTGTTGTCGGAATACGGACGCTCAGGCGCCCTTCTCGGTCTGCCATTGTGCCTTGAGCGCGGCGACCACCGCCGGCGGCACGAAACCGGACACGTCCCCGCCCAGGCGCGCGATCTCACGCACCAGCGACGAGGAAATGAAGCCGTACTGCTCGGCTGGCGTCAGGAACAGCGTTTCCACCTCGGGAATCAGGTGGCGGTTCATGCTGGCCAGCTGGAACTCGTACTCGAAGTCGGACACGGCGCGCAGGCCGCGCAGCAGCACGCCGCCGCCCACGTCCTTGACGAAATGCGCGAGCAGGCCGTCGAAGCCGCGCACTTCCACGTGCGGGTGCCGCGCCACGGCGTCGCGGGCCAGCTCAACGCGTTGCGCCAACGGCAGCGCCGGGCCTTTGCCGGGGCTTTCGGCCACGCCGATGATCACCCGCTCGAACAGCGGCGCGGCCCGATCGATCAGGTCGATATGGCCGTTGGTGATCGGGTCGAACGTGCCGGGATAAACGGCCGTCCGGGTGCGTGCCACAGTCATGCAGTCGTCGCCGGCGAATCGTCGGGCCGCAGTGTACCAGCGGCTTGCGCCCCGGGGGCGCGGTAGAGCGCGTAGCGGACGTCGCGGGTCAGGCCTTCGCGGTGCAGGGCCCAGCCTGGCGGCATCGACGGGGCCGTCCCGGCCGGCGCTTCCACATAGACCCAGGCATCCGTCGCCAGCCGCGGCGAGAGCAATGCCAGTGCCCGCTCCCACAGCCCGTCGGCGAAGGGCGGATCAAGGAAGACCACATCGAAGCGAGCCTCCTGTCCGCCAAGCCACGCCAGCGCTTCCTGCACGATCACCGTGGCGTCGGCGCCCAGGCGATCGCACGCCTCGCGCAACGCGGCCGCCAAGCCTGGGTCACGCTCCACCAGGGTGGCATGTGCGGCCCCGCGCGACAGGGCCTCGAGCCCCAGCGCGCCGGTCCCTGCAAACAGGTCCAGCACGCGCGCACCTGGCATTACCGGCATCAGCCAGTTGAACAAGGTCTCGCGCACGCGGTCGCTGCTGGGCCTCAGGCCAGGCCGATCCGGCACCGACAGCTTCGTCCCACGCCAGCGTCCGCCGATGATCCGCACCTGACCAACACCGCGCGCGGCGGGAGCGGAAGGCATCTGGCGTGGCAATGGGGGCTTCCGGGGCATGAGCGGCAACGTGCGGAGGGCTCCGCATGATAGCGGCGCAGCCGCTTCCACCGGGCTTCGGCAGTTGAAAACCCCGGTCGAACCCATACACCTGTCCCATCGGCCGCACGGACGGCCCACATCCGATGCCACGGAGCACGACCGCAATGACCGTTGAAACGCGCAAGGAAACGTTGGGTTTCCAGGCCGAAGTGAAGCAGCTGCTCCAGCTGATGATCCATTCGCTCTACTCGAACAAGGAGATCTTCCTGCGCGAGTTGGTCTCCAACGCCGCCGATGCCGCCGACAAGCTGCGTTTCGAAGCGCTGAAGGAACCCGGCCTGCTTGAGGAAGACCCGACCCTGCGCATCCGCATCGGCTTCGATGCCGATGCGCGCACCGTCACCATCGACGACAACGGCATCGGCATGAGCCGCGACGAAGCCATCGCGCACCTCGGCACGATCGCCAAGTCCGGCACCGGCGAATTCCTGCGTGCGCTCAGCGGCGACCAGAAGAAGGACGCGAACCTGATCGGCCAGTTCGGCGTGGGCTTCTACAGTGCCTTCATCGTGGCCGACCGCGTGGACGTGTTCACTCGACGCGCCGGCCTGCCCCCCAGCGAAGGCGTGCACTGGTCCAGCGCCGGCGAAGGCGATTTCGAAGTCGCCACCGTCGACAAGCCCGAGCGCGGCACGCGCATCGTGCTGCACCTGAAGGACGGCGAGGACGGCTTCGCCGACGGCTGGAAACTGCGCGGCATCGTCAAGAAGTACTCCGACCATGTCGGCCTGCCGATCGAGATGCCGAAGGAGCGGCACGGCGAAGAGGCGCCGGCCACGATCGAGTGGGAGGCCGTCAACAAGGCGAACGCGCTGTGGACGCGCGCCAAGTCCGAGATCACGGACGAGGAGTACACCGAGTTCTACAGGCACATCGCCCACGATTTCACCGCCCCGGTCGCGTGGAGCCACAACAAGGTCGAAGGCAAGCTGGAGTACACCTCGCTGCTGTACGTGCCGGCGCGCGCGCCGTTCGACCTGTACCACCGCGACGGCGCCAAGGGCCTGAAGCTGTACGTGCAGCGCGTCTTCATCATGGACCAGGCCGAACAGTTCCTGCCGCTGTACCTGCGCTTCCTGCGCGGCGTGGTGGATTCCTCGGATCTCTCACTCAATGTGTCGCGCGAGATCCTGCAATGCGGCCCGGTGGTCGATTCGATGCGTTCCGCGTTGACCAAGCGCGCGCTCGACATGCTGGAGAAACTGGCGAAGGACAAGCCCGAGGACTACAAGGCGTTCTGGACGAACTTCGGCCAGGTGCTGAAGGAAGGCCCCGCCGAGGACTACGGCAATCGCGAGAAAGTCGCCGGCCTGCTGCGGTTCGCGTCGACCCACGCGGCCTCGGCCGATCCCTCGGTATCGCTTGCCGATTACGTGGGTCGCCTGCAGGAAGGCCAGGACAAGCTCTATTACCTCACCGGCGAGTCGTACGCGCAGATCAAGGACAGTCCGCACCTGGAGATCTTCCGCAAGAAGGGCATCGAAGTGCTGCTGCTCACCGACCGCATGGATGAGTGGATGATGGGCTACCTGACCGAATTCGATGGCAAGTCGTTCGTCGACGTGGCCCGCGGTGACCTGGACCTGGGCGCGCTCGACAGCGAGGACGAGAAGAAAGCGCAGGAAGAGACCGCCAAGGCCAAGGAAGCGTTGACCGGCCGCCTGAAGACCGTGCTCGGCCTGGACGTGGCCGACGTGCGCGTCTCGCACCGCCTGACCGATTCCCCCGCGATCCTCGCCATGGGCCAGGGCGACCTCGGCGTGCAGATGCGCCAGTTGCTGGAAGCCAGCGGCCAGCAGGCACCCGAGGGCAAGCCCGTGTTCGAATTCAATCCGGAGCATCCGCTGATCGCCCGGCTGGACGCCGAGACCGACGCGAACCGCTTCGCCAGCCTGACCCGCGTGCTGTTCGACCAGGCAGCGCTCGCCGCGGGCGAGAGCCTCAAGGACCCGGCCGGCTACGTGAAGCGGCTCAATGCACTGCTGCTGGAACTGTCGGCCTGAGCCCCCGACCGGTGTTCATACCTAGGCTTTGACGTCGAGCAGGCTGCCCAGCGTCTGGTCGGCGACTTTCAGCACGAACAGGTTGGCGCCGAACATCGTCCGGTACGACAGCATCGCGCCGATGTCCTCGACCGGTGCCGACGGATCGGCCTCGGCGCCGACCACCGTCGCGGACACCCCGTTGCCCGGACCGGCCGACAGGGCCACGCCCTGCCGGGCGGCATCCGGCGTGGCGAGATTGGCGATGTTGTGCGCCGCCGCCTGCATGCCGAGCGAGGCGGCGCGCAGTCCCGAGGTGGCGATGCCGGCGATGGGGGTCATGCGAAGGCTCCGCAGGGTATCCAGCCTCGATATCGGCCGCGCCTGGCCCCACTTTAGCCTCGCGTCCACGGCCTGCCGACGGACGGGTGGTAGCATGTCGCCCTCTTCGAGATACCCCCTGAAATGATCGGTTTTTTCCGCCGCAAGAAGCCCCAGGACGGCCCGGACGCCGCCCCGCCCCGCCCCAGCATCGAGGACCTCGCCGCCGCGTTCCCGCGCGCGCCGGGCGACTCGCCGGCGGAGCTCCCTGCAGCGGCCGAACCGACCGTCGCACTGCCGGAGCCGGCCACGACCGCCCCCGAGATCGCCGAACCCGATGCCCTGCCCGCCGCCGCGGCCGGCAAGTCGGGCTGGCGCGACCGTCTGCGCCGCACCAGCGCCGCGCTCGGTCTGGCCGGCTTGTTCACGCGCAATCCGCGCCTGGACGACGACCTGCTGGACGAAATCGAGACCGCGCTGCTGACTGCGGACGTGGGCGTGCCCGCTACCACCGCGATCATCGAGGACCTGCGCAAGCGCATGAAGGAGCGCGAGTTCACCGATGCACAAGCACTGCTGAAGGCGCTGCGCGCGGACCTGATCGCACTGATCGCGCCGGTCGCCAAGCCGCTGGTGATCGATGCCAGCCGCAAGCCGTTCGTCGTGCTGACCGTCGGCGTCAATGGCGTCGGCAAGACCACGACCATCGGCAAGCTCGCGCGCCGCTTCAAACAGGATGGCCATAGCCTGATGCTGGCCGCTGGCGACACGTTCCGCGCCGCGGCCGTCGCGCAGCTGCAGACCTGGGGCGAACGCAACGGCGTGCCCGTCATCGCGCAAGGCCAGGACGCGGATGCCGCGTCGGTGGCATTCGACGCGTTGCAGTCGGCCAAGTCGCGCGGCTTCGACGTGCTGATCGCCGACACCGCCGGCCGCCTGCACACGCAGACCGGCCTGATGAACGAGCTGGGCAAGATCCGCCGTGTGCTGGGCAAGATCGACGACAGCGCACCGCACGAAGTGCTGATGGTCATCGACGGTACCACCGGGCAGAACGCGCTTTCGCAGCTGCGCCAGTTCCACGCCGCGGTCGGTGTCACCGGCCTGGTCGTCACCAAGCTCGACGGCACGGCGAAGGGCGGCGTGGTGTTCGCGCTGGCGCGCGAGTTCGGCATTCCGATCCGCTACGCCGGCATCGGCGAGCGCGTGGAGGACCTGCGCGTGTTCGACGCGGAATCCTTCGTGGATGCGCTGCTGCCCGAGGCGCTGGGTGGCTGAAGCCGGGGGCGACGCGTTCGCGCCGCGCCTGCTGGCGTGGTTCGACCAACACGGCCGGCACGACCTGCCCTGGCAGCACCCGCGCACGCCGTACCGGGTCTGGCTGTCGGAAATCATGCTGCAGCAGACGCAGGTGGCCACGGTCATCCCGTACTTCCTGCGCTTCATCGAGCGCTTCCCCACGCTATCCGACCTGGCGACCGCCTCCACCGATGACGTGATGGCGCACTGGGCCGGCCTGGGCTACTACGCCCGCGCCCGCAACCTCCACGCCGCGGCGAAGGCCTGCGTCGCCGAGCACGGCGGCGATCTGCCGCGCGATTTCGACGCCCTGCACGCGCTGCCCGGCATCGGTCGCAGCACGGCAGGCGCGATCCTGTCGCAAGCCTGGAACGACCGCTTCCCCATCCTCGATGGCAACGTCAAGCGCGTGCTGACGCGCTTCCACGGCATCGCGGGCTGGCCCGGGCTGCCCGCGGTGGAAAAGCAGCTGTGGGCACTGGCCGATGGACATCTGCGCCATGTGCCTGATGGACGTCTGGCCGACTACACGCAAGCCCAGATGGATTTCGGCGCCACGCTGTGCACGCGCGCCAAGCCGGCCTGCGTGATGTGCCCCGTGCAGGAGGACTGCGTGGCGCGTCGCGATGGGCTCACCGGTGCGTTGCCCACCTCCAAGCCGTCGAAGACCTTACCTGAGCGCGAAGCCGTCGCGCTGTGGCTGGAGAACACCGCCGGCGACATTCTGCTGCAACGACGCCCGGAAACCGGCATCTGGGCTTCGCTGTGGACGCTGCCGCAGGCCGACACCGAGGCGGGCATGCGCGACTGGTTCGCACGGGAGATGAAAGGCAAGTTCGACGCGGCGGAAGACCTGCCGGTGGTCGTGCACACGTTCAGCCACTACCGGCTGCACCTGCAGCCGCTGCGCTTGCGCAAGGTCGCCCTGCGCGACGCGGTGCGCGACAATGACGACCTGCGTTGGGTGGCGCGCGGCGAACTCGCCACGCTGGGCCTGCCGGCGCCGATCCGCAAACTGCTAGGAAATTGACCGATGGCCCGCACCGTCTTCTGCCAGTACGAACACCGAGAAACGGAAGGCCTCGATTTCGTGCCCTATCCGGGCGAACTGGGCAAGCGCATCTTCGCCAACATCGGCAAACCCGCCTGGGCCGCATGGCTGGCGCACCAGACCATGCTGATCAACGAGAACCGGCTGTCGCCGCGCGACCCCAAGCATCGTGCATTCCTCGAGGCGGAACTCGAGAAGTTCCTGTTCAACGGCGGCGCTGACAAGCCGGCGGGCTACGTTCCGACGCCGTAGTCCGGTGCATCGTCAGGGCTTCGCCTGGCGTTCCACCGCGGATGCTTCGCGCAGTTCCTTCTCGCTGGCACGCAGGGCCTTCACATCCAGCGGGCGGATGGTGTCGATGCGGCAGGAGATCTTGATGCTGGACGTGCCCGGGCCCACCGGCAGGACGTCATCAAAGCGTGCATTCACGCGATTGGCGAACTGGGTGATGCTGATCGCGGCCGCGTACTCCAGGTCCTGGCAGCGGCCGGCGAACTCCAGCAGGTAGGCTTCGTTGGGCTTGGTCCAGACCGCCAGCGCGGAATCGCCCACAGGCGTCCAACCGTTGAGATGGCCGAGATAGCGGAAATCCTTGACCGGTTCGCCGGCATGGGCGCGATAGAGGGCCAGCCTCTCGGCTGTGCTCAGTTTGCCGGTGGCGCAACCCGCCAGCAGGCTGGCGGCCAACAGGGTCAGGGGGATCAGGCGTTTCATGGTCGGACTCCTGTCGTTCGGGAGGGGACTGTCGATAACGCCGATCATGCGCCGGCGGTGGACAAGCAGCGCAGAGCCGCCGGAGACGCGTTCAGCCCCGGGTGCGGCTTGCCATCCTCCACGCCGATCCGTATCATTTGCGGCCTTCGCACCGGCTCGGCCGTCCTGCGACAGATCTTGGCCTGGTAGCTCAGTTGGTAGAGCAGCGGATTGAAAATCCGCGTGTCGGTGGTTCGAATCCGCCCCGGGCCACCATATCGATCACGGAAGGCCTGCAGCGATGCAGGCCTTTTTCGTATGCGTCGCCCGCTGCGCCTTGTGTGCCTCCCTGCGGCCCCATCCGCTACAGCGCGATGTCCTCCCCTTCCGAGATACCCGGTGCCATGTCCGAGCCTATCCGCCTTGCCAAGCGCGTTGCAGAACTGACGGGGTGCTCGCGCGCCGAGGCCGAGCAGTACATCGAAGGCGGCTGGGTCACGGTGGACGGCGAAACGGTAGAGGCGCCGCAGCACCCGGTCACCACCGAGCGCGTGGAGATCGATCCGGCCGCCGAACTCGGTGCCGCCGAACCCGCCACGCTGTTGCTGCACAAGCCCGAAGGCATCGCCTGGCAGGATGCCGCTGCGCTCGCAATTCCGGCCACGCACATGGCGGACGACGATAGCGGCGTCCGCCCGCTGAAACGCCACCTCCACCGGCTCACAGCGCTGGTGCCACTGGACACCGAGGCCAGCGGGTTGATGGTGCTCAGCCAGGATGGTCGCGTGTGGCGCCGCCTGACCGAGGACTACGCGCAGATCGAGCAGGAGTTCGTGGTGGAAGTCCGCGGCGAAGCCGGTCCGTACACGCTCAGCCGCATCGGACACGTAAGCACGTACCAGGGCATCGGACTGGCGCCCTGCAAGGTTAGCTGGCAGAACGAGGTTCGCCTGCGCTTTGCGATCAAGAACGTACAACCCGGCGAGCTGCGCCACCGGTGCCTTGAAGGCGGGCTGGAGCTGGTCTCGATCCGCCGCCTGCGGATCGGCAGAGTCGCATTGGCGAAGGTGCCTATGGGTCAATGGCGCTATCTGCCGGCGGGCATACGCTTCTAGGGTCTTTCCTGCGGATTCGCCAACCTCGTTTCTTTGTCGCCGCGGTCCGTTGGGATTCCGCACACCGCACCGCCTTCGTTCGCACTCCACAGCTGCATCACGAGTCGCACAGCGGCACGGCGCTCCGGAAGGCAGTGAAATGGGTCACAACCATCCCCCCACTGTCATCTCCAGATCACTCGCAGTGGATCGCTGCACGCGCGAAGCGTGGCGTCAGATCGCTCACACACAAAGATGAATGCGCTCGGTGCTCGCATTCAACGGGCACACCGTGACTTCTGGCCCACGAACATTCGGTTTCGGCACGAAAGACTTCCCGCCCATGTATCTCCCTGTCGCGCCCCTCTCGACCACTTACTCCTATGGCTTGGCCACCTTCATCAAGGTGCATGCAGGCGCACGCGATGCGTTCGTCGAAGTATTGAGCGAAGTGGCGAGCGTGGCCTGCCAGAGCCCCGGCTGCCTCGAGTACATCATCAGCCGAGTACCCAACGATCCGGATGGCGTTTTCGTCACCGAGTTCTGGCGCAACTTCGATGACCAGCGCGGTGCACTCCAGTTACCTGCCATCACCGCGCTGATCGAACGTTGCGCCCCACTGATCGATTACTACGACCAGAAGCCGCTGGAACCAGTGGCATAGCGCCGCGCGCCAGGCGCACTTAATGCCCGGCAGCGGGCAGCTTCGGGATATCCGCCTTCGGCGCCCGCCCCGATCCGATCATCGCCACGGCACGCATTTCCACCACCGCGCCCGGCGACAGCAATGCGCTCGTGCCCACCGCGCTCCATGCGGGGTAATGCGTGGGGAAGAACGCGTGGTGGATCGGTGCGAAGCGGGCGAACTCGGCCTGGAAGCTCTGCGGGTCGGTGGGGCCGGTGTGGAAGGTCGTCAGCTCCACCACATCGGCATAACTCGCGCCGGCTTGTTCGAGTTCCTTGCCCAGCGCCACGAACATCCGCCGCACTTTCTCTTCGTAGGTGCCCGGGCCCGCGGCCGGAATGCCGGACACGATGACCATGTCGCCGACCTTCACCACCGGCGTGTAGTGCCAGTCGTGGTATGCGGCCTCGTGACCAGCGCGGGCGAAGTGTTCGCGGGTGGGGGCGTCCTGCGCGAATGCAGGCAGGGTGGCGAGCGACAGAAGCAGGCAGGTCAGGCGCAGCGACATGGGCGGGGCTCCGTCAGGAAAGCGCGAGTCTCGCCGTCGCCCCGCGGACGCGCCATGTCCCATCCGTCACGCCTCGCCCACCTCATTTACCTCCGACTGAATAGCGCGGATCCCGTCTCTCATCCGTCCTTCGGCTTGACGCCGCCTGCACGCGTTCTGCTCCAAGGTCCATGCAGCCTTCCGCCGGAGCCGCCACGTTGGACATCGTCATGAAGAACGCGCAGCAGACCCTTCCCGAGCGCTTCGCCTGGCACCGCACCCCTGCTGGCTACGATCTACGCCTTGATGACGTCACGATCGCCGAGGTCAGGCCACTCAACACCGGGCTGGTACTGCGCATGCTCGTGCGAGGTGGCGACATAGCGCCGTTCGAAATGGTGGTGCGCTGCGAGGAACGCGCGATCGGCTGGGCAACGCAGTGGACACGCCAGCGCGCGGGCATGTTGTGCCGACATGTCGACCGCCAGCGCATGGACGTCGCTCTTCCCTCGCTCGTCGTGGAAACCACCGCGTTGGCCGTCGCGGTCTGACTCCCGACGGATAAAAGAAAGCCACCGGGCTGGAGAGTTGCCCAGTGGCTTGGGGGATGCGCGCCGGCCTCTCTCCGGCGCGCACCGCACTCAGTGGCCGCTGCCGGCGGCGAGCTTGTCCAAGTCGATGCCCTGGTTGCGCAGCGTGCGGGTCGCCGCGATGGCGTAGTAAGCCAGGTAGGCGAAGCACAGCACACCGACGATGAAGCTGTAGTGGATACCGACCTTGTCCGCAAGAGCACCCTGGGCGATGCTGACGAAGCCACCGCCCATGATCATCATGATCAGCAGGCTGCTGCCCTGGTTGGTCTTGTCGCCCAAGCCGGTGATAGCCAGCGCGAAGATGCACGGCCACATGGTGCTGCAGAACAGGCCCACACTGATGAAGGCGACCACGCTGGTCCAGCCCGTGGTGAACATGCCGATCAACAGCGCCGCGATACCGCACACGGCGAAGTACAGCAGCATGCGGGCCGGGTTGCCCTTGCTGGCCAGGGTCGCCGCGATCATCAGCACGATGACCGCCGCATAGCCCAGGAACTGCGAGACGTCGTGCTTCATGATGGCGTTGACGGCGAGGAACACGCCGAACGCGAGGTACGGCAGCAACAGGGTCAACCAGCGCTTGGCACCGGCGCCGACGTTGAACGCGCCCGCAGCACCGCCCCAGCGACCGATCATCAGGCTGGCCCAGTAAAGCGAAACGAAGGGCGCGATCTGCGAGGTGTCGAGGCCCAGGCCGTCCGGCGATTCCAGGTAGGCCGGCAGGTTGCTGATGGTGGAGACCTCGACGCCGACGTAGACGAAGATCGCGATCATGCCTAGGACGAGCTGCGGATAAGCCAGCGCGGACTTCTTGTGGATCAGCTTGCTGCTGTCCTGCGCTTCGTTCTCGGAGAGCTTTTCCAGGTCGATGTGATTGGGCACGGAGGAGAACTTCAGGAAGATCGCCACCAGGATGAAGGCCACGCCCAGCACGAGGTAAGGCGTCTTGACGCTTTCGATGCTGGCCTCGGTATTGCCGGTCGCCACCGAGCCGAAGATCGCCAGGCTGACCAGCAGCGGGCCGATGGTGGTGCCGAAATTATTGATGCCACCGGCCATGGTCAGGCGCTGCGCGCCCGTCTTGGGATCGCCCATGACGATCGCCAGCGGATTGGCGGCGATCTGCTGCAGCGAAAAGCCCAGGCCGACGATGAAGAGGCCCGACAGCATCAGGTTGAACGAACCCGTGTTCGCCGCCGGATAGAACAGCAGCGTGCCGAGCGCGGAGACCACAAGGCCCAGGCAGATGCCATTCTTGTAGCCGATCTTGTTGAGCAGATCCAAGCCGATAATCTTGGAGATTGCTACGTAGATCAGCGAACCCACGGTGTACGCCACGTAGAACGCAAAGGCCACATACTGGCTTTGCGCCTGCGTCAGGTTGAAGGCCTTCTTGAACACCGGGATCAGGATGTCGTTGCTGGCCGCAACGAAACCCCAGAAGAAGAACACGGTGATGAGCACGCCGAACTGCGACCATCGGGTGGTTTGTGTGGTCATGGATTGGTATGCCTGCTGGTAGGGAATCCGGACGGAACGGCCAGCCTACGGGGCCGCCGCGCGATTGCAACTTGCACTGCGTCAGTGACGCCCCGTGGCTTTCCCGACACGGGGCATACCGACCTCACTGGGCGCACTTCACCACATCCGCCCCGTCGGCTGCGCCAGCCACCACCTGGAGGTTGGTGAAAGCGGCTGCGAACGGCGCATCGGCGGTGACGCTGAAGGGGGTATCCACACCCGTCAAGTCGGCCCCGAGCTTGCCGAAGCAGGCCAGCGGAACCTTGACCGTCTGCTTCTTGCCGACCGCATCGCCGGAGAACGTCGCGGTCAGATCGAGGCTGGCACCGCAGTTCGCGCCGCAGCCCACGGTGAACTGCACCGGCTTGGTCGGCGCCTGCTTCACCACGACATCGAACTGCACCACGCCGCGTGCGGTTGCCATCGCGGACAGGTTGTTCTTCGACGGATTGCGGGCGAAGAAGCGCGCGGGCGCCAGCCAGGTCACTTCCTTCGCATCTTGTTGGGTGTTGACCTGCACGGTCGCCACCTGCAATGCCGGCTTGGCCTGTGGCCAGCGCTGGGTGGTGTTCATGTCCGAGCCCACCGCCTTTTCTTCATTGCCCGCCGCCATCTGCAGGGTGAAGGGCGCGATGTCGGACTGTTTGAAGATGCCCAACGCCGTGGCATCGCCACAGCTCGCCGTCGCATCTTCCGGCAGCTTGCCGACCGTCTTCGTGTCGCCGTAGCGCAGGCCGCTGTCCAACGCGAACTGCGGCGTGCTGTCCGCCTTCGGACAGGCGACGGCGGGCCACGGGAACGTCAGCTTGCCGTGGAAGTCGTGCGCCGCCTTGCCATCGGCGCCGGCCACCAGCACGTCGGTGACGCCCTTGCCTTCCGTGCCCGGCAGCCAGGCCGCGACGAAACTGTTCGACAGGTTGATCAGATCGTTGGCGTACAACGCGCGTCCTGACAGGAACACCGTGACCACCGGCTTGCCCGTCGCCGCAGCGGCTTTCAGCACCGCTAGGTCTTCGGGGTGGCGTCGGCTGTGGGCCATCGAATCGGACGGCACGATGTCGCCATTGGTCTCGGCATACGGCGTTTCGCCGATCGCCGCGACGATGACGTCGTAGCTGGCAGGATCTACGCCCTCGGCGCTGTCGCGCAGGACGACGTTGGCGTCACCCAGTTGCTCGCGCAAGCCAGCCGCGATGCTGTCGGCGTTCGGGAAATCCGCGTTCGTGTTGTCGGTGCCTTGCCAGGTCAGCGACCAGCCACCGGTCTGGTTGGAGATGCTGTCGGCGCTCTTGCCGACCAGCAGCACGCGCTGCCCCTTCTTCAGCGGCAAAGTGGCACCGTCGTTCTTCAGCAACACCAGCGACTCCCGCGCAGCGCGACGCGCGAGATCGCGGTGCACCAGCGATTCCGGCTTGCCGGCGAACTGGCTGGCGGACGGCTTGTGTTCCCACAGACGGGCGCGCAGTTTGACGCGCAGGATGCGGGTGACGGCGTCGTCGATGCGCGCCTGCGGGATCTCGCCGGACTTCACCTGGGCGATGGTGTTGGCGATAAAGGTCTTCCACTTATCCGGGACCATCACCATGTCGATGCCGGCATTGATCGCCTGCGGGCAGCTATCGTCGCTGCAGCCGGTCACCTGGCCGATGCCGTTCCAGTCGGACACGACGAAGCCATCGAAGCCCATCTTGTCCTTCAGCGCGACCGTCAGCAGATCGCGCGTGCCGTGCATCTTGCCGTAGTCCTTGCCGGCGGCGACATCGTTCCAGCTGTTGAACGACGCCATCACCGTCTGCACGCCGGATTCGATGGCGCCGTAGTAGCCCTGGCCGTGGATGTTGATCATCTGCGACTGGGTGACCGTCGCGTTGCCCTGGTCCTTGCCGCCGTCGGTCGCGCCGTCGCCGATGAAGTGCTTGGCGGTGGCGACGACGTTGCCGTCCTTGTCCAGCATGCCCTGCATGCCCTTGACGTACGCGGCGGCGTAGTCGCGGATCAATGCCGGCTGCGAGGAATAGCTCTCATACGTCCGGCCCCAGCGCGCGTTTTGCGCGACGGCGACCGTCGGGGCGAACGTCCAGGTCACGCCCGTGGCGCGCGTCGATTGGCCCGTGGCTTCGGCGATGCGCTCGATCAGTTCGACGTCGTGCGCGGCACCCAAGCCGATGTTGTGCGGGAAGATGGTGGCGCCATACACGTTGCTATGGCCATGCACGGCATCCGTGCCCCAGATCACCGGAACGGGGATCTTCGCATCGGTGGACATTGACGCATCGTAGTAGGCGTCCGCGAGCTTCACCCAATCCTCGACCGTGGCGTGCTTGTTCATCGCCGGCCAGGAACCGCCGCCGTTGAGTACCGAGCCGATGTAGTACTTGCGCACGTCCGCCGGACTGATCGCCTTGATCTCCGGCTGCACCATCTGACCCACCTTCTGCTCCAGCGTCATGCTGGCGAGGATCTCCGCCACGCGCGCTTCGATGGCCGGATCCTGCTTGAAACGGCTTTCGAGCGCCGGCCAGTCCTTCAATTCGGCCGTCGTATCGGTGGCGGCAGTCACCGGCTCGCTTTCGGCCTCCTTCTTGGCAGTGCAGGACAGGCAGGCCAACAGGCTGGCCCCCAGCAGGGTCATTCGGATCGGCTTCACTCGCATCTCCCTCTGTTCTTCGGCGCACATGCGATCCCCGACAGGATCTGCGCCACGTCTAAAAATCCGACGGGACGCGGGGACATGCCCCGCATCCCGTCAGGTGTTGCGGCGTTCAATCGTTACGCGCGGTCACAGCTTGTAGCGGAAGCCGAGCAGGTACTGTCGGCCATACTCCGTGTACTCCTCGGGGAAGAACAGGTCCGGATGCGTGCCGGAGCTGACTTCCGTGCGGAAGGGTTCGTTGTTGACATTGTTCACCTGGAACAGGATCGACAGACCCGACAGGCGGCTGGACTCCGGGAAATCGTAGCCCAGCTGAAGGTCGATGGTGCGTTCGTTCAAGGTGTAGCGGTACGTGCGCTGGTTGAAGATCGAACCGTACTCACCACGGTAGGGATCGCGGAAACGTTGGCTGACGCGTGCGGAGAAGCCGTGCTTCTCGTAGTACACCGTGGCGTTGGCGACGATCTTGGACAGCCCCGGGAACGTATCGGTGCCCGAACCGATGCCCGGACCGTCGGGATCGATCGACGACTCGGTGTACGACGCGTTGAGCAACAGACCGAAGCCGTCGAGCGCATCGTGGATCAGCTCGCCACCAAGCGCGGTGGAGAATTCGTAGCCACGCATGTAGCCGCCGGTGCCGTTGGCCGGGGTCGAGAACACGCCGATGTTGGACGCGGGCGGCTCATCGCCTTCGTAGTCGTAGCCGGAGAAATCCCAGGGGATCTCACGCGTGTAGATATACGAATCCATGTCCTTGTAGAACGCCGCCAGCGCGACGTAGCTCGCTTCGCCGAAGTACTTCTCGATCGAAAGATCGTAGGCGTTGGCGCGGTAAGGCTCCAATGCAGGGTTACCGCCGCTGCCGCGCCACTCAGAGGGGCCACCCTGCGACGTCTGCACATAGACGCTGGCGCGCGCGCCCATGTCGTTGATGCGCGCGCGCATCATTTCGCGTGCCGCGCCGAAGCGCAGGTTCCATCCGTTACCGAAGTCGGCCACCAGGTTCAGACTGGGAAGGATGTCGCCGTACGACGCGCCCGCGGTGCCGGCCACCAGTGCCTGGCCGTCTTCGTTCTGCTGGATAACCACGCCTTCGGAGGTCTGCTCGGTACGGATGTACTGCACACCGGCGTTGCCGCGCAGGCGGACCGTATCAGTGAGGTCCATGTCCAAGTTGGCCTTGAAGTAGAACGTTTTCACATCCTCATCGGTGATCGCGTCCTTCTGCAGGTCATCGTTGGACTCGCTGATGTACACGTCGTAATAGCGCGACAGCAACGCACGCGGGTCGTAGGTGATGACGCGACCCATGCCGGCGAAGCCGAGATCCGTGGGAGAAGACAGCAGCGAGGGGTCGATCAGCGTCGGCGTGCGCCCCGGCAGGTCGGCGAAGTAGACCTCCGCGCTCTTCTCCTTGGTGCGCTTGCTGACGTGGAAACCGGCATCCCAGCTGCGCAGGAAGTCGGAGGACTCGATCACGTGGTTGACGGCCACGCGGAACGCCTTCATTTCGTCCTTCTGGTGGCTGTCCTCAAGGCGGCCGTCATGACCCCAGCTCTGCGGATCGCGCAAGTACACCGCGGAAGGATCCGCCATGTCCGGCAGCGCGTAGTAGCCATAGCCGGGCGACAGGCGCACGCGGAAGTCGGCCGAGACACCACCCAAGCGGCCCGCATAGGTTTCGAGCTTCGAGTCCTCGACCTTGGCGCGCGAGTAGCTGAGGTCGCTGGTCAGCGTCCACGTATCGTTGATCTTGAACTCGTTGTTCCAGCCCGCCGAGAACAGGCGCGACTCGCGGGTGTTGTTGTCGTTGCGGATCGCCGGCTGGATGCCGTTCAACGTGCCGCCGGTGACGACCGGAGTGCCGTGGTAGTTCGTCGTGCTGACGTTGCTGTAACTGACCGCGCCGCCGTTGAACCACGGGTCGTTGCTCCACATCGCACCGCGCATCCACTCTTCCTGGTCGAAGCGCGACGCGTACACGTCCAGCACGCTGTGCCAGCGCTCGTTCGGCTTGAATTCCAGGACCGCCATGACGCCGTCGCGCGTGGTGTCGCGCGACTTCACCCAAGCTTCGGCACCCTGCAGCGCGATCGCGTCTGCTGGCTTGCCCGGCTGCGGTGCGCCCCACATGTCGGTGTTGGCCCACCACCACGACTTGTAGTGCTTCTCCTGGAACGGCGCGTCCATCCGCGCTACGCCGATAGCGAAGCCCACGGTATCGTCGGCGAACTGGTCCACGTACGACGCCGACACGCGGTAGCCCTTGTTGTTGCCGCCTTCGGTCAGCTCATCGAACGAGTTCAGTTCGCCCTGGCCGGTGAACACGATGCGCTGTTCGCCGAACGACAATGGACGGATCGACTGCAGGTCGACCGTGCCCGAGATGCCCTGCCCGATCAGCGAGGCGTCCGGCGTCTTGTATACGGTGACACCATTGATCAGCTCGGCGGGGTACTGGTCGAGCTCGACGCCGCGGTTGTCGCCGGTGGTGACCTGCTCGCGACCGTTGAGCAGCGTGCCGGCGAACTGCTCGGACATGCCGCGGATGTGGATGACCTGTCCGCGGCCATCGAGGCGCTGCATGGTCAGGCCTGGCAAGCGGGAGATGGAGTCCGCGATGCTGATGTCGGGCAGCTTGCCGATGTCTTCGGCGGAGATCGCCTCGACGATCGAGGTGGATTCGCTCTTGGTTTCGACCGCCGTCGCGATGGCGGCGCGGATGCCGGTGACCTTCACCGTATCCAGCGTTTCGACGGTCTGGTCGGAGGACGCTGCCTGCGCAGCCTGTTGCGCCTGCGCCAGCATCGGGAACGAGAGCGCCAGGCAGCACGCCATGGCCAGATGCTGCTTGCGCAGGGCGCGGCGCGGTGCGCGCAGGGCGATGCCCGCGATGTGGTTCGAGTACTGCATAGGGTCCCTCTCCGACCGTTGTTGACAGCGCTGTCATATACAAGCTCAAATGCAGTGTCAACAAATTCCTAACATCCCGCGACGCAGCGCGCGCACAGGATTGAATTTGCTCGACGTACTCCAACTCACATGAATTGTTTCGCTGCAATGCAGCACCCGCCAGCGCGGATTCCGGAGCGAATTCGCCGCATCGAATCCGCATTACAGGAGGGCCCCACCATGACGCGACTTTTTTCCCTGCAGCGACAGCTGCTGGCTGCCGGCATCATCTCCGTTGCCGCCACGGTGGTTTCGCCTGCACGCGCACAGGACGTATCCGTATGGATCACCACGGCCGATCACGCGACGACATTGAAACCTTCAGCCGCCACGCGCTTCAGCGATGGCAAGGCGGCGAAACTTGCGATCGCCGTCGACGAGGCACAACGTTTCCAGGAAATGGTCGGCTTCGGCGCGTCGCTCACGGATTCGTCCGCGTGGCTGATCCAGCACAAGCTCGATGCGGGTCAGCGCAATGCGCTGCTGAAGGAGTTGTTCGGCCGCGAGCGGAATGGTCTGGGCCTGAGCTTCTCGCGCCTGACCATCGGCGCTTCCGATTTTTCGCGCCATCATTACAGCCTCGATGACACGCCGGACGGCAAGCCGGACCCCGAGCTGAAGCACTTCAGCATCGATCAGAATCGTGGCGACGTGATCCCGGTGGCGCGCGAGATGCTGGCCATCAACCCGCAACTCAAGATCATGGCCTCACCGTGGAGCGCGCCCGGCTGGATGAAGGACAGCAACAGCCTGATCCAGGGCCGCTTGCTTCCCCAGTACTACGACGCGTTCTCGCGCTACTTGCTGAAGTACGTGGATGCCTACGCAGCGGAAGGCGTGCCGATCTTCGCGCTGACCGTGCAGAACGAGCCCGACTACGAGCCGAAGGACTATCCGGGGATGCGCCTCAATGCGCCCGCGCGTGCGCGCCTGATCGGCGATCACCTGGGCCCGATGATCGCGCAGCGTGGCAATGGACCGTTGCTGTTCGACTGGGACCACAATTGGGATAAACCGGAGGAACCACTGGGCGTGCTGTCCGACCCCGCCGCCGGCAAGTACGTCGACGCGGTGGCATGGCACTGCTATGGCGGCGACGTGACGGCGCAGTCGCCGGTCCACGAGGCGTTTCCCGACAAAGACGCCTACATGACCGAGTGCTCGGGCGGCGACTGGGAGCCGGTGCGTAGCGGTGGCCTGCCGCTGCAGGCGAAGAACATCATCATCCGCAGCGCGCGGAACTGGGCACGCGGTGCGCTGTTCTGGAACCTGGCGCTGGACGAGAACAACGGCCCTTACGCCGGGGGCTGCCATACCTGCCGCGGCGTGGTGACCATCGACTCGCGCACCGGCGCGATTACCCGCACCGATGAGTACTACGCCCTGGCGCATGCCGCCCGGTTCGTGCGTCCTGGTGCGCACCGCATCGCCTCCACCGAATCCGGCGGCGAGCTGGACAACGTGGCTTTTCGCAATGCCGATGATGGTTCTCTGGTGTTGCTGGTCACCAACGCCGCCAAGCAGGCGCGCCGCTTTTCGGTGGACCAGGGCGGCGCGCGCTTCACCTACACCCTGCCTCCGCGCAGCCTGGCAACCTTCGTGTGGACGCCTGACGCAGTGCAGCAAGACTGATCGAGGCGGACCACCCGCCCTGCGCGGTCGTCCGAGTCGCCATACGCCGTAGTATCCTGCCGCTTTCCATAATGGAGCCGCGGCATGATGCGTCGTATCCCCTTGCTGGGCCTGGTGCTGGTGTCACTCCTGTTGGCGGGCTGCGGCAGCGGCATGGTGCGACGCGTGTCCGACCCCGCCATCAGCATCCAGCAGCTGACCGTAAAGGCGGATGGCCAATGGGTGGTTGAGTTGCGCCTGCAGAACTACAGCAGCATCCCGATGCACTTCGACACCGTGAACGTCGAGGTGCAGGTGGGCGACCAGGCAGTCGGCACGCTGCAGGCCACGCCCGCCCTGTCGGTGGGCCCCGAGTCGGCCGACGTGGTGAGCGTGCCCTTCAGCCCACCAAGCGCGGCGCGCATCGTCGTCGCCGACGCACTCGCCGGGCGCCGTGCCCTGCCCTACACGTTTAAGGGCACTGCCAGTGCAGCACCTGAAGACAAGAAGGTCCGCACCTTCGACATCGATACCCGCAACACCCTCAATCCTGTTCCCGGCCTGGACGGCGTGTTGCGCTGAGCCGCACACCGCCCCTTCCCGCATCTCGAGATCCTGCATGAGCGCGTCCTACAAAGCCCCCCTCACCGACATCCGCTTCGCCCTGTACGACGTCCTGGGCGTCGAGCCGCTCTTCCAGCGACTCGGCTATCCCGACGCCACGCGCGACATCCTCGATGCGGTGCTCGACGAAGCCGCGCGCTTTTCCGAAACCGTGCTGGCGTCGCTCAACAGCGTGGGCGACGAAATCGGCAGCACGCTGGACAAGGCCACCGGCGACGTGACGACGCCGCCGGGCTTCAAGGCGGCGTACGCACAGTTCGTCGAGGGTGGTTGGACAGGCCTGACCGCCTCGCCCGACTTCGGCGGTCAGGGCCTGCCGCACACCATGGGCGTACCGCTCAACGAACTGGTCAACGCCAGCAACCTGGCCTGGGGCAACTTTCCGTTGCTGTCCCATGGCGCGGTGGAAGCGCTGAAACACCACGGCGAAGCCTGGCAACAGGAGGTCTTTCTTAAGCCGCTCGTCGAAGGCCGCTGGACCGGCACGATGTGCCTCACCGAGCCGCATTGCGGCACCGATCTGGGTCTGCTGAAGACCAAGGCCGAACCCAATGCCGACGGCAGCTACGCGATCACCGGCACCAAGATTTTCATCACGGCTGGCGAGCACGACCTGACCGACAACATCGTGCACCTGGTGCTGGCGAAGCTGCCCGATGCACCGCCCGGACCGAAGGGCATCTCGCTGTTCGTCACGCCGAAGTTCAAGGTGGCGAAAGACGGCACCCTCGGCGAGCGCAACGCACTGTCGTGCGGGTCGATCGAGCACAAGATGGGCATCAAGGCATCGGTGACCTGCGTGATGAACTTCGACGGCGCGCAGGGTTATCTCGTCGGCCAGCCTCACAAGGGACTACAGGCGATGTTCACCATGATGAACACTGCGCGCCTGGGCGTCGGCCTGCAGGGCATCGGCTTGAGTGAACGCGCCTACCAGAACGCGCTGCGCTACGCGCGCGACCGCTTGCAGACACGCTCGCTGAGCGGCCCGAAGTTTCCCGACAAGCCAGCCGACCCGATCATCGTGCATCCCGACGTGCGTCGCATGTTGCTGACGATCAAGTCGCTGATCGAAGGCAGCCGCTTGCTCGCGCTGCATGCCGGCAGCCTGATCGATGTGGCCAACCATGCCGAGGACCCGGCCGAGCGCGAACGGGCCGACACGCTGGTCAGCTTCCTCACGCCGATCTCGAAGGCGTGCCAGACCGAATGGGGCATCGAGAACACCTACCACGCACTGCAGTGCTTCGGCGGCCACGGCTACATCCATGAGCATGGCATGGAGCAACTGGCGCGCGACGCACGCATCACGACCCTGTACGAAGGCACGACCGGCATCCAGGCGCTGGACCTGATGGGCCGCAAGACGGCGGCCACCCAAGCGGCAGGCCTGAAGCTGTTCCTCGCCGAGGTGCATGCGTTCGCCCAGCAGCACAAGGACGACGCAATGCTGCGCGAGTTCATCGATCCGCTGCAGCAGAAGGCCGCCGAGTGGGCCGGCCTGACGAAGAAGGTGCTGGAGCGCGCAGCCACGAATCCAGAGGAAATCGGCGCCGCGAGCACCGACTACCTGTTCTATTCCGGCTACGTGGTGCTGGCGTACTGGTGGGCGCGCAGCGTGGCCGCAGCGGATGCCTCCACGCATGGCGAGGCTTTCAAACAGGCCAAGCGCGAAACCGCGCGCTTCTACTTCGCCCGCATCCTGCCGCGCACGCTGGCGCACGCCGCCGCCATCGAGTCGGGTGCGGACACGCTGATGGCGATGGACGACGCGCGCTTCGGCGACTGATGCGGAACGCAGGGGGAGCGCACTATGCGCTCCCCGACGAAATACCTGCGCGATATACACATTTCGTCAACATTTGGGTATAACCTGCTTCTCCATGGAAGCAGACAGAGCTCAGCTTCACCTGGTCCAGGCCGGTTTCCCGCAACCACCGGCCCCGCCCCCGTCGTCTCCGCGTCCCCACCCGGCTGCCCTCCGCCTGCTGTCGCTCGACGCGCATGGCCGCGTACTCGATTGGATCAACTGGCAGGACGCCACCTGCCTGTACGCCCGCGGCGCCGTTGCCTGGACGCTCGGCGAGCCCTGCCTGCACGTGCACGGCGGTTTGAGCCGACTGACCGGCGAACAAAGCCTGATCGAATTGCATCCCATCGTGGCCTCTCGCGGGCACGCACGGGCGCACGCGCTGTCGCCGACGCCCACGCTGACCAACACGGCGTTGTTCGCCCGCGATGCGCACCTGTGCCTGTACTGCGGCCACGAATTCTCGCGCCCGCACCTCACGCGCGACCACGTGCTGCCGATCTCCAAGGGTGGCAAGGACGTGTGGGAGAACGTGGTCACGGCGTGTTTCCACTGCAATTCGCGCAAGAGCAACCGCACGCCGCAGCAGGCCCACATGCCGCTGCTGGCGGTGCCCTACCGGCCGAGTTGGATCGAGCACCTGATCCTGTCCAACCGCAACATCCTGGCCGACCAGATGGCGTTCCTGAGGGCGCAATTGCCGAAGAAGTCCAAGCTGTCGGCCTGATTCCGCGGTTCTTCGACCGCCGCGGCGGCAGGCGCGCGCGCGCAGTTTCCTGAACCCCGCACCCGGCTTCCGGCCGGCTTCACCTCTTTGCTTGCCCCGCTTCACACAAGAGGGGGAAAATAGCGGGCCAGACCAATACCAGCCCGATGATCGACGCCGCCCGCTACCCCCGCCTGTCCCGGATCCAGATCCCCGCCGACCTGCGCCAGTTCGACGAATCCGAACTGCCCGCCATCGCCGAGGAACTGCGCGGCTACCTGATCGAATCGGTCGGCCGCAGCGGCGGCCACTTCGGCGCCGGGCTGGGGGTGATCGAACTGACGGTCGCACTGCACTACCTGTTCGAGACGCCCAACGATCGCCTGGTGTGGGACGTCGGCCACCAGTGCTATCCGCACAAGATCCTCACCGGCCGCCGGGAGACCATCCATACCGTCAAACAGAAGGACGGGGTGGCGCCATTCCCGAAGCGCGAGGAAAGCGAGTACGACACGTTCGGCGTGGGCCACTCGTCCACCTCGATCTCGGCCGCGCTGGGTATGGCCATCGCGCTGGCGCAGCAGGGCGACGACCGCAAGGTGGTCGCGGTGATCGGCGACGGTGCGATGACGGCCGGCATGGCTTTCGAAGCGCTCAACCATGCCGGCGGCATGGAGCCCGAGCCCAACCTGCTGGTGATCCTCAACGACAACCAGATGTCGATCTCCGAGAACGTCGGCGGTCTGACCAAGATGCTGGGGCGGCTGAGCAGCAGCCGCACGCTCAACGCGTTGCGAGAGGGCGGCAAGAAGCTGCTCGGCGACAAGAAGAAGCCGCCGGCCCGTTTCATGCGCCGCTGGGAAGAACACTGGAAGGGCATGTTCGTGCCCTCCACGCTGTTCGAACAGATGGGCTTCCACTACACCGGACCCATCGACGGACACGATGTCGAAGCGCTGGTCGGCGCGTTGAAGACGCTCAAGACCCTCAAGGGCCCGCAGCTGCTCCACATCCTGACCACCAAGGGCAAGGGCTACGAGTTGGCCGAAGGCGACCAGATCGGTTACCACGCGGTGGGCCCGTTCGATCCCGAGAAAGGCCTGGTCAGCAAGGGCGGCGCGAAGAAGTCCACGTACACGGACATCTTCAGCGACTGGCTGTGCGACATGGCGGCGGCCGAACCCAAGTTGCTCGGCATCACACCCGCCATGCGTGAAGGCTCGGGCTTGGTGCGCTTCAGCAAGGAATACCCCGAGCGCTACTTCGACGTGGCGATTGCCGAACAGCATGCGGTGACCCTGGCTGCAGGCATGGCCTGCGAAGGCAGCAAGCCGGTGGTCGCGATCTATTCGACCTTCCTGCAGCGCGGCTACGACCAGTTGGTGCACGACGTCGCCATCCAGCAACTGGATGTGCTGTTCGCCATCGACCGCGGCGGTGTGGTCGGCCCCGACGGCGCCACGCATGCCGGTAACCTGGACCTCAGCTACCTGCGCTGTGTGCCGCACATGGTGGTGATGGCACCGGCGGACGAAAACGAATGCCGGCAGATGCTCAGTACCGGCTACCACTTCAACGGCCCCGCCGCTGTGCGCTACCCGCGCGGTACGGGCCCTGGCGTGGCGCTCCAATCGAACCTCGATACGTTACCGATCGGCAAGGCCGACCTGCGTGCGCGTGGTACGCGCGTGGCACTGCTTGCGTTCGGCTCGACCGTCGCGGCGGCCGAGCAGGTGGGCCGCGAGTTGGGGCTCACCGTGGTGAACATGCGCTTCGTGAAACCGCTGGACCGCGACCTGGTCCTTGAGTTGGCGAACAGCCACCAGGGCTTCGTCACCATCGAGGACAACGTGGTGATGGGCGGCGCGGGGTCCGGCGTGGCCGAACTGCTCAATGCCGAAGGCATCGTGCTGCCCGTACTGCACCTGGGTCTGCCGGACGAGTTCCAGCACCACGCCAGCCGCGAGGATCTGCTCGCCGAGGCCGGCATCGATGCCGCCGGCATCCGCGCCAGCGTGCTCAAGCGCTGGTCTCAGCTGGGCGCCGGCCAGCCCGCGATGACGGCCGCGGGCTGACGCCTGCGGCAATGCGCCGGATCACTCCGGCGCTTCGACCTCGTAACCCTTGGCCTGCAGGGCCGCGAGATAACCTCCCGGCTTCACCAGCTGCCAGACCGACACGGTGGCAAAGGTGATCCGGTTTTTCTGCAACGCGCCTTCCGCAACCTCCATCCAGCGCGCCTGCATGCGCGCTTCGATGTCGGAAATGCCGCGCTTGCGCGCCGTCTCGGTGTTGAACCAGGCGGATGCGCATGCCTGCTGCCAATCCTGCCGCGCCCCGGAACGCAGCGCCGGCCAGTCCCCCACCGCCCAGGCATTGGCACGCGCAGCGACCTGTGGCAGATCGCCCTCGATGACATCGAGCGTCTTGCTGAAGCAGGCGAGATCTTCGGGCTTGAGTGTTTCCTTGCGGAAGTCCGCCAGCGCCCCACGCGGATCCTCCAACTTGACCTCCAACAGCGTGGGCGTGCGCTTCATCTTTCGCTGCTTCAGCACCGCAGTGATGACGGGATCGATAACGCCGCCCTCGCGCAGGCCGGCATCCGACAGGGCTTCGGAGTAAAGCTGGAACGCCGCGATCAGCGGACGCTTCTTCTCGATGCCCCCGTCACGTCCCATGTGCCGCTGCTTGAGCGCGCTCCATCGGGCGTACAACTCTGGCGGCAGTACATCCTGCAGCTTCTGTCCGTCGGGGTTCTTGGAGGCCTTCATCGCGGAAGGCAGCAACGTCAGTCCACGGAAGAAGCCAATATCGGAGCCCACGCTGATGCCCGGCGAAGCCAGCACCTCGTCCGTGAGCTGCAGCACCTGATCAACCTCATCGGAGCGCCACGTGATGTTCTTCGGCAACGGCGACTGGGTGCCCAGGACGTACATCAGATGATCGCCATGACGCACCTTCCACAGGCCCGGACCGGGCTGCACGCCGGCGACCACGACGGTATCCATCTCGATGACGCCGTCCTTGTCCGTCACGACGGTCGCATCGGGAGGTGACTCAACCTCCTGCGCGTGAGTCGTATCAGCGATCAGCAACGAAAGGCACAGCATTCCGTAAAGCGGCACGCGCATCCAGGCGACTCCATGCGGAAGATGCCGAGAGTGTGCCCGTGCAGCGAGCGTGCCGATCATGCCGGCGCGATGCGCCGGGGGTATCCGTTCAGGCGACCTTGCCGCCCGCGTCGAGCAGATGGCGGGCGACCTCGCTGCCTGCCTGCATCAGCTCGAACCCCTTCCAGGAAAAACCCGGCGACACCGAGCAGTCGACCAGCGTGTAGTCGCCGAGCGAACGCGCGCTCTGCCATATCCCGGCGGGCACTACCTGGCTGGCCTGGCCGCCGCGCGCAGAGGTGTCCAACTGGACCCGGGTAAGCGTGCGTTGCTCCGGATCGAACAACGAGAGCTCCATGGCCCCGCCTTCGCTCCAGTCCCAGACCTCGGTCGCATCGACGCGGTGCCAGCGACTGGTTACCCCGGCGGGCAGCAGGAACTTGATGGCGGTGAGCGTTGGCCGCTCGATGCCATTCACTTCGGTGCGCTTGGCCGACTCGTAGATGCGCCGGAAGTAGCCGCCCTCGGGGTGCGGCATCAGCTGCAGGGTCTGGATCAGTTCGTCGGCGCGCGTCGGCATGCGGCGATCCTAACCAGCGCCTCTGCGTTTGTCTCGTGAAAGAAACAAAAAAGCCCGCAAGGCGGGCTTTCGTGCGACAGATGCCGCGAATTGGTCGGGGTAGCCGGATTTGAACCGACGACCACTTGTCCCCCAGACAAGTGCGCTACCAGGCTGCGCTATACCCCGGATGGGTCCGCCGTGAGGCGGGCGCTGATTATACCGGCATTGCCGCGCCCATTCCTAGGCGCGTGCGGCGCGCTCAGCGACGCAACAACTGCAGGATTTCTTCCAGCTCCATGCGCACCTGGCGCACGATCTGGTGGCTCAGCGCGGCTTCCTGCTTCGCGCCCTCGCCTTCCAGGCGCAGGCGGGCGCCGCCGATGGTGTAGCCCTGTTCGTACAGCAGGCTGCGGATCTGGCGCACCATCAGCACGTCGTGGCGTTGGTAGTAACGGCGGTTGCCGCGGCGCTTGGCCGGTTCCAGGCTGGGAAACTCGGTCTCCCAGTAACGCAGCACGTGAGGCTTCACGTCGCAGAGTTCGCTGACCTCACCGATGGTGAAGTAGCGCTTGGCCGGGATCGGCGGAAGCTCGCGGTTACTGCCCGGATCCAGCATACGTTTCCACCCGCTCCTTGAGTTTCTGGCCCGGCCGGAACGTCACGACGGTCCGGGCCGAGATCGGGATTTCCTCGCCGGTCTTCGGGTTGCGGCCGGGGCGCTGGTTCTTGCGGCGCAGGTCGAAATTGCCGAACCCCGACAGTTTCACCTGGCGACCCTGTTCCAGTGCTTCGCGCAGGACGTCGAAGTAGGCGTCGACGAATTCCTTCGCCTCGCGCTTGTTCAGACCGACCTCGTCAAAGAGACGTTCGGCCATCTCTGCCTTCGTCAACGCCATGGATTACTGTTTCCCCGTTGCGGCCGTCGCCGGCCTTGCCACTGCCTTCACACCGTTCATCCGCGGATCCGGGCGCCATGCGCCTCGCCGATCGCGGCCACCACCGCGGCCACTACCTGCTCCACGTCGCGGTCGGTCAGAGTGCGTGAGTTGTCCTGCAAAATCAAGCCCATAGCGAGACTCTTTTGTCCCGATTCGACCCCCTGCCCGACGTACCGGTCGAACAGCAGGATGTCCCGCAATAGCGGGCCTGAGGCCGTCCGTACCGTGGCTGCGATGGCCGTCCAGGGCACGTCGTCGGCGACGACGAACGCGAGGTCCCGGCGGACGGACGGGTACCGCGACAGCTCCCCGGCACGCGACAACGCGCGGTCGCTGAGCGGCGCCAGGTCCACTTCGAACGCGAACACGTCCGCATCCAGGGCCAGCGCGCGCTGCAGGCGCGGATGCAGTTGGCCGATCCAGCCGATCTTCTCGCCCTCACGGTAGATGTCGGCCGAGCGGCCGGGGTGACCGTGCGGGGCGCGGGACGGGCGGAACTCCAACGTGGCGCCGGACAGCGCCGCGACGCTCTCGAGATCGCCCTTCAGGTCATGGAAATCGACCTTGCGGGTCGGCTCTCCCCATTGTTCGCCCACCGCGTCGCCGATCACCGCGGCAGCCAGACGGGTGGTCTCGCGCGGTGCCGCACCGGCCACCGCTTCGAAGGCGTTGCCGATCTCGAACAGTCGCACGCGGCCCGCCTGGCGGGCGGCATT
This sequence comes from Pseudoxanthomonas sp. YR558, assembly GCF_900116385.1. NCBI lineage: Bacteria > Pseudomonadati > Pseudomonadota > Gammaproteobacteria > Lysobacterales > Lysobacteraceae > Pseudoxanthomonas > Pseudoxanthomonas sp. YR558. The sequence continues at coordinate 805,091 of NZ_FPCI01000002.1, read as the reverse complement.
GCGTTGCAGTGCAGCCACGACACCCGGCAGCAGCGCCGTCCGCATCACGGCCAATTCCGCGCTCAACGGATTGGCCAGCGGTACCGCACCTTCCGACAGCTGCCATTGCGCGAGCCACTGCGCGTCGACAAACGCGAAGTTGACCGTTTCCATGCAGTCACGCGCCGCCAACTGGCGGCGCACGACACCGGCTTCCACGCGTGTCTCGCTGGGCGAGGCGATGCGGGTCGCGCCGCCGGGCAGCGTGGTGGGCACGCGGTCGTAGCCGTGGATACGGGCGAGCTCTTCGATCAGATCTTCTTCGATGGCGATGTCGAAGCGACGCGTCGGCGCCACCACGCTCCAGCCCTCGGCCACCGCTGCCGCCTGCAGGCCCAGCGCGCGTAGGATGCGTTCGATCTCGGCATCCGCGATCTCCACGCCCAGCACGCGGGCGATGCGCGCGCGACGCAGGCGGATCGCCGTCGGCGCCGGGAGATGTTCGGCATGCTCGACCACCGTCGTCGGGCCCGGCGTACCGCCGGCGACATCGAGGATCAGGCGGGTCGCGTATTCGACGGCCAGACGCGGCAGTTCGGGATCGACGCCGCGCTCGAAACGATGGCCGGCATCGGTGTGCAGGCCCAGCTTGCGGCTGCGGCCGATGATGGCGGACGGAATCCAGTGCGCCGCTTCGAGGAAGACGTTCGTCGTCGCGTCGGTCACACGCGTGTCGAGGCCACCCATGATGCCGCCCAGGGCGACGGCGCGCGCGGCACGGCCGCCGCGGCTGTCGGACACCACCAGGAAGTCGTCATCAAGCGATACGGTACGACCGTCCAGCAGCTTGGCCTCCTCGCCCGCACGCGCGGGACGCACGATGACCGGAGCGGTCAGCGTATCGCGGTCGAAGGCGTGCATCGGCTGTCCGAGTTCGAGCATCACGTACTGGGTGACGTCCACCAGGAAACTGATCGGGCGTACGCCGCTGCGGCGCAGGCGTTCGGCCATCCACACCGGCGTGGCCGCCTGGGCGTTGACGCCTTCGATCACGCGACCGGCGAAGCGCGGCACCTTCGCACCGGCCTCCAGCGCAACTTCCAGGGTCACCGGGCTCTGCGCCGGCACGGGTGCGGCGTCCAGCACCTTCACTTCGCTGCCGAGCGAGGCCGCGACGTCGTAAGCAATGCCGCGCACGCTAAAGCAATCGGCGCGGTTCGGCGTCAGCTTGATCTCGATGCTGGCGTCGGGCAGGCCGAGATAGTAGGCGACCGGCATGCCGACGGGCGCGTCGGCAGGCAGCTCGAGCAGGCCGGAGGCATCGGCGTCGATGCCCAGCTCCTTGGCCGAGCACAGCATGCCGTTCGATTCCACGCCCCGCAGCTTGGCCGCCTTGATGGCGATGCCGCCGACGTTGGCGCCGACCATCGCCAGCGGTGCGAGCAGACCCGGACGCGCGTTCGGCGCGCCGCAGACGATCTGCAACAGACCGCCCTGCCCCGCATCCACCTGGCAGACCTGCAGGCGATCGGCTTCGGGATGCTTCGCGCATTCGACGATGCGCGCCACCACCACGTTCGACAGGCCATCGCCCAACGCGGTGACGTCTTCGACCTCCAGGCCGATCGCGGTCAGTGTCGCGGAAAGTTCGTCGCGGGTGGCCTGGGCAGGAACATGGCTGCGCAACCAGTTTTCAGAAAACTTCATCGTTCGTGATCCGTAGGGCGGGCCCGGGCCCGCCGTCTTCAAGAGTCAGGTATCGTCGTTTCGCCGGAGCGCTACGCGAACTGCCGCAGGAACCGCACGTCGTTCTCGAAGAACGCGCGCAGGTCGTTGACGCCGTAGCGCAGCATCGCGAAGCGCTCCACGCCCAGGCCGAACGCGAAGCCGGTGTAGCGCTCCGGATCGATGCCGCAGTTGCGCAGCACGTTCGGGTGCACCATGCCGCAGCCGAGCACTTCCAGCCAGCGCGTGCTGCCGTCCGGCTGCTGCCAGGCGATGTCGACTTCCGCACCCGGTTCGACGAACGGGAAGTAGCTGGGGCGGAAGCGCATCTCGAAGTCGCGCTCGAAGAATGCGCGCACGAACTCGGCCAGCGTGCCCTTGAGGTCGGCGAACGTGGAATGCTCGTCGACCAGCAGGCCTTCGACCTGGTGGAACATCGGCGAATGGGTCTGGTCGCTGTCGCTGCGGTACACCTTGCCCGCCGCGATCATGCGCAGCGGCGGCTGGTGCGCGTCCATGTAGCGCACCTGCACGCCGGAGGTGTGCGTGCGCAGCAGTCGGCCATCGCCGAAGTAGAACGTGTCGTGCATCGCGCGCGCCGGATGGTGCGGCGGGAAGTTCAGCGCCTCGAAGTTGTGCCAGTCGTCCTCGATCTCCGGACCGTCGGCCAATTCGTAGCCCAGGCGGCCGAAGATGTCGGCGATGCGTTCCAGCGTGCGACTGATGGGATGCAAGCCGCCGCGCGTGCCGTTACGGCCCGGCAGCGTGATGTCGATGGTTTCGCCGGCCAGGCGAGCGTCGAGCGCAGCGTCTTCCAGGATCGCCTTGCGGGCCGAAAGCGCGTCACCAATGGCATCGCGCGCGCGATTGATCGCTTCACCGGCCGCCTTGCGCTGGTCGGCGGGCAACGCGCCCAACTGCTTCAGCTGCGTGGTGACACTGCCACTCTTGCCGAGGAGGGCGACACGCAGCTGCTCCACCGCATCCGGCGACTGCGCCGCCGCGACGTCGGACAGGGCTTGCGTGGACAGGGCCTCGATTTCGCTCATGGACGATCCTGGTTGCCGCGGCCCGTACCGGCGCCGCAAAAAACAATGGGGAAGGACTCGCGCCCTTCCCCACGTGTTCCCGACGATGGACTGCCGGAGTGCTTTACGGTGGAGACGCGGCTTACGCCGCGAGTGCGCCCTTCGCCTTTTCAGCCAGGGCCGCAAAACCGGTCGCGTCGTGCACGGCGATGTCCGCCAGCACCTTGCGGTCCAGGGTGATGCCAGCCTTCAGCAGGCCGTTCATGAAACGGCTGTAGCTGAGACCGTTCAGACGGGCAGCCGCGTTGATGCGGGTGATCCACAGCGAACGGAAGTTGCGCTTCTTCTGCTTGCGGCCGATGTAGGCGTACTGACCCGCCTTGATGACCGCCTGCTTGGCGACGCGGAACACCTTGCGACGGGCGTTGTAGTAGCCCTTGGCGAGGTGGAGGACTTTCTTGTGACGGCGACGCGCCGTCACGCCACGCTTAACTCGTGCCATGTCTCAAATCCTCAGAGGTAGGGAAGCATGCGGTTCAAACGGCCGCTGTCCTCGGCGCGAATGATATTCGTCGCACGCAGGCCGCGCTTACGCTTGGTCGCTTTCTTGGTGAGGATGTGGCTACGGTTGGCGTGGCCAGCCTTGAACTTGCCGGATGCGGTCTTGCGAAAACGCTTCGCCGCCGCCCGGTGGGTCTTGATCTTGGGCATTGCTATGTCCTTGACGGGTTTATGTCACTGATCCGGGCGGCGCCCTTTCAATGCTTTGCGGCTTTGCCGCGAAGATTGAAAGGCCACTCTTTCCATCCATGCCCATATCGGCTTGTAAGTCGTTGATTCCAGAACGAAACCAGCGACGGGTCCATCGGCTGCAAGCAGCCTCCCGGCGTACCGGGCCGCGTATTATGCCCGCCCTTGGATTTCCTTGCAAATCATGGGCTTCAGCCCCGCAAGAGCCCCGTGGGCACGGCGGTAGTCAGTGACCCGCCCCCTGCGGGGAAGACTCGGCCTGTCCTTCCGGCGCCGGAACCTGCCCTGCCTCACCCGGATCACCGACCGGCAATACCTCGGGCGCCGGAGCTACCTCGCTGTCACTGGGTAGCGGCGGCAACGTCGGCGGATCACCGAACATCCGTTCGCCTATATCGTCCCCGAGCCGGGTGAGCAGCACACGCGCCAGGCTATCGACCGCGTCGTTCCACTGCCGTTTTGCATCATCGCCCGCGCGTTTGCGCGGGGGGTACTGCGCCGCGAACGGCGCTATCGCGCGCGCATGGAAAGGCTGCTGATCGATCTCGATGTCGATGACCAGCACCAGTGGTGTCGTGCCGGCAGGCACCTCTCCCAGCGTATAGCCGCCCTGCAGGTCATCCGGCGCGCACCCGACCTTCTCCCGTTTGTTCATCAGGTTGGGGATCAGGCCCGTATACATCTGGGCCATCTGGGCGCGCATTGCCGCAGCGCCATTCAGATGCACGGTGAAGGCCTTCAGCTCGACGGCTTTTCCCTTCAAGCGCTCGCCGAAACGCTGCTGCAACATTTCGGCCAGCAACAAAGCGAGATCCGGCTCGATATCCTCATCACCGATACGCACGGATGCGTAAGCGCAGTTGGTGATCAGCAGCGACTCAAAGCCGGACTTCAGCTGCTTGGCGGGGCGATCATCAACGAAACCGGGGGGCAATGACGTGCCCTGCGCCACGGGTTTCAGCTGGGTCGGGTAGGTAAAGGCTGCGAGCAGCATGATGCATGCCGCGGCTGCGACAAAGCGCCTGCAAAACATGGACTCCCCCCCTGATACAGCAAAAAGGCCGCACTAGGCGGCCTTTTGCTTCGTCTTACTTCTTCTTCGGCGCGATCATCATGACCATCTGGCGGCCTTCGAGGCGCGGACGGGACTCGATGACGATTTCATCGCCCAGCTCCGCCTCGATGCGCGCAGCCATCTCGCGACCCAGCTCCTGGTGGCTCATTTCACGGCCACGGAAGCGGATGTTGACCTTGACCTTGTCGCCCTCTTCCAGGAAGCGGCGGATGTTGCGCATCTTGATCTGATAGTCGCCCTCGTCGGTGACGGGACGGAACTTCAGTTCCTTGATCTCGACCTGCTTCTGCTTCTTCTTGGCCTCGTTGGCCTTCTTCTGCGCTTCGAACTTGAACTTGCCGAAGTCCATGATCTTGCAGACGGGCGGCTCGGCGTTGGGCTGGATCTCGACCAGATCCAAGCCTTCATCCTCCGCCTTGGCCAGGGCTTCGTCGCGCGTAAGCACGCCGATCATCTCGCCATCGGAACCGATCACGCGCACCCGCGGCACGCGGATCTCGTGGTTTTTACGGTTTTGCTTGTTGTCAGGGATGCTGATGTTGCAGTCTCCAGGGATGAGTGCGCCGGCCCTCGAAGGACCGGAACCAATTATTGCGCGGCGTGCTCGTTCCGCAAACGTTCGGCGAAGGCGGCAACGGACATGCTGCCGAGATCTTCTCCCGAACGCGTACGCACGGCGATGGCGCCATTCTCCTTCTCGCGGTCTCCGACCACCAGCAGGTATGGCACCCGCTGCAGCGTGTGCTCGCGAATCTTATAGCCGATCTTCTCGTTCCGCAAATCCGCCGCCACCCGGAAGCCTTGATTTGCAAGGGTTTTCCGGACTTCGGCCACGTAATCGGCCTGGGCGTCGGTGATGTTCATGACCACCGCCTGCTGGGGCGCCAGCCAGGACGGGAATGCACCAGCATGGTGCTCGATCAGGATGCCGATGAACCGCTCCATCGAGCCCACGATGGCCCGGTGCAGCATGACCGGCTGCTGGCGTTGGCTGTTCTCGTCCACGTACTCGGCGCCGAGGCGGCCCGGCATCATGAAGTCGACCTGCATCGTGCCCAGCTGCCAGGTTCGGCCGATCGCGTCCTTCAGGTGGTACTCGATCTTCGGGCCGTAGAAAGCACCCTCACCCGGCAGCTCCTGCCACTCCACCCCGCAGCTGCGCAGGGCGGCGCGCAAGGCGGCCTCGGCCTTGTCCCAGGTGGCGTCGTCGCCCAGGCGGGAATCGGGGCGCAGGGCGATCTTGATCTGGATGTCTTCAAAGCCGAAGTCCGAGTAGACCTTCAGCGCCTGCTGGTGGAACGCCGTGACCTCGGCCTCGATCTGGTCTTCCGTGCAGAAGATGTGGCCGTCGTCCTGGGTGAAGCCACGCACGCGCAGGATGCCGTGCAGTGCGCCCGACGGCTCGTTGCGATGGCAGGCGCCGAACTCGCCGTAGCGGATCGGCAGGTCGCGGTAGCTGTGCAGCCCCTGGTTGAACACCTGCACATGGCCGGGACAGTTCATCGGCTTGACCGCGTAGGTGCGGTTCTCCGACTCGCTGAAGAACATGTTTTCCTTGTAGTTGTCCCAGTGGCCGGACTTCTTCCACAAGGCGACATCGAGGATCTGCGGGCAACGCACTTCCTGATACCCGCTGTCGCGGTAGACCTTGCGCATGTACTGCTCGACCACCTGCCAGATGGCCCAACCCTTCGGGTGCCAGAACACCAGGCCCGGCGCCTCTTCCTGCAGGTGGAACAGTTCTTGCTGCTTGCCGATCTTGCGATGGTCGCGCTTCTCGGCCTCTTCGACGCGCTGGATATAGGCCTCCAGCTGCTTCTTGTCGGCCCAGGCCGTGCCGTAGATGCGTTGCAGCTGCTCGTTCTTGGCGTCCCCGCGCCAGTAGGCGCCGGAGATGCGGGTCAGCTTGAACGCCTTCAGGAAGCGCGTGTTCGGCACGTGCGGGCCGCGGCACATGTCCACGTATTCCTGGTGGTAGTACAGGCCCATGGCCGTCACTTCAGGCCCCATGTCCTCGATCAGGCGCAGCTTGTACTCCTCGCCACGCGCCTTGAACACGTCCACCACCTCTGCGCGCGGCGTCATCTTCTTGATGACGTCGTAGTCCTGCGCGATCAGCTCCTGCATGCGCTGCTCGACCGCCGCCAGGTCCTCTGGCGTAAACGGGCGCTCGCTGTAGATGTCGTAGTAGAAGCCTTCGGCGATGACCGGGCCGATGACCATCTTCACGTCCGGGTACAGCTGCTTGACCGCATGGCCGACCAGGTGCGCGCACGAGTGACGGATGATCTCCACGCCCTCTTCGTCCTTCGGGGTGATGATGCGCAGCGCGGCGTCATGGTCGATGACGTCGCTGGCATCGACCAGCACGCCATCGACGGCACCGGCCACGGTGGCCTTCGCCAGGCCGGCGCCGATGGACTGGGCCACCTGCATGACGGAGACGGGATTCTCGAACTCGCGGCGGCTGCCGTCGGGGAGCGTGATCGTGATCATCGGGTACGGACTCGATTGGGAGGGGCGCCAGCGCTCGGGGCGGCCAGGCAGGGAAACGGACATGAAAAAAGCGCCACGAGGGCGCCTACGGGATGCAGTGCCTCGGGCAGTACCAGATTCAGGCGGTGGTAGTGCTCATGTCGCACGCTCGGCCGGCGTTTCCGCGGGCCACCTCGTGAATGCGGATGGCGCGAAGGGAAGGCCCGGCTTGCCGGAATCCACGCTCTGGAAGCGTGGTGGGCGGTACAGGGTTCGAACCTGTGACCCCTACCATGTCAAGGTAGTGCTCTACCGCTGAGCTAACCGCCCGGTCTTGCCCTTTGCAGGGGCGCGAATTCTAGCCCGGAAGCGGGGTCGCCGACAACCAGGGGCCGTACCCGGCGTTTCAGCCGCCGAGGCTGGCCTCCTTGAGCCGCTGGATCTGGTCGCGCAGGCGCGCAGCGTCCTCGAACTCCAGGTCGCGGGCGTGCTGGTACATCTGCTGCTCCAGCACCTTGATCTTGGCCACCGCCTTCGCGGGGTCCATCACGCCGTACTCGGCAGGCTCCTCGGCCACGCGCCGCGCCTTGCCCCGGCCACCCTTGCCTTCGCTGGCGGCCTCGCTGCGCGCGCCTTCCAGGATGTCCACGATGGGCCTGGCCACGGACTGGGGCGTGATGCCATGCGCTTCGTTGTACTCCACCTGCTTCTCGCGGCGACGGCTGGTCTCGTCCATCGCTGCCTGCATCGAACGGGTGATCCGGTCCGCGTAGAGGATCGCCTTGCCGCGCAGGTTGCGCGCGGCGCGGCCGATGGTCTGGATCAGCGAGCCGGTAGATCGCAGGAAGCCTTCCTTGTCTGCGTCCAGGATCGCCACCAGAGAGACCTCGGGCATATCCAGGCCCTCGCGCAGCAGGTTGATGCCCACCAGCACGTCGAACTTACCCAAGCGCAGGTCGCGGATGATCTCCACGCGCTCGACCGTGTCCACGTCCGAATGCAGATAGCGCACCTTGATGCCGTGATCGCCCAGGTATTCGGTGAGATTCTCGGCCATACGCTTGGTCAGCGTGGTGACCAGCACGCGATCGCCCCATCCCACCCGCTCGTTGATCTGCGACAACAGGTCATCCACCTGCGTGCCGACCGGCCGGATCTCCACCTCCGGATCGATCAGGCCGGTCGGACGCACCACCAGTTCGACGATCTCGTCGCTGGATTCGCGCAGTTCGTACGGCCCCGGCGTCGCCGACACGTAGATGCTGCGCGGCGAGCGGGCTTCCCATTCTTCGAAGCGCAGCGGCCGGTTGTCCAGCGCCGACGGCAGACGGAAGCCGAACTCCACCAGCGTCTCCTTGCGCGACCGGTCGCCCTTGTACATGGCGCCGATCTGCGGGATGGTCACGTGCGATTCGTCGATGACCAGCAACGCATCAGCGGGCAGGTAATCGAACAGGGTCGGTGGTGGTTCGCCGGGGGCCTTGCCGGTCAGGTGGCGGGAGTAGTTCTCGATGCCGGAACAGAAGCCCACTTCCGCCATCATTTCCACATCGAACTGGGTGCGCTGCGCCAAGCGCTGCGCCTCCACCAGCTTGTTCTGGGCATAGAGCTGCTCCAGCCGCTCCTTCAGTTCGACCTTGATCGTATCGATGGCGGCGAGTACGCGCTCCCGCGTGGTGGCGTAGTGCGTTTTCGGATAGACCGTATAACGCTGCAGCTTTCGCAACGACTCGCCGGTGAGTGGATCGAACAGGCTGAGCCCTTCGACCTCGCCGTCGAACAGTTCGATGCGCACGGCTTCCGCATCGCTTTCGGCCGGATGGACATCGATGATCTCGCCCCGCACCCGGAAGGTACCGCGCTGCAGCTCGTACTCGTTGCGGGTGTACTGCAGCTGGGTCAGGTGGCGGATCAGGTCGCGCTGGTCGATGCGCTCGCCCAACGACAGGATCAGGCGCAGCGACAGATAGTCTTCAGGCGCACCCAGACCATAGATCGCGGACACCGTGGCCACCACCAGGGCGTCCGGACGCGACAGCAACGTCTTCGTTGCCGCCAGCCGCATCTGCTCGATGTGTTCGTTGATCGAGCTGTCCTTCTCGATGAAGGTATCGCTGGCCGGCACGTAGGCTTCCGGCTGGTAATAGTCGTAGTAGCTGACGAAGTACTCGACCGCGTTATGCGGGAAGAACGCCTTGAACTCGCCGTACAGCTGCGCGGCCAGCGTCTTGTTGGGCGCCATGACCAGGGTCGGCTTCTGGATCCGCTGCACCACGTTGGCGATTGTGTAGGTCTTGCCCGACCCGGTCACACCCAGCAACGTCTGCTTGGCCACACCGGCGTCGAAATTGTCCGACAGCTTGTCGATGGCCTGGGGTTGGTCGCCTGCCGGGGAGTAGGGCGAAACAAGCTGGAAACGGTCGGTCATTTCAGGTCGCCGGGGAGCCGACCGATGAGTATAGCGGCGCGATGGTGAGCGCTTCGCGGGCGATTTCCTACACGCGGACAAGGGCTGACCTGATGGCGCATTGCTCGTGGCGAACCGAGGCTGGACTTGCCGAATGAATCAAGGAGATACGACATGGCAAGGATGCCTGCGTCGGTGGACCAGCCCGCTCCATCCCTACCCCATCGCCGCTCACTTGGCGTAACGCTCATCGAGATGATTGTCGCCATGTCGGTCATCGCGATCCTGGCCGCGCTCGCCGTCCCGTCCTTCCGGGCTCTCTCTAAGCGCAACCGGGTGGACACCACCTTGCACCTGCTGACCTCGCATTTCGCCTCGGCACGCATCGCGGCGATCACGCACAACGTCCCGGTGGTGATCTGCCCCAGCCGCGGAGACGGTGCCTGCCGACAGGACAGCGACTGGAGCGATCATTGGCTGACCTTCCGGGATCCCGACGGCAATCGCCAGCCCGATGAAACGATTGACCTCTATCGGAACGATCCGGCCCCTCGAAGCCCCAGGCTTCGCATCTACTCCACAGCAGGGAGGCGCGAATTGAGGTACCTCCCGACCGGCTACAGCTCCGGGAGCAATCTGACATTGCGCGTGTGCTACGACGGTGAAGTCAGTGGCCTGGTGGTCGTCAACAACGCTGGCCGCGTGCGCACGGCGCGCCCCACCCAATCCGAGCCTTGCAGCGAAGCCCCGGACAGCCTTTGAATTCAAGGTTTTGCGGGCACCCCCCTGCTGATCCAGTGAAGCACCCGCCCCATTCCGCTCGAATGACTTGCCCCGGCACGGAACCCGCCGCTACAATACGCGCCCCGCCCGAATAGCTCAGCCGGTTAGAGCACTTGACTGTTAATCAGGGGGTCGTTGGTTCGAGTCCAACTTCGGGCGCCAGATAAATGCAAGAAACCCGCGCTGAGAGGCGCGGGTTTTTTGTTTGCGGGTTCACCAGCATTGATCTGCGGAGGTGGCAGTTCCGCCCTCTCCACGCACCCCTTGCTGGTTGATCGTCAACGTACCGCAAAGGGTATCTCGAGTCGCCTGGGCGCCGGTTGGCACGATCTGCATCGAGTAAGTCTTTGCAGCGGGCGTCCCTACAAAGCTGGGAGCGGCGTAGTGAGCAGCCACTTCAGCGTCACAGGTGGGTGGCGTGGCATTCACGTAACTGAGGTTGGTGGTGTAGTACCTCTCCATGAACTGTGCACCCTGCTGCAGGCAGGAGGCCGCGGCCGCCCTGCGCGACTTAACAATCTGATCCTGATAAGTCGCCACTGCAATGGCTGTCAGGATGCCCACGATTGCAATCACCACCAGCAGTTCGATCAGGGTGAACCCCGCACCGCTACTCCTTTGTATATCCACGTTATGACGCTTCATGCTCATCTCCCCTGTCGAATCAGTCGCCTACCACCTCACGCCACGACACGCGTGCGGGCGCGAGCACGGAAGAATTCGTCTTGATGACGTTGCTTTCCGCGTTGTCCATGTTGGTGAGCATCACATTACCCACGAAAATCGGGTTGTTTGGACCGCTGGGCAGCCCGAGGCCGGATACAACCGCGCCGTTCGACAAGTCACTATTGTTGAAGTTTCCGTCGTTGTTCAGATCGAAGAATGTGGAGTTCAGCCGTCCGCCTGTGAACGGATTGATCGCCATGATCCAACCGCGACCGCTCGGGTCGCAGACGCTGGTGTTGTCCGGGATGCGCGTAGTGCCGATCAACGCCAAGCCCTGGAAAATGTTCGGCACCACCATGCGTTCACCTTCGGCACCTCGCACTGGCGAGACCAGGTCCATGTACCACCCATTGACACTGGGCGTGGTCACGGCATCGATCACGCGGGCGCCGAGTCCATTCGCCAAAGTGGATTCGCTCGTGATAGCCACCCGCTGCAGCACATTGCGACCGCTGATGGCCGCACCTCGATCGATCAGGCCATACCAGCTTTGGACCTGGACGTCAGAAAGGTCTTCTTCATTGACGTACTTGCCCGTGCCGACGTAGACCCACGTATCGTTGTTGTTCGGATTGCGCGAGACGGTCGGCGTCGCGGTGATCGGCTGGGCGATGGCGCCATCCGTCGCCTGGAACATCGAGGTTACCGTCGGCGTGCCGGCCAGGTTACCGAACCGCCACAGGTTCCCGCGCAGGTCGCCTGCATAGACCCGGTCGACGAAGTCGGTTGCACCCGTGTTCCACACATTCGGGCCGGACAGACCGTTGTCGCCAGCTACGCCGGTGCTCGCCGTCGTCACCACACCATTGTTGAGTCGGATCGAAACCAACTGCGCGGTGCCGCCGCTGCCATTGGGGCCGTTGCCAATGAAGACTCGCCAATCCCCATCCGCCACCTGCCCGATGATCGGCTTGCCCAGCGAGTTGCCCATCGCCGGGATATCGGTCGCCGTCTTCTCCCACAACAACTGGACGCTGGACGGGTTGGTCACATCCAACGCGTAGACGCCGCGCCCGCCCCGTCCCATGGTGCCCACAAGAATGGTGCGCCACTGGCCTCCCCAATACGCATCCGCCACCGTGATGTCGCCGTCCACGTAGTACTGATGGACATAGTTGGGGTCCGCCAGTGCGGCCAATCGCGGAATCACTTGCGATGGGATGAAGGCGAAGGTTTCCGCGCCCGTCGTCGCATTGAAGCCATGCAGCATGCCGTCGTTGGCACCGACGTAAACGGTCGGTGTGCGCGTGGCATTGGCAAGCACGAACGCCATGTAATCGTCGGCACCCGTGAATTCAGCACCATAGAACAGGCGTGAGTTGGGGGCGCCTACATAGACGGGTTGCGAATTGACGATGTCGCCCAGCACGCTCTGACGCGTGCGGAGGGTGCCCGCCGGCATCTCGTTCGTGCGGTCGCCGCGGATATAGTCGACCACGGACTGGGTCCCGAGTGCCGTTGCCTGCGACAGCAGAGTGAAACGCTGCAACGCACCCGCATTGTTGATGTAGATCTGCCGATTGACGAAGTTCGCCGGGAACTGCGAGCCCGCCGTCCAGGCCTGCGTCAGCGCGCCGGTGTTCTGGTTCACGTTGTAACCCACCAACTCGCCACGCCACGCGCCGCTGTAGAACTGCGCCTGGTACGTCATGGCGCCCGTCTCCAGCTTGGTGGTATTGGACGCGAACGAGCCGCCCGAACCCCGCATGTCCTGAACGATCTTCGCGAAGACCTGCTTCAAGCTCTCCACCATCCTCGCGGCTTCAGCAGCCACGTAGAAATTGGCAGGACGTTTGAAGCTGGTCACGCCGTTCACGTACTGATTGGTGGCCCACCACTGCGAGTCTGCCAATGGCGTGACATTGGTATCGGGGTTGTAGCCGGCCGGAACGGTGAAACCACCGTACTTGGTCGCCAGCGAATACTGGTTGGTGTGCGGCGTCTTGTAGTCGCGGTTCTCCACCACGTCCACCCAATACGTGGAAATCGTCTGCTTGCCGGCGATCGGGTTAGCGCGCGTGGCCGGACGGATGTCACGGGTGTGTGCATCGTAGGCCAATGCCGCGATGTAAGCGGAGTTGTTGTGCGCGGAAACGTTGAAGTACGTGGGAGCAGAGCGCGCCGTGGCATCCGCGTCGTTGAACCCTTCCATACGCCAGATGTTCTTCATCATCGCAACGACGTCAACGGACGTATCTGCCGTGACTTCCGCGGGCTTCGCCGGCTCGCCCACCGCGCTGGTCGCGCCTGGAAGGTTCTTGTCGCGCCATGTATTCGTGTCTCCGACACCAAGAATGACGTTGGTCTGGCACGAGTAGCGGATCGGGTCATCCCAATCCGTGATCACCGGGAATCCGTCGGCCAGTTGGCGGTCGCCACTGACCACCGCATAGGAGGGAACGTTGCCCTGCCGTTTGAAGTAGCGCAGCGCTGTGTAGTAGAGCTCGCTGACATTGTCGTAAGACTTCGCGTTGCGTCCCGTCTCCATCTGCCCGAACTTGTTCAGATAGTTGATGACGCCGCTATCGACGATGCTGGCGTTGGTATTGGTCGCGTCGGTGGCATCCGGATTCTGGTAGAGGATGCCGGTCACCGGATCCCACTCCCGATTGGGATTGCCCTGCGCGCCCGACTCCGGGAAATTGCTCGCGGGTCCAACGAACTTCTGCCGCGCGCGCATGACACCGCCTTCAGGCTCGGTGCCGCCACCGTTGTTGAGGTAACCGAAGATGCTGTACCGAATGCTGTTGGCGTACTGCTGGATCAAACCTTCCGGCTTCGCGACCCCGCTGTAGCTGGAATTGCAATTGGCTTCCAGCATTCCGGCGACGCACACGGCGACGCGCACACTGACTTCGAATACCACATTGGCCTGGCTGACCTGGACGCCATTGACGGTGATGTTGGTACTGTTCAGCGAGTGGGAGGCCGGATCGTATGCGACGGGCTGACCCGTACCGGGGTTGTTGTTGCCAAGCGCAGTGGCGTTGGCGCCACTGGTGAAGCGCATCTTGTTGCCGAGGCCATCGATGCGCGTGCGGATGGTGTCCCAACTGGCCGCCGTCGCTGCATAAACCGCGATCGCGTTCGGGCTACCAGGGTAGGTGCGGCGAGGGAAGTTGGCCGTCGCGCTCTCGCCACCATCCCGGTCAGCCTTCGCCTTCTCAATCCAGGTCGCCGTCGTCGTGTCGCGCACACGATAGCCACCGGTCAGGGCCGAGCGGAACGGATCGATCGTCTGGGTGGCCGCCCAGTTCATGTAGTTGCCACTCCACAGTGCGCCTGCGCATGTATGCGCTAAGGATGCGGAGTTCGGAGCGAAGTGACGCTCGCTTTCCGTGGCGCTGTAGACGTAGCTGTAGCACTTCTCCGAATCGAAGTAGCCCACGTACGTATTCGTCGCCACGTAGTCACCGAAGTTGGCCACGCTGATCAGCGTGGGGAACTCCACCGAAGGCACGAGCGCAAGGTTGCCCGGCACATCACGACCGATCGACAGCGGCTTCTGGGAGATGTTCAACGAAGCCGCTGGAAAGGCGCTCGCAACGGCGAACACACCGATCAACACCGCAATGGTGCGTTCCCTCGCCTTCCGCAGTGCGGAGCGCATGTGCGGCTCCTGACGACGGGGCGACTCCGACTGGAAAGATTCAAGCGTCATCGCACACCTCACTTGACCACGATGTTGGACTGCAGGACCACGACGGCCCGGTCATTGGCGGACGGATCATGACTACGACCCGTGATTCGATAGAAATGCTGCAGCGGAACGCCGCCCGCGCCACCGTACTGAGCGCTGTTGGCGCTACTTGCCAGCGAGAGATCGTCCTCGTTGGTGTATTGACCCATGTACTCGATGTAGTACTGGGGCGCCCCCGCTCCGCTCGCCAACGTCTGGATGTTGGTCGTGGCATTGGTCCAGCAGTTCCGGCCCCCGGAGCACCCGGTGGTCCCAGAAAGCGCGTTGGCGGGGATCGACGGGCAGGTAACGCCGGCCGTCGAACAGTTGAAGCCTATGATTGCACCGGCCAGCTCAGCGGCCTGCACCGCGGCTTCGGCATCACGCAGGGCGGTTTCGGCCGACTGGAAGGACAAGCTGCGGTCGTAAAGATTCGCGCTCATGCGCTCGTCCAGCAGCGTGGTGCGCAGCACGGCCAACCCCAACAGTGTCATGACCAGCAGCAGAATGAGCACGACGACAAGGGACGCGCCTCGCTGATGCATCGGCGAACAGGGTCCAGGCGGCTTCATGAGTTGCGATTCCTCACCGTAACGGTGTTGGCAATGGTGCGAACGACGGGCGCACCATCAACGCGCTCGTTGCTCTGCAATGTGAGGACCACGCGCACCGCAGTGACCTGCGCCCAGTTGGCTACCGCGTTGGCGTCCTGGTAGTCGGTGCCACCTGCCGACAGATACTGCAGTTGCAAGTCCTGTACGCCTTCGGCGACTTCTTGGACTGTAGACGCAGGTGAGGCACCGCTACTCGTCAACATCACCTGATAAAGCGAGCGCCTCGTCGGGTCGCTGCTACTCACCCCGACGTACCAAGCCGTCGCCTTCAACTTGGCGATCACGGAGTTGGGTCCGTAGGTGTAGTAGGTGCTCGGATTGGGGATGCATGGCACCTGCATGGGATACTTCAATGATTTGCTGCAGTTGCCTGGCGTGCCCGTACCGCTATTGTGGACGATCGTCACGTTGGACGAACTCGCGTTTGTGATCTGGAAGATGGCGGCCTGGATGAAGTCGCATACCATGACAATGTCGCCATCCACCAGTCCATGTGCGGTGGTATTGACTTTGAACTGCGCGGAATTTGGTTTGTGATCAACCACCGTCACGTCGCCGCTGGCGCCAGAGCGCAACTCAACGGCATCGGTGCCCGCGATCCGATTGCCCGTTGCAGTACCGGTTGTGACGGTTGGCAAGGCTTGAGCGGCTTGCCCGTCGTATCCCCGAATCCCATCACCCCACGCCGTACCCCAGGCAGAAGTGTTGTTGAGCACGTTGACGATCGGCACTTTGGCCGAACAGGGTGAACTTGCGGTCTGACGCAGCTCGCGCGCCAGCAACTCGAAGGCCACTCTACCGTTTTCCTGCACGAAGCTGAGGTTGTCGGCGGAACGGAACACCT
This sequence comes from Pseudoxanthomonas sp. YR558, assembly GCF_900116385.1. NCBI lineage: Bacteria > Pseudomonadati > Pseudomonadota > Gammaproteobacteria > Lysobacterales > Lysobacteraceae > Pseudoxanthomonas > Pseudoxanthomonas sp. YR558. Next base: position 789,006 of record NZ_FPCI01000002.1, on the reverse strand, counting down.
GGCGATTCGACATGAAAATGCCGATGGCGGCGCCGACCACCAGAAGACCCAGGACCAGCGCGATCATCAACTCGATCAGACTGACACCACGCGCCGTGCGCGCGCTACTGAAGGAATGCCTAGCTTTCATATGCGCACCGCCGTGACGACTCTGTTCCGCGCCGCAATGCCATCCTGAAGGGCGGCAGGCGCGGTTTCCGTATTGTTGCTACCGCGTGAGTCATCCCAATCGACCGTTACCACGAACTGATTGCCGTTCTGTACGATGCTTGCGCAGGCAGTGTTGCCCATAGAATGCGTGTTTTGCATGTCAGCGAACCACGCATGGATATCTTTCAGCGCCAGCGTCGCACCCGTCGCCGGTACAGTGCAGGTGCGCGTCATGTTGTAGTCGCCGGCGATAGCACGCTGGCGGTTGGCCCGCATCGCATCCAGGATCGAATAGGTCTGAATGGTCGCCTGAGTCCGCTCGAGAGCGCTCTGGTTGTTGCGAAGTGCTGTCGCCTGCATGGCAGCCACACCTAGCAGGCCAATACCCATGACGAGCACAGCAACCAGCACCTCAATGAGGCCAGCTCCTCGCTGTGAACGGGGGGGTGCAGAACGCAGACTCATGATTTCAAGTGGCTCCATCTTTGACCTCAAGGGCAGGCGCCCGTGCCCGCAGGCGTTGTGACGGCGATTCGACTGCCTCCCGCCAACGTGACCGAGCGCTTGTTCTGCGCCGGCTGCGTGGTGGGAATGCAGACATTGAGTGTGTTATTGACCAATACACCCGTGGCATTGACGCGCACCATGCCATCGGCACGGAACGTCAGCGATTGATTGGTGCTGCGGACCTCGAGGGGTGCTTTGATACTGCTCGAGCGGAGCAAGACCTCGCCGCCATCCACGGCAGCGTTGCCGTTGGTATCGACGAAACTGATCCAGCGTGTCCAGGTTGCGCCTGCAGCGGTATTACACGTCGCTCCATCCGTGCTTCTGCACACCGTCACGCGTCGATTGCTACGCAGCGCCTCCAGCCGCGCTTCCTGCAAGCCCGCCACCAGCTCATTGGATTGAGCAGCGAGCCGATTGGAGTTGATCAGCGCGGTGAAGCTGGGCACCGCCATGGCGATGAGCACTGCCAGCACCGCGAGCGTGATGATGAGCTCCACCAGCGTGAACCCCGAGGCCATACGCCTGGACGGCATGCCGATGCGCCCCCTGCCCGGTCCGACGGTGTACGTGCACAGATGCATGCGCAGCTTCCCCTTTAACGTGCCGCTACCCTAGGGCACGTCGTCCCGACCAGCCAGAGGTTTACCGATGGACGGGCTGGCCGGGGGGGCCAGCGGCAGGCGGCTGCATCCCGGGACTCGCCGATGCATCATGGGCGCCATCGCCCTGCCCGGTCCCTGCATGTCCCCCTCCCGCCCAGCTCCCCCTCTAGACGCCTTGTGGCAAAGCTCGGTGGTGGTGTGGGTCCTGCTGGCGGGGGAGGGTCTGGCGGCCATCCTGGCCTTGGCCCCAGCCGGCGATGGAAATCGGTGGATCCACTTCGGGGTGGGTTCGCTGGCTATCCAGTGGATCCTGCTGACCACGCTTGGCGCGCTCTACACCTTGCGACGCCCTCTCTCCTCCTGGCGCCCGGCGAGCGTGGCCTATGTCGCACTGATCCTGCTCGTCGTGTCCACCTGGCTGGTCTTTGGATTGAGCACATGGCTCTTGGCTGATCTCTGGCCCATGGACCAGGCCGAGCGGCTGCGATGGCTGGTGCGGCTCACCGCCTTGGCGCTGACCGTAGGGGCGCTGGGGTTGGCGGCGTTCCAGAACCATTGGCGCGCACGCCAACTGGCCGTCCGCGTCGCGCACTCCGAGCTGGAAGCCCTGCAAGCCCGCATCCGCCCCCACTTCCTGTTCAACACACTCAATACGGGCGCGGCGCTGGTGCACCAGCGCCCGGAAGAAGCCGAACGATTGCTGCTGGATCTGTCGGACCTGTTCCGTGCGGCGCTCGCCGGGCCGCGCGAAATCAGCCTGGCGGACGAACTATCGCTGGTGCGTCGCTATCTGGAAATCGAAGGCCTGCGATTCGGCACTCGACTGCGGGTGGAATGGCAGCTCCCGGACGTCTTGCCGTCCTTGGTGGTACCCGCCCTTTCGATCCAACCCCTGGTCGAGAACGCAATCCGGCACGGCGTAGAGCCGGCGGCCAGCGGGGGCGATGTCAGCGTCGAGGTCGCCGAAGCGGCAGGCTTCGTGCAGATCACGGTAGCCAACGGATTGCCCGCCTCGCCCGTGCGCCCCACGGCCGGACACCAGGTGGGGCTCAGTTCCGTCAGGGCGCGGATCCAAGCCATGACCCAGGGGCGCGGTAGCGTGGAGACCCAGGCGAAGGACGGCCGTTACACCGCTGTCCTTCGCCTGCCGATGCAGTGACTCAGGTCACCACGCGGTAACAGGGCTTGTACTCGCCCGCGATCTTCATGCGCCGCTGTTCGACAAAGGCGCGCAGCAACGCATCGAGCGCCTGCATCATCGCGGGGTCGCCATGGATTTCGAAGGGGCCGAACTCTTCGATCCGGCGCATGCCGTCCTCCTTCACGTTGCCCGCCACAATGCCGGAGAAAGCACGGCGCAGGTCCGCCGCCAGGTCGTGGACAGCGCGGCCCGGACGCAGCTGCAGCGCCGCCATCGCTTCGTGCGACGGGATGAAAGGCTGCTGGTAGTCCTCGGGAATCTGGACGGCCCAGTTGAAGAAGAACGAATCCTTGTGCTCGATGCGGTACTCGCGCACACGACGGATGCCCGCGACCATCTTCTTCGCGACCGCCACCGGGTCACCGATGATGATCTCGTAGCGCTCCGCAGCCTCATCGCCCAGCGTCAGCCGGATGAAACGATCGATCTGCTCGAAGTAAGGCGCAGCGATGGTCGGGCCGGTGAGGATCAGCGGGAACGGCAGGTGCGCATTCTCGGGGTGGAGCAAGATGCCGAGCAGGTAGAGGATTTCTTCCGCGGTGCCGACGCCGCCGGGGAATACCAGGATGCCGTGGCCGATGCGGACGAAGGCCTCCAGGCGCTTCTCGATGTCCGGCATGATGACCAGGTGGTTGACGATCGGGTTCGGCGATTCGGCGGCGATGATGCCCGGCTCGGTCACGCCGATGTAGCGGGTCTTCGCACGGCGCTGCTTGGCGTGCGCGATGGTCGCGCCCTTCATCGGTCCCTTCATCGCGCCCGGCCCGCAGCCCGTGCAGATATCCAGGCCTCGCAGGCCGAGCTCGTAGCCGACCTGCTTGGTGTAGAGGTACTCGTCGCGCGAGATCGAATGGCCACCCCAGCAGACGACCAGGTTCGGATCGGTCGGTTTGAGGATGCGCGCATTGCGCAGCAAGCCGAACACCGCATTGGTGATGCCGGCCGAGGACTCGAGGTCGGCGGCATATTCCGGACCCAGCTCGATCGCCGTGTAGGCCAGATCACGCACGACGGCGAACAGCAGTTCGGCCACGCCGCGGATGATCTCGCCATCGACGAAGGCCATCGCCGGCGCATTGATCAGGTCGATGCGCACGCCACGATCCTGCTGCAGGACCTGGATGTCGAAGTCGGGGTAGAGATCGCGCGCCGCGCGCGGATCGTCCGAAGCGCTGCCACTGGTCAGCACGGCCAGTGCGCAACGGCGCAAGAGTTCATGCATGCCGCCGCTCGAGGCGTCACGCAGGCGCGCCACTTCGGCGCGGGAAAGCACGTCCAGTCCGCCGCGCGGGTAGATCCGCGCGTCCTGCACCGGCAACGCCCTCGATGCCGTTTCGCTCATGGGTCTTCCTGTTTTCTGTCGTCAGGGGCGGGACTTTAGCGCAGTCCCGCAGGCAAGAGGAGTCCGCCCAAAAAAGAACGGCCGGGTTTCCCCGGCCGTTCGATTTCACGCATGGTGCGAGTCGCTGGATCAGAACTCGTACTTCAGGCCCACCTGCAGCGACCACTGCGAGATACCGTTGGTCTGGCTGTCCGCATTGGTCGGCAGGCCCAGGGCCGTCGACTGGCCGAACTCCGGCACGCCGTTGAGGTTGCCACGGTAGCCGTAGACGTACTGGCCGTTGTAGATGCCCTGCAGGCTCGCCACCGCATTGTTGGCGTTGAAGCCGTAGTCGATGACGTGGCCCCAGTCCTTGTTGATCAGGTTGCCGACGTTCTGGATGTCCAGCCAAACCTTCGACTTGTGACCCTTGAAGAAGCCGGGGAGCTCCTGGCTGATACGGATGTCGAACGTGTTCACCCAACCGGTGGTGAAGCCGTTCTCCGGCGCATAACTGCCCTTGTAGCGACTCAGGCCTTCCTGGGTCGACAGCCATTCCCAGAAGCGGGCTTCCATTACCGGATCAGCCGTGAACTGACCGGTCGCGCTCAGGCTGCCGAACAGCACGTCGCCCGGGCCCGCCGGCACGTAGAACAGGTCGTTGAAGGTACGGTTGTCGCCATTGGCGTCGCCCGTGAAGATGTAGCTATACGGACGGCCGCTGCGGCCTTCGTAGAACAGGCCGACCTGGGTCGCGTAGTCGCCGAAGAACTTGTGCGACCAGTTCACCGAACCGCTGAAGCGGTCCTTGATCTCATAGCGCGCCGTGGAGCTGGTGGGCTCGTTGATGCTGAAGCCATACTGCGAACCGTAACCCGAGCCGGCGGTGGAGCTGGTCAGCGCGGACACTTCCTCGGCGTTGGTGCGGGTGTAGCCGATGCTCCAGGACCAGTCGCTGTCGCTGGAGAAGGGCTTGGTCAGCGAGACCGTCAGCTGCTGGCCCTTGCCCTTGTTGGTGTTCTCGAGCAGGAACACGTCACCGAAGTACGTATTGCGGCCGGTGCGCGCACCATTGGGTGCCAGCGCACCGGTGCCGGCGCTGGTGTTGCCGAACGGGCGAGCGCTGTTCGGGTTCCAGTACAGCACGCGACCATCGGGACCGATGTAGCCCGGACCCACGTTGAGCGTGCGGTAGAACAGGCCGTTCTTGACGTCGGTCAGCAGCAGTTCGGCCGACGCGACGACGCCGTTCCACGGAGTCTCGACATCGATGGCCAGGTTGGCCTTCCACACCGACGGCAGCTCGAAGTCGTCGCTGATCGCGTTCACGTTGCGTACGCCGGCGCCGCCCGCGGGCACGTTCTGGTTCAGGCCATCGGGGCTGAACGGCACCAGCGTCGGGTTGGTGTAGTTCTGGTAGGAAATGTAGTTCATGCCCGTGCTGCTGTAGGCATTGCCCACCCACACCTGCGGCGCGTCGCCCTGGAACAGACCCACGCCACCGCGCAGCTGGGCCGGACGCTCCCAGTCGAACGTGTAGTTGAAGCCGAAGCGCGGCTGGATGATGTAGTCGCCGTTATAGGTGTTGTTGTTGGCGATGCCGAAACCGCCCGTGTAGGTACCGCCGGTGCACGCGGCGTTCGCGGTGCCGGGAGCGGCGGCGAAGCACTCGTTGAACGGCGGGTTCGGGCTGGCTTCCGGCTTGTCGGCGCGCACGCCCAGGGTCAGCGTCAGGTTAGGCGTGACGTACCAGGTGTCCTGCACGAAGAAGCCGAGCGACTTGTTCTTGTAACGCGCGGCGATCGCATCCGGATCGGTCGGGTTGGTCTGCAGGTCGTAGTCGAAGTAGCGACCATTGATCAGGTTGCTGAAATCCGAAGCGCCATTCACCAGCGGCACGTAGAAGCTGTAGTTGCCCCACGAGTCCTGCAGGAAGAAGTTGTAGATCTCGTTCTCGCTGTACTCGGCGCCGAACTTCAGGTCGTGGTCGCCCAGGGTCCAGGTGGCCGCACCGAAGTAATTCCAGGTCTCGGTCAGCAGCGCATTGCCGGGCGAGCTGCGCTCGGTGCCCAGGCGGATCGCGTCGAGGCCGGCGAAGCTGTTGCTGTTGGTGCCGATCGGGTTGTTGTTGCCGTTGGTCGTGATGCCGTCGTCGAAGTAGACCTGGATGGTCGGCGCGTTGGTCGGGCTGACGCGGACGGCGGAGTAGTCGCGGTAAGACACCTTGAACTCGGTCGAGAACGTCTCGGACCAGTCACTGAACAGCTGGCCGACGTAGCTTTCCACGGTCTTGACGTGGTTGAACCAGTTCGAGCTCAGGGCCAGCACGCTGGCGGTGGACGCTTCAGGACGGATGCGGTTCTGCTCCAGCTTGCTGTAGCGCAGGCTGGCGCGGTGCGCATCGCTGATGTTCCAGTCCAGCTTCAATGCGTACTCTTCCAGCTCGGTGTCGCCACCGCCGCTCAGGTCGCCCGCGTCGAAACCCCACACATCGCGCGCGATACGCTGCACTTCGGCCACGTCGGCGGCGTCGAAGTCCGCGCCACCCGAGGACAGCGGGTTGGTGCCCAGGGTCTTGCCGGCCGGACCGATGTTGGTCTGCTTGAACTTCTCGTAGTTGGCGAAGAAGAACAGCTTGTCCTTGATGATCGGGCCACCCAGCGTGATGCCCCAGGTCTTCTCGTCGTCGTATTCGTCGAAGGGCAGGCCGGTGACGTCGATGGTGGCGCCCGCCACGCGTGCGGGGTAATCACCGAACCAGTCGCCGTCACGGTAGGTGCCGTACACCGAACCGTGGAATTCGTTCGTGCCGGACTTGGTCACGGCATTGACGTTCGCGCCGGCTGCACCGGACATGGTCACGTCGTAGTTCGACAGGTTGATGTCGATGGCCTCGATGGCCTCCATCGACACCGGCTGGCGCTGCGTCGGCATGTTGTTGCCTTCCAGGCCGAAGGTGTCGCTGGCCGACACGCCGTCGATGGTGATCTTGTTGAAGCGCGGGTTCTGGCCGCCGGCGGTGATGCTGCCCGACGCGCGGTCGCTGAAGGTCACGCGCGGATCCAGGCGCATGTAGTCCTGGATGTTGCCGTTCACGGACGGCAGGTTCTCGATGGTGACGCGGTCGACGCTGGTGCCCGAGCCCATCTTGGTGGCGCTGAACACTTCCGAGCCACCGGCAAAGCCCACGGCGGTCACGGTTTCCAGGGTGGTCAGGTCGCCGGTCAGGGCGGCGTTGACGGTGTTCACCTGGTTCAGCGTCAGGAACACATTGTCTTCGGTCTTGGTGCCCGAGCCCGACTTGGTGATGGTCACCTGGTAGGGACCACCGACGCGCAGGCCGCGCGCGGTGTAACGGCCGCTCGCGTCCGTGGTGGCGCGGCTGACCGTACCGGATTCGACGTGGGTGATGGTCACCTCGGCGCCGACGACGGGCTGGCCGCCATTGTCGGTGACCAGGCCACCCACACCCGCCGAGGTGCTCTGCGCAAAGGCAGGCGCGGCGGCAAGTGCGGCAACGAGGCCAAGGCTGAGCTTGGACATGCGAAGACGACGGGATTGGTTCATCGGATAAACCTCAGGTACGGGAGTGATGTGGCGAAGCGGCTGACAAGACGTGCGGAACCGGCCGGTAAGGTCGGTTCAAGAGGGCGTGCTAGGGGTTCCCATGGCCCACGCGGCGTCCGCGGAGGTTAATAACAGGTTAACACGATAGGACCATTTTGTGACCGCGGCATGACAATCTTCCGCGGTGCAACATGACAGCCAGAGACGCGCGTTCGGGCCGACGTGCGGCCTTCCAGATCAGATGTTGGGCGGCGTCAGCTTGAGGTAGGTCCCCACCCCGTCCAGCACCATCTGGACGGAGATGGCGACAAGAAGCATGCCCATTAGCCGCTCGATCGCGGTCAGTACACTGCGACCCAGCCACTTGTACAGCACGGTGGCGGAAATCAGGATCGCGGCCGTCGCGGCCCAGGCGATCAGCAGAGCCAGGCTCCAGTCGCCCAGCCGGTCGGGCTCGGAACTGCCCATCAGCATCACGGCCGCCATGCCAGATGGGCCAGCGACGAGGGGGATGGCCAGCGGCACGATGAAGGGTTCGCCGCCCGGGGTTTCGCCCATGAGGCCCTCGGGGCGCGGGAAGATCATCCTCACGCCGATCAGGAACAGCACGATGCCGCCGGCGATAGCCACGGATTCCTGGCGCAGGTGCATCAGTTCCAACGCGTACTTGCCGCACCATAGGAACAGCATCAACACCGCCAGCGCGATGAGGAGTTCCCGGACCACCACGATGCGCTGCCGGCGCGTCGGCAGCGGCTTCAACACGCTGAGGAACACCGGGATGTTGCCCAGCGGATCCAGGATCAGGAACAGCAGCATCGCCGCCGACAGGATGGTCATGCGCGCACTTTCCAGACCTGCCCGCGGTGGGCGGCGCCAGCAGATGACAGCAGCGTGACACAGGCGCCGGCGTAGTCGGCCGCCTCACGCGCCTGCAGATCGGTGTCGTCCGCATAGGCGCGCGACCGTAGGCCGGTACGCATCGGGCCCGGCTGCAACGCGGAAACACGCACCGACGACGAGGCCAGCTCCGCGTGCAGCATGCCCACCATCGCGGCGAGTCCATGCTCGGCGATACCGTAGGCGCCCCAGTAGGGCTGGCGTACACGCTCGAGGTCGTCCAGCGCGAACACGAGCGCTGCGTCCTGCGACTGTCGCAGCAGCGGCAGGCAGGCCTGCGAAAGCCACCATGGCGCCGTCAGGTTGATGTGCACGACCCGCGCGAACGCCGCAGGATCGGTGTGTTCCAGCGGCGTCAGCCCCTTGAACTCGACAGCACAGTGCAGCACGCCATCGAGGCGACCCAGTTCGGCACGCAACCGATCGGCCAGTTCCGCATAGTCGTCGGGCGTGGCGCCTTCCAGGTCCAGCGGATACAGCAACGGCTCCGCGCCGGCCTGCGCGACCGCGTCGTAGACACGATTCAATTTCGGCACCTTGCGGCCCAGCAGCACCACAGTCGCGCCCGCCTGCGCGCACGCGACAGCCGCCGCGCTACCCAGCCCGCCGTGCGCACCACTGACCAGGATGACGCGCTGGTCCAGTGCGCGCGGCGCGCGGGTGGGCAATCCGATCAGGCTCACGGCGACAGGGCCTCGGCGACGATGCGCTGGAGTTCGCCGGACTCGTGCAGTTCGAGCGTGATGTCGCAGCCGCCGATCAGCTCGCCGTTGATGAAAAGTTGCGGGAACGTGGGCCAGTTCGAGAAGCGCGGCAGGTTGGCGCGGATCTCGGGCTCTTCCAACACGTTGATCGTGTAGAGATGTTCGGCGCCCGCTTCGCGCAACGCCTGCATCGCACGACTGGAGAAGCCGCACATCGGGAACTGCGGCGTGCCCTTCATGAAAAGGACGATCGGGTGGCCATCCACTTCGGCCTGGATGCGTTCCATCACCGGCATGCTGATTTCTCCTTCCTTGACGGTTTGGCAACCACCGTCGGGTACACTTTCGGTCCGCTCCGCAGGCCTCGCCGGCGGATTGCCCATTGTAAGCCTTCGCATCGCCCCGACGATGCCCGGCATGCCCTTTGACCCGCCTAGCGTAAGGAACCGAGCCATGGCCATCGAACTGCCCCCCCTGCCCTACGACCGCACCGCCCTGGAGCCGCACATCTCCGGCGAGACCATCGACTTCCACTACGGCAAGCACCACAAGACCTACGTGGACAACCTCAACAAGCTGATCGAAGGCACCGAGCTGGCCGATGCGTCGCTGGAAGAAATCGTGCGCAAGGCGCAGGGCGGCATGTTCAACAATGCCGCGCAGGTCTGGAACCACACCTTCTACTGGAACTGCCTCAAGCCCAACGGTGGCGGTGAGCCGACCGGCAAGCTGGCCGAGCTGATCAACAAGACCTTCGGCGACTTCGCCAAGTTCAAGGAAGAATTCACCAAGACCGCCATCGGCACCTTCGGTTCCGGCTGGGGCTGGCTGGTGCAGCGTCCGGACGGTTCGTTGGCGTTGGCCAGCACCTCCAACGCCGCCACTCCGCTGACCGGCGAAGACAAGCCGCTGCTGACCATCGACGTGTGGGAACACGCCTACTACATCGACTATCGCAACGCACGTCCGAAGTACGTCGAGTCGTTCTGGGCCCTGGTCAACTGGGACTTCGTGGCCGGCAACCTGCGCTGATCGCGCACAGGCACCGCACGTTCGAACGGCCGGAGAAACCCGGCCGTTTTCTTTTCGCGACACTGGCTGGCTGATGAATGCAGTCCGGCAGCACGTCAACAACCGCAAGCATGCAGGCGTTCCCGGGGGCGTGGTCCCACCCCGAGGAGAACACCATGGCATTGCGTTACGGATTGGCTGGATCCCTGCTCACCGTCCTGCTGGCGATGTCGGCGAACGCCGACGCCGCGCCACGGGACCGCGACAACAACCCACCCGGCCCCATCGGCGGCCGCGGCACCAACTGGGAGAATCCGCCAGGCTGGAAGGGCGGCCCGGGCACATCGCCAGACCGCCGCTGGTATCGACACGGCGGCAAGCGCTACGAGTTCGTCGTGGTCAAGAACGGGTACTACTTCAATCCCCAGTACGGCTACTGGCACCCGCGCTACGGCCTGTGGAACCAGGCCAAACGTTGCTGGTTCGACCTGGACAACAATCCGCCGGGCCCGCGTGGCGGTCGCGGCACGAACTGGGAGAATCCGCCCGGCCCGAAGGGTGGACCGGGCGCATCGCCGGACCGCTTCGGCCGCTGCCGCTGACGCGTAGCCACGCGCAATGAAGAACGGCCGGATGATCCGGCCGTTCTTCGTTCCGGCGATGGCGGCCGATGTCAGTCGGTAAGGCGCGCGATGACGGGGGCGACCTGCGCCTGGCGCGCCAGACCGACGCCGATGCGCGCCAGCGCATGCGCGAGCGCTTCCGCGTCGTCGGCGCGGACGGTGGCGTGTCCCACCTTGCGCCCACCACGCGATTCCTTGCCGTAGTCATGCCAGTGACCGCCGGCTTCCTGCAGCACCGGCGCGGCGGCAGGCATCTCGCCGATCCAGTTCAACATGCACGCGTGCCCCAGCACGCGCGTGTCGCCGAGCGGCAGGCCGAGCACGGCACGCAGGTGGTTCTGGAACTGCGACGTTTCCGCACCTTCGATCGTCCAGTGCCCCGAATTGTGCACGCGCGGCGCCATCTCGTTGGCCAACCATTGGCCATCGCGATGGAAGAGCTCCAGTGCGAATACGCCGACATAGTCCAATGCTTCAGCGAGCTTGCGCGCATGTTCGCGGGCAGCGTGCGCCAGCGCCTCATCGATGCGCGCGGGCGCCAGGCTGGCCGACAACACACCATCGACATGCCAGTTCTCGGTGAGCGGCCACGTGCGGAATTCGCCATCGCGGCCACGCACCGCCACCACCGATAGCTCGCGCTCGAACGGAATGAAGGCCTCCACGATCAGGCCCACCGTTTCCGCCTGCGTACCCAATGCTTCCCAGGCGGCATCGACATCGCCGACGGAACGCAGGCGGAACTGGCCCTTGCCGTCGTAACCCAGCCGACGCGTCTTGAGGATGCAGGCGCCACCGAGACGCTCCACTTCCTCACGCAGTTGTTCGTACGAAGCGACATCGGCGAACGCGCCCACCGGGATGCCCAACTCGCGGAACAGCGTCTTTTCGACCAGCCGGTCCTGTGCGACGGCGAGCGCGCGTGGATTGGGGAACACCGGGACGCGCTGCGCGAGCCATTCCGCGCTTTCCGCCGGCACGTTCTCGAAATCGAAGGTGGCCACGTCGACCTTCGACGCGAATTCGGCCAGCGCGGCTTCATCGCGGTAGTCCCCGACGAGCAGTGGCGCGAACTGACCCGCGCAGGCATCCGGCGCGGTGTCCATCACGAGGAAGCGCAGGCCCAGCGGCGCGCCCGACAGCGCGAGCATGCGTGCCAGTTGGCCACCACCCAGGATGCCGACCGTCGTCATAGCGGTTGGCGCGGGTCGTCGTGCGCCATCACGTCATCGGTCTGGCGCGCGCGGAATGCGGTCAGCGCGGCGCCGATGGCGGGGTATTCCGGGGCAAGCAGCGCCGCGGCGAACAAGCCTGCGTTGGCGGCGCCCGCATTGCCGATCGCGAATGTCGCCACCGGGATGCCCGCCGGCATCTGCACGATGGACAGCAGCGAATCCATCCCATTGAGCGCCTTCGACTGCACCGGCACGCCGAGCACCGGCACCGCAGTCTTGGCCGCAAGCATGCCCGGCAGGTGGGCAGCGCCGCCAGCACCGGCGATGATGGCGCGCAGGCCGCGCGAGGCGGCCTCATCGGCGTACGAGAACAGCACATCGGGCGTGCGGTGCGCCGAGACCACCTTCACCTCGTAAGGCACGCCCAACGCATCCAGTTTCTGCGCGGCGTGCTGCATGGTGTCCCAGTCGGAGCGGGAGCCCATCACGATGCCCACCACGGGGCTGGAAACGCTGGCGGTCATGGCCGTCCTCGGTCGCAAAGACGTATTCTACCCTCCTGACTGAACCACCGATCGAGTCCCGACCTCCATGGACCGCAAACTGCTGGACCTGCTGTGCTGCCCCACCACCCGCCAACCGTTGGCCGTGCTCGACGCGCGTGGCCTTGAAACGTTGAACCGCGCGATCAGCAGCGGCCAGGTCAAGCGGGCCGATGACACGGCGGTCACGGACCCGCTGCGGGAGGCGCTGGTCACGCACGATCGCAAGATCGCGTATCGGGTCGACGACGGCATTCCGGTCCTGCTCGCCGAAGAGGCGATCGCCACCGCCCAGGCAGACGATTTCCCCACCCGATGAGCCAGCGCCCGACGCCCCCGCCCGAGGACGTGATCCGCGACGATGTCGCGCGCGCGTTGGCCGAGGACGTCGGTCCCGGCGATATAACCGCCGCGCTCTTGCCCGACACCGCAGACATCGCCTACCTGCTCTGCAAGGAAGCAGCCGTCATCGCCGGGCGCCCGTGGTTCGATGCCTGCCATCGTGCCCTCGATCCGGATGTACGCATCGAATGGCGCGTGCAGGAAGGCGATCGCGTGGCGGCCCGAACCGTACTGGCGACGCTATCCGGTCGCACGCGTGCCCTGGTCACGGCCGAGCGCGCCGCGCTGAATTTCCTGCAGACGCTGTCCGGTACCGCGACCACCACGTCGGCGTATGTCGATGCGGTGCGCGGCACCGGCTGCACGATCCTCGACACGCGCAAGACGCTGCCCGGCCTGCGCCTGGCGCAGAAGTACGCCGTCCGCTGCGGCGGCGGGCGCAACCATCGCATCGGCCTGTACGACACCGTGATGCTGAAGGAGAACCACGTGCGTGCCGCTGGTTCGCTCACCGCGGCAATCCGCGCCGCGCGGTCCGCGCAGCCGTCATTGCCGCTGATCGTCGAGGTGGAAACGCTCGACCAACTGGATGAGGCGCTATCGGAGGGGTGCGAACGCATCCTGGTCGACGACTTCGATGCCGTTACCCGCCGCGAAGCCGTGCGGCGCGCGAAGGCAGCGCCTTACGACGGCCGCATTCCACTGGAAGTTTCAGGCGGCGTGGACATGACGACGCTCGCCGGGATCGCCGCCGACGGGGTGGATTTCGTCTCTATCGGCGCGCTTACCAAGCACGTACGCGCCATCGACCTGTCAATGAAGCTAGGGCCCGCACCTTGAGCATGTCGCCGCTCAGCGCATTGCTGTGGATGGTGGCGGCCGCAGCGGCCTTCGCCTACTGGAATGCCGCGCGCGCCGCTGCAGAGCGCGCCGGCGTGCTGGGTCGCAACGCCTGCAAGGCAGCCGGCGTGATCTGGCTCGACCAGAGCGTGCACGCCGCGGGGCTCCGGGTGTGCCGTGGCGAAGATGGCTGGCTAGGCTTCGAGCGCAGTTTCCGCTTCGAGTACTCGCACGACGGCATCGACCGGCATGTCGGTCGCATGGTGTTGCGCAAGGGCGAGTTGGTGTCGTTCGTGGGACCGGTCGTTCCGTCGGTCACGCCGCTCGACCTGCACTGACCGCGCTGCGCCCGCAGCGCGCTACTTCACCACGCGCAAGAACGGCGGACGCTTGCCTGGTGTCGGCGGGGTCTCGTCATCGGGCGGCGTATCGTGCGATGGCGGCTCATCGTCGCCGTCGGGTTCCGGGCCGGGAGCCACATCATCAGGCAACGCCATGCCCTGCCCCGTCTCGCGCGAATAAATCGCGAGCACGGCGCTGATCGGAACGTACACCGGATGACTGACGCCCCCGAAACGTGCGGTGAAGCTCACCGCCTCGTTGTCGATCATCAGCCGCACGACCGCGCGCTCGGCGATGTTGAGCACGACCTTGCCTTCCTTCACCGCGCTCATCGGCACCTGCACACCTGCCTGGGTGGCATCCACGAGCAGGTGCGGCGTCATGCCGTTGTCCGCGATCCACTCGTTGAGCGCCCGCAGCAGGTACGGGCGGTGGCTGGTCATGCGGGAGGAATCGTCGGTCATGGAAGTCTCTGGAGCCGATCGCAAGCGACGCTTACGCGCGAATCGGCTGGGCGGGATGCCGGCTAGGCCGGGATCTCGCGAAGCTTCTTCTCTGCGTCCGTCAGACTGCGGATGAAGCCGGGGTTGCGGAAGATGCGGTTGCCGTAATCCTCGATCGCCTTGCCGTCCTTCGGCAGCGGCACGTCCAGTGAAGGCAGGCGCCAGATGATCGGGGCCATCGCGCAATCGGCGAGGCTCATTTCGGGATTGAGGAAGAACTTGCTCGCCTTGAACAGCGGCACCGACGCGGTCAGCAGTTCCTTCAAGCGCTTCCGACCGGCTTCGGCCTGCTGCTTGTTGCCCAGCTGGATCGCCTGCACTTGCGGCACCCAGTCATGCTCGATACGCAGCATCGCCAGGCGCAGTCGCGCGCGGGAGAGCGGATCCACCGGCATCAGCGGAGGATGTGGATAGCGTTCATCCAGGTATTCGCTGACCACCGAAGCGGCGTACAGCACCAAGTCGCGCTCCACCAAGGTGGGCACGGAATGGTAGGGATTGAGGTCGATGAGGTCTTCGGGCGGGTTCTGCGGATCCACCGGCACCAGGTCGTAACTCACGCCCTTGGCGGCGAGTACCAGCCGCACGCGGTGGCAGAGCACATCATCGGTGGAGGAAAACAACGTCAGTGTATTGCGCATACGTGGACTCGCAGCCATTCACGGCTCTCCGACGACCGGAATCCGCCGATCGCACCGACGCCACCGGCCCCTTGCCGAAGGTCGCCCCGGTCCCTGAGTGTGCAATCACCGCCGGAAAAAGCCAAGCAACCCCACGCCCGGCCAAGTCCGTCTACGGCGCGGGCGTATGCCCGCGCCGTGGCGGCGGATGCGACGCCCTTAGTGGACGTCCTTCCAGTACTCCTCCTTGAGGAGGTAGGCCAGGAACGTCAGCGCTGCCAGGAACAGGATCACCCACACGCCGATGCTCTGGCGCTTCAGGGCCGCCGGCTCGCCGACATACTCCAGGAAGTTGGTGATGTCGCGCGCGGTCTGGTCGAACTCCTGCGCGCTCTGGCGACCGGCCTGCGCCACCTTGAGGCCTTCCACGTGGCGCTCGCCCGTCGCTGGATCGGCGGGGCCGAACTCCGCGTGCTGCAAGCCCTGCAGTTCCCACAGGGGGTTCGGCATGGAGGCGTTCGGGAACAACTTGTTGTTCCAGCCCAGCGGACGCGATTCGTCGAGGTAGAACGACTTCAGGTAGGTGTAGATCCAGTCGCTGCCACGCACGCGGGCGATGACGCTCAGGTCCGGCGGCATCTTGCCGAACCACTTCGTCGCCGGGTCGTGCGGCATCGATACCTGGACCTGCTCGCCGAACTTGGCGCCGGTGAAGTTGAGGTTGTTCATCACCTCGTCTTCGGTCAGGCCCAGGTCTTCGGCCATGCGCGAATAGCGCATGTACTTCAGCGAATGGCAGCCCGCGCAGTAGTTCATGTACAGCTGCGCACCGCGCTGCAGCGAGGCGCGGTCGCCCAGGTCGTTGCCGGCCTGCAGCGTGGCGCCGCCTTCTGCGGCGAACGCGGAGAACGAGATCAGCAACCCGCTGGCGAATACAGCTAGGCGAGAGGCGAAAGTCTTAGTCATGCGTCGTCACCCGCTCGGGCACTGGCTTGGTCTTGTCGATCTTGGTCCAGATCGGCATGGTCAGGAAGAACAGGAAGTAGAAGCCGGTCAGGAAGCGGCCGATGATGGTTTCCACCGGATCCGTACCCGGGCCCGCACCGATCTTGCCCAGCCACACGAAGCAGATCGCGAACACGCCCAACAGCACCTTCGACAGCACGCCGCGGTAGCGGTACGACTTCACCTTCGCGCGGTCCAGCCACGGCACCAGGAACAGGATCGCGATCGCACCGAACATCACCAGCACGCCGCTCAACTTGTGCGGCACCACGCGCAACATGGCGTAGTACGGCGTGTAGTACCACACCGGCTTGATGTGCGCGGGCGTCACCAGCCTGTTGGCCTCGGTGAAGTTGTCGTGCTCGAGGAACCAGCCACCCATGGCCGGGGCGAAGAACACGATGAACGCCGCCAGGATCAGGAAGCCACCCACGTAGAAGCCGTCCTTGACCGTGTAGTACGGGTGGAACGGCACGCCGTCGGCCGGCGCGGTCGGCGACCAGCGGTTGCCCTTCGGGCCCTTCTTGATCTCGACGCCATCCGGGTTGTTCGAGCCCACTTCGTGCAGCGCGAAGATGTGCAGCACGACCAGCAGCAGCAGCACCAGCGGCAGTGCGATCACGTGCAGGGCGAAGAAGCGGTTCAGCGTGGCGTCGCCGGGCAGGTAGTCACCCATGATCCACTCGGTCAGGCCGTTGCCGATCACGGGGATGGCACCGAACAGCGAGATGATCACCTTGGCGCCCCAGAACGACATCTGGCCCCACGGCAGCACGTAGCCCAGGAAGGCTTCGGCCATCAGCACCAGGTAGATCAGCATGCCGAGGATCCACACCAGCTCGCGCGGCTTCTGGTACGAGCCGTACATCAGGCCGCGGAACATGTGGATGTAGACGACGATGAAGAACAGCGAGGCGCCGGTGCTGTGCATGTAGCGGATCAGCCAGCCCCACTCAACGTCGCGCATGATGTATTCGACCGAGGCGAAGGCTTCCGCCGCGCTCGGCTTGAAGTGCATCGTCAGGAAGATGCCGGTCAGGATCTGGTTGACCAGCACCACGATCGACAGCACACCGAAGATGTACCAGATGTTGAAGTTCTTCGGCGCGTAGTACTCGCTCATGTGCTTGCGGTACACGGGCATGAAGCCCGGCGCGCGCGCATTGAACCAGTCCATCAGGCCATCAGCGGTACGGGTGATGATGTTCGCCATGGCTTAAGCGCCCCCCTTCGGGTCGACGCCGACGATGATCGTCGTGTCGTTCTCGTAGTAGTGCGGCGGCACCACGAGGTTGGTGGGCGCCGGGACGCCCTGGAACACGCGGCCGGCCATGTCGAAGCGCGACTTGTGGCAGGGGCAGAAGTAGCCGCCCTTCCAGTTCGGGTCGTACGGCTCGGGCTTGATCTCGGCGGCCATTTCCGGCGAGCAGCCCAGGTGGGTGCACAGACCGACCAACACGGAGATCTCGGGCTTCAGCGAGCGCGTTTCGCCCGTGATGTAGGCCGGCTGCTGGTCCTTGTTGGACGACTGCGGGTCGCGCAGGTTGGCATCCAGCGTCGGCAGCGCGTCCAGGATCGCCTTGGAGCGCTTGACGATCCAGATCGGCTGGCCGCGCCATTCCAGGATCAGGCGCTGGCCTTCCTGGAGGCCGCCGATGTCGGCGGTCACCGGGGCACCGGCCAACTTGGCCCGGGCGCTCGGATTCCACGACTTGATAAAAGGTACAGCTGCAATACCGGCACCCACTGCACCCACCACAGCGGTGGTCGCAGTCAGGAACCGGCGTCGGCCCGTATTCACAGGCCCATTGACCCCATCGATGGCCATCCGGCACTCCGCAAAACAATCAGGTAGCTAAAAAGGCTGCCAAGGCCGCACCTCAAACATCGGTGCGGGCCGCAAAAGACGGCAAAGTGTAACGGAAGGCTTAATCGGCCGACAACGGCTGCCTTGAAATCAAGGAGTTGCGCGCGCATCGGCGCGCCCGGGACGACTCAGCGTGCGGCAACGGCCTGGCGGTAGCGGTCGGCCAGCACGGCCACGCGCTCCACATAGCGCTGCGTTTCCTTGTACGGCGGAACGCCGCCGTGGCGGTCCACGGCACCCTCGCCGGCGTTGTAGCCCGCGGCGGCCAGGGTCAGGTTGCCGTTGAAGCGCTTCAGCAGCCACGCCAGGTACTGGGTGCCGCCACGGATGTTCTGGCCGGCGTTGTAGCTGTCGCTCACGCCGAACCGGCGCGCGGTGGCGGGCATCAACTGCATCAAGCCCTGCGCGCCGGCATGGGACAGGGCGAGCGGGTTGTAGGACGACTCGGCGTGCATGATCGCGCGGATCACCGCCTCTTCCACGCCGAATTCGCGCGCCGCAGCGGCGATCTCGGCCTGGTAGGCGCCGGTATTCAGGCGCAGGCGGCCGAAGTCCACGCTCGGGTTGCCGCAGGCGAAGCAGGTTTCGATGTAGCTGTATTTGATCGTGCGCAGGCTGGCGACCTGGGTGCCGCCGCGCGGACGCGCACTGGTGTAATGGCGCACGCCGTCCTTGATGTAGGAGTAGACCTGCCCACTGACCACGCGGCGCGGGCCGGTGGTCGGCGCGGCCGCAGGCGTCGCGGCGGCCGGGACGACGGCGCTGGCAGAATCGGAAAGCGCCGGGGTGACCGCAGCGCCCAGCGCCGGCGCTGCAGGCGGCGGCGTCGCCGGACGCGACACGGTCGTGACCTGTGCGGGGCGGCTGCGATCCGGGGTATAGCGGCTGATCACTTCGCAGCTGGCGCCACTGACGCGCTTGCTGACGTAGTTCGGCACACCGTCAGCGCCGGTGCACTTGTACAGCGTGCCCGCGCTGGCCGGCAGTGCGGTCAACGCGGCCAGCGTGGCCAGAAGCGTCAGAGTCCCCCTCATGGCGCGCAGTGTCCCCAATTCGCCAGCAGTTGCCAAGTCCTTGTCCAACAAAGGTTTCCTCCAATCTGTGCGGCCGGTCGGAGTTCCAACAGCCGGCGGCACGGCGGCCAGGGATGGCCTGTTACCCGCTATCAACGCCATCCGGCACGGGTTCCGGCCGCCCCCAGCGCGTAAACTACGCGGCCCTGCCCGCCCCACCCGACTGGATTAAGCGCCATGACCGGGACGCAAGCCCCCGACCTGCCGACCACGGCCGGCACTGCCGTGACCGACCCCACCCTCGTTCCCTTGCCCATCGGTCGCCCGCGTGCGCCCGAGCAGGTCCGCGGAAAGCTGTACATCAAGACCCACGGGTGCCAGATGAACGAGTACGACTCGGCCAAGATGGCCGACGTGCTCGCCGCCTCCGATGGTCTCGAGCTGACCGACAATCCCGAGGAAGCGGACGTGGTGCTGGTCAACACCTGCTCCATCCGCGAGAAGGCGCAGGAGAAGGTCTTCAGCCAACTGGGCCGCTGGAAGGCGCTGAAGGCCGGCGGCCGCGACGTCATCATCGGCGTCGGCGGCTGCGTGGCTTCCCAGGAAGGCGAGGCGATCGTCAAGCGTGCGCCCTACGTGGACCTGGTGTTCGGCCCGCAGACCCTGCACCGCCTGCCGGAACTGATCCGCGCCCGCCGCGAACAGAACAAGCCGCAGGTGGACATCAGCTTCCCCGAAATCGAGAAGTTCGACCGCCTGCCCGAGCCGCGCGCCGAAGGCCCGTCCGCGTTCGTGTCGATCATGGAAGGTTGCTCGAAGTACTGCTCGTTCTGCGTGGTGCCCTACACCCGCGGCACGGAAGTCAGTCGTCCGTTCGAGGACGTGCTGGTGGAAGTGGCGCAGCTCGCGGCGCAGGGCGTGCGCGAGATCAACCTGCTCGGCCAGAACGTCAACGCGTATCGTGGCCCCTACGGCGACGGTGAATTCGCCGACCTGGGCCTGCTGATCCGCACCATCGCCGAGATCGACGGCGTCGGCCGCATCCGCTTCACCACCTCGCACCCGTTGGAGTTCAGCGACTCGCTGGTGGACGCGTACCGCGACGTGCCGCAGCTGGCCAACTTCCTGCACCTGCCGGTGCAGGCGGGCAGCGACCGCGTGCTGTCGGCGATGAAGCGCGGTTACACCGCGCTTGAGTTCAAGCAGAAAATCCGCAAGCTGCGCGCGGTGCGGCCCGATATCTCGATCAGCTCGGATTTCATCGTCGGCTTCCCGGGCGAGACCGATGCCGATTTCGAGAAGACGATGAAGCTGCTCGAGGACGTCGGCTTCGACCAGAGCTTCAGCTTCATCTACTCGCGTCGCCCGGGCACGCCTGCCGCGGACCTGGAAGACGACACGCCGGACGCCGTGAAGCATGCGCGCCTGGAGCGCCTGCAGCAGCACATCAACGCCTATGCCGCCGGCATCTCGCAGCGCATGGTCGGCACGGTGCAGTCGGTGCTGGTGGAAGGCCCGTCGAAGAAGAACCCGAACGAGTTGACCGGCAAGACCGAGAACATGCGCTCGGTGAACTTCCCCGGCCATCCACGCCTGGTGGGCCAGTTCGTCGACGTGGTGATCACGGAAGCACTGACCAATTCGCTGCGCGGCCGCATCGCCGGCACCGACTGACGTCGCACCTCAGCCGACGGCGGGCAGGGGCACGCCGTCGCGCTCGTTATCCCAGATCATGTGGATGATCTTCCAGCCATCCTCGCCCTTGTAGAGCTGGATGCTATTGATGCCGCGGCGTTCCGCCACCGCATCGCTGGGCGCGTGGCGGGCCTCGTAGGCGCTCCAGACGTGGGCGATGTTGCCGAACACGCGGATCTCGCGCCCGGTCTCCACTTCGAAGAAATCCATCTCCGCCAGTAGGGCATCGGCGTTGGCGCGGTATTCCGCCAGCGAGAACGACAGCCGCCATGGCGTTCCCTGCGCATCGACGCCCGTGCGGATCTGGCGGCAGTCGGGATGGAAGACATCGTCCTGTGTCGACCAATCGCGCGGGCCCGCCGGGCCCGAGATCATCGCGTACATGGCATCCACCACCGTACCGATCGCTGCTTCGTCCATCGCTCGCCCCTCTCGCCGGAAGAGCGCCAGCCTATCAGTCCAGCCGCTTGCGGAACCGCAGGATCGCCGCCGTCATCATCACCGTGGTGAAGGCCAGCAACGCGAGCACGTCCGGCCATAGCTCCCACAGGCTGGCGCCGCGCAACATCACGCCGCGAATCAGGCGCAGGAAGTGGGTCAGCGGCAGCGCCTCGGCGATCCACTGCACGACCTTCGGCATGCCGGCGAACGGGAACATGAAGCCGGAGAGCAGGATCGACGGCAGGAAGATGAAGAACGTCATCTGCATCGCCTGGAACTGCGATTTCGCGCCGGTGGAGATCAGCAGGCCGAGCGTCAGGTTCGCGACGATCAGCAAACATGCAGCGATGTAGACGTGCAGCAGACTGCCGCCCAGCGGCACTTGGAACAGCCACATGCCCAGCGCCAGCACCACCGTGGTCTGGACGAAACCGATGGCCACGTAGGGCAACACCTTACCGATCATCAGTTCCGCGCTGCTGACGGGCGTGGCGATCAGCAGCTCCATGTTGCCGCGTTCGCGTTCGCGCACGATCGCCACGCCGGTGAACAGCACCATCGTCATCGTCAGGATCACGCCGATCAGCCCCGGTACGATGTTCACCGCCGAGCGCCGTTGCGGGTTGTAGAAGCCGACCACGCTGATCGTGCGCGTCGCCAGCGGGCTGCTGGTGCCGTCCAGGGGCATCTGCGCCAGCTGCGCCGCGGCGCTCTGCACGGCGTTGTCGCTGCCGTCGACGAAGATCTGTACGGCTTCGCGGCCTTCCGCACGGCGACGCTCATAGTCCGGCGGGATCACCACGCCGATGCTGATCTCGCCCCGGCGCATCGCCTGCACGAGTTCCTGCGGCGTCGCGGCTTCCTTCGTCGGCGTGACCACGCCGGTGGCGACAATGTCCATCACCAGCGCGCGGGACGCGGCCGTGCGCGACTGGTCGGCGATGCCGGCGGACAGATCGCGCAGGTTCGTGTTGATCGCATAGCCGAACAACAGCAACTGCATCACCGGGATGCCCACGATCATCGCCAGGGTGATGCGGTCGCGCCTCATCTGCCGCAGCTCCTTCACCATCACAGCCATCAGGCGGCGGAATTTCAAGCGGCCTCCTCGCGCGCCGGCTGGCCGCGCGTGGCGGAGACGAACACGTCTTCCAGATTGGCCGGCGCCGCCGATACCTCCGCGTTGATGCCGGCCGTGCGCAGGCCCTGTGCGATGCGGTCCGCCGCCTGTCCATTCTCGGCCAGCAGCACGCGCAGCACGTTGCCGATCTGCGCCACGCTGATCACGCCGGGCAGGCCGACGAGGACTTTCTGCGCCTGGCGCGGCTCCGGGGCCTCCACCACCAGCGTGCGGCCAGCGAGCTCCCCCGTCAGCGCATCGGGCGTGCCGTCCGCCACCAGCACGCCACGATCGAGGATGGCGATGCGATGGCAGCGCTCGGCCTCGTCCATGTAGTGGGTGGAGACCAGCAGCGTGGTGCCGGCGTCGGCGAGCTCGAAGAGCTTCTCCCAGAAATCACGGCGCGATTCGGGATCGACCGCGCTGGTCGGTTCATCGAGGAAGAGCAATTCCGGCGAATGGATCACCGCGCCCGCGAGCGCGAGGCGCTGCTTCTGCCCGCCGCTCATCGTGCCGGCCAATTGCTTCTGCCGGTCCTGGAAGTGGTACTGCTCGACCAGTTCATCGATGCGACGCCGCGCCTGTGCGCGCGGGATGTCCTGTACCGCGGCGAGGAACTCGAGGTTCTCGCGGACAGTGAGGTCTTCGAACAGCGAGAACTTCTGCGTCATGTAGCCGATCCGCGTGCGCAGTTGCTCGGCTTGTTCCGGGATGCGCAGGCCCAGCACTTCGATGTCGCCCGCGGTCGGCGTCAGCAAGCCGCACAACATGCGGATGGTGGTGGACTTGCCGGAGCCGTTGGGTCCGAGGAAGCCGTAGACGTTCCGACGCGGCACATCGAGGTCGACGTCGTTCACCGCGACCAACGCACCGAAGCGTTTGGTCAGCCCGCGGACGCGGATCGCCAGCCCCTCATCATTCGTCGCCATCGGACACCACCTGCAGCGGCGCGCCCACCGGAAGGCCGGCGGCATCCTTGCCCAGGCTGATTTCAGCGAGGTAACTCAGGCGCGCGGCGTCCTGGCCGGTCAGCGCGAAGTACGGCGTGAAGCTGGGCTCGCTGCGGATCATCCGCACGCGGCCCTCGTGTGTCGCGCCCTCGCCTTCCAGGCGCACGCGCACCGTGTCGCCGACTTTCAGCCGGTTGCGCATCGCCTGCGGCAGGTACACGCGCGCATACGGCGCATCGCCGACCAGCATGACCGCGAGCGGCGCGCCGACCGGGGCCTGGTCACCCAGCTTGTACGGCAGGCTGTCGATGCGACCCGCACGTGGTGCGACGATGTTGAGCTTTTCCAGCGTCACCGCCTGCACCCGCGCCTGTGCGTCCGCCGATGCGACGGCGGCCTCGCCTTGGGCGACCTGTTCGGTGCGCGTGCCGTGTTCCAGCTCCAACAACGCGGCCTGCGCCAGGCGCACCTGCGCCTGCGCGCTCTGCGACGCCGCGCGCGCGCGATCCACCTCGGAGGCAGCGACCAGACGCTGGCGCCCCAGCGGTTGCAGGCGCGCGTAATACGCGTCCGCGTCCCGGGCCTGCGCTTGCGCGGCCGCCAGGCTGGCACGTGCTTGAGCGATGGCCTCAACGCGCGGACCGGCGCGCAGTTCTGCCAAGGCTTCGCGACTCTGCGTCGCTTGCGCCTGCGCGGCGGCCAGTTGCGACTGGGTGCGCGCCAGCTCGAGCTGCACCAACGGCGCCCCTGCGGCCACCTGCTGGCCTTCGCGCACGTCGATGCGCACGATTTTCTCGGCGACCGGCGACGGAAGCGTCACCCGGTCCCATTCCAGCGTGCCCAGGGCCGCGGGCGCGTCGGCGGCGCAACCGGCCATCATCAGGATCGCGGCCGCCATCGCGCCGCGTTGCAGTTCATTTCGCATGGTCCAGCTCCAGTCCACGGTCCAGCAGCACCAGCGTGTGCCGGCGCAGGTCGTTGAAGTCGATATCGTCGGCGCCAAACAACTGCCGCCAGATCGGCGCGCTCGCCATCGGGAACATGGTCAGCCCGATCAGCGACACCATCAGCAGGCGCGGGTCGAGGTCCGGATTGAGCTGCCCGGCCTGCTGGGCGGCGGCGAAGCGGCCGGCCATCATCTTCGGCAGCAGCGGGCCGACCTGGCTGATCATCATCTCGCGCAGCGCGCCGCCTTCGCAGAGGATCTCGCGCACCCACAGCGTCGGCAGCCAGGGATGCTGCGCCACCACCCCGCCGATGCCATGTACGAAACCGGCGATCAGGCCCGCGACGTCTCCACTACCGGCCTGCATGACCGGTGCGCGCATCTGCGCCACCACCGGCAGCAGTCGCTCGGCCACCACGGCCTCCTGCAACTGGGCCTTGTCGCCGAAGTAGTAGTGCACCAGTGCCGGCGTCACGCCCGCCTCCGTGGCGATGTCGCGCAGCGAGGTGGCCGCGATCCCACGCCGGACAAAGCAGGCCAGTGCGGCGTCCAGCAGGGTGGCGCGCAGGTCGGCGGTCTCGGCAGTCGGGCGGCGCCCGCGGGTGCGCTTGCGGGGGTCCGGCGCAGGCGTGTCCGCCTGCGTGCTGGAGCGGCTGGAGGGCTTTTTCGTCGTCATGGCGATTATTTAATTTTATGATTAATTAAATTTCAAGCCGATTCCGACGAACGGCACACGGCTGGCCGGTCCGTGGCGCCCGCGCTACGCTGCGCGCCCGCCTTGCGTTTGTCAGGATCGCCGCCATTTCCTCGGATAGCCCCCGCCTGTGGGTGTTCACGCTGGAAGCCCGGCCGCGTGCCGACAGCCCGGACTTCGCCGAAGCCGGCGGCGCGTACGTCACCTGCTACCAAAAGCCCGGATTCGCCGACGACCCGATGCGACGCGCCTCCGAGTTCATCCGCGAACAGGGCTGGGTCGTCCTCGCTGTCGAAGACGAACCCGCCCAGGTCGGTCGCGACGAAGCGCCCAATGCGGAACACTTCGACCAAGCCCTCGTCGAGGACGAGGTCTACGTCTTCAACCAGTGGCCCGTCGACGACGCTGACGACCAGACGCGTCACTAGCCAACGAACCGAACACTCCCCTGCCCCATGACAGAACCCAGCAAACGCGAATTCGCCCTGGAACCCGAGAACACCGAACGCCTGGCCAATCTCGCCGGCCCCTTCGACGCGCACCTGCGCCAGATCGAACTGCGGCTGGGCGTGGAGATCGCCAACCGCGGCGCGGTCTTCCGGGTCACCGGCCCGGAGAAAGCCGTCGTCGCGACGGAGAAACTGCTGCATTCCCTCTACGAGGAAGCCGCCGGCGAAACCTTCGACAGCGAGGCGATCCACCTGCGGTTGAACGCCGCCAACGTGGAGCGCGTCGCCGAGGACGGCTATGAGCCGCAGGACGTGGCGATCAAGGTCAAGCGCGGCACGGTGCGCGGCCGTGGCGCCAACCAGGCCAAGTACCTGCATGCTATCGCCACCCACGACATCAACTTCGGCATCGGCCCGGCCGGCACCGGCAAGACGTTCCTGGCCGTCGCCAGCGCGGTGGAAGCACTGAACGAGTCGCGCGTGCAGCGCCTGATCCTGGTGCGCCCGGCGGTGGAAGCCGGCGAGAAGCTGGGCTTCCTGCCCGGCGACCTGTCGCAGAAGGTCGACCCGTACCTGCGCCCGCTGTACGACGCGCTGTACGAGATGCTGGGCGTGGAGAAAGTGGTCAAGTTGTTGGAGAAGAACGTCATCGAGATCGCGCCGCTGGCCTACATGCGCGGGCGCACGCTCAACGATGCGTTCGTCATCCTTGACGAGGCGCAGAACACCACCATCGAGCAGATGAAGATGTTCCTCACGCGTATCGGTTACGGCAGCACCGCCGTCGTCACCGGCGACCTGACCCAGGTGGACCTGCCGAAGCACCAGAAGTCCGGCCTGAAGGACGCGCTGGAGGTATTGCGCAACGTCGACGGCATTTCGTTCACCTTCTTCACCAGCCGCGACGTGGTGCGCCACCCGCTGGTCGCGAAGATCGTGCGGGCTTACGATGCACGCGACGGCAAGGACGCGGAAACCGGCCCTGCCTGATCCCCTCCGTCGACAGCGATCGTCATGACCCAAGGCCCCGTCCGCCTCGAAGTCTCCGTGAACTACGCGTTGCCCCGCGCCGGCATTCCCTCGGCGGTGAGCTTCCGCAAATGGGTGGCCGCCGCGCTGGCGGGCCGGATCCGCGAGGCCGACCTGGCGATCCGCATCGTCGACAGCAAGGAAGGCCGCGCGCTCAACCGCCATTACCGTGGCCGCGACTACGCCACCAACGTGCTGAGCTTCCCGGCCGAGATGGCCGAAGGCGTGAAGCTGCCCAAGGGCGTGAAGATGCCGCTGCTCGGCGACCTGGTGATCTGCGCGCCGGTCGTGGCGCGCGAAGCCCGCGAACAGAAGAAGCCGCTGGCCGCGCATTACGCCCACATGACCGTCCACGGCACCCTGCACCTGCTGGGCTGGGACCACGAGGATGACAAGGAAGCCGAGTGCATGGAGCAGCTCGAACGCGAGATCCTCGCCGACCTCGGCATCGACGACCCTTACGCGGAAGACTGACCATGCTGCGCACCCTGCTGCTCGCGTCCTGCGTGGCGCTGGCCCTGCCGTTCGCCGTGCGCGCGCAGGCCACCACGAGCGACCTCGCCTCACTGATCGAATGCCGTGGCGACATCGCCGACCTCACCGCGCTCGCCCCCGCGCTGGAAGACCCGCTGAAGGCCGTCGCCCTCGGCTGGCAGCCGCTGCCGCAGGCGAACATGTTCATGACCGAATACCGGCTGGCCTCGCCGATCCGCGTGTTCGGGAAAGACACCGACCACATCGCCTTCACCGGCGGCAGCGTGATGGCGATCCTGGACCTGCCCGATCCGCGACCGTTGGCGAAGGAACTCGCGCTCGAAACCGCCATCGATACGCCAGCCAAGGCCATGTTCGGCAAGGAACTGCGCAGCGAGGAAACGCGTGACGCGAAGAACGGCAAGGTATTGATCGAGTCCGTCGTCCTCAACGTCAGCAACGTCGCCTCGCACCCGGGGAAGACGCTCGTGGGTTGCAGCTACAGCCTGGACGTGCCCGAAGAGGAAGCGCCCGAGGACGCCACGCCGGCGGAACCCGCCGGCGCTTGACCCTGCCTGCAGCCGTGCCCCAACCGGGTTAGACTGGCCCCCACGCCCGACCGGGCGCACACCCCCACGAGATGTCAGAAGACGACAGTACCCACGCGCCGGATGGCTCCGACAAACCTTCGGAGAAACGGCGCACTTGGCTGGACCGCCTCAGTTCGGCGTTCTCCGGCGAACCCAGCACACGCGAAGACCTGGTGGCCCTCCTGCGCGACGCGCAGTCCGACGGCCTGATCGGCGGCGATACCCTGAAGATGATGGAAGGCGCCATCGATGTGGCCGACCTCACCGTGGGCGACGTCATGGTCTCGCGCTCCCAGATGGTCTCGCTGCCCGTCGAGGCGCGCTTCCTCGACCTGATGAAGCAGGTGGTCGAATCCGGCCACTCCCGCTTCCCGGTGCATGGCGAGAACAAGGACGAGATCCTCGGCATCCTGCTGGCGAAGGACCTGCTGCGTGGCGTGGTGGCCGACAACGGCCCCGGCAGCGTGCGCGAACTGCTGCGGCCCGCGGTGCTGATCCCGGAGTCGAAGAAGCTCAACCTTCTACTGAAGGAATTCCGCCTGTCGCGCAACCACATGGCGATCGTGGTGGACGAGTACGGCGGCGTCGCCGGCCTGGTGACCATCGAGGACGTGCTGGAGCAGATCGTCGGCGAGATCGACGACGAACACGATGAAGCCGAGGACGGGGCCGCCTTGATCGCGGCGCAGGCCGATGGCCAGTTCGTGGTGGACGCGCTCACGCCCATTTCCGATTTCAACGAGCGCTTCGGCGCGGACTTCCCCGACGACGAGTACGACACGGTCGGCGGGCTGGTGACGGCCGCGATCGGCCACCTGCCGGAAACCGGCGAGGAGCTGACGCTGGGCCGCTTCATGTTCCGCGTGGCGCGCGCGGATGCGCGACGCGTGCACGCCTTCCACGTCGGAGTGCTGGCCGATGCGTAGCCTGGCCACGCGCCTGGCGCTGCTGGGCGCGCTGTGGCTGCTGGCGGCGAGCGCCTGGGCGGCGCCACGGATCGGCGTGGCGACCATGCAGCCGGGCGAAGTCTTCTTCGAACGCTTCGGCCACAACGCCATCGTCGTGGTCGACCCCGCCAATGGCGATGCGATCTCATACAACTTCGGCTTCTTCGATCCGTCGGAAGCCGACTTCGTCGGCAACTTCGCCCGCGGCCACATGATGTATTACCTGGTCGCGCTGCCGTTCGAGCAGGACCTCGCGCAGTACCGCGACAGCGGACGCGGCGTGTCGCTGCAGTGGCTGGACGTTACGCCCGAACAGGCGCAGGCCCTGGCCGACGCACTGGCCGAGCGTGCGCGCCCGGAGAACGCGCGCTACCGCTACGACTACTTCACCTCCAACTGCTCCACGCAAGTGCGCGACGCACTGGATGCCGCGCTCGGCGGCCGTTTGAAATCGCAGCTCGCCGGCCGTTCGCGCGGCAACACCTTCCGCAGCGAAGCGGTGCGCCTGGCCTCGCCGGCGACGTGGATGTGGCTCGGCTTCGATGTAGGCCTGGGGCCGTCGGCGGACAAGCCCATGTCGCGCTGGGAAGAAGCCTATGTACCGATGCGCCTGGCCGACAGCCTGCGCGAGGCGAAGAACGCCGCGGGACGTCCGCTGGTGCAGTCCGAGATGCAATTGCTGCCGCACCGGATCGCGGCCGAACCCGCCGAGACGCCGCGTCGTTGGTGGCCATGGCTGGCCGCTGGCGTTGCCATCGCGTTGTTGGTCGCATTCGTGGGCCGTCGGAACGCGCGCGTGGTCGCGGCGCTCGCGCTGCCGTTGTGGCTGGTGTGCTTCGTGGCGGGCGCGCTGCTGGTGTATCTCTGGGGCTTCACCGAGCACTGGGCGGCGTGGGCCAACCGCAATCTGCTGCTGTTGAACCCGCTGTGCGTGTTGCTGATACCCGGCGCAATTGCCGTGCTGCGCCGCCGCATCCCGCCCGCGTGGTTCGGCTGGCTTACGGTCGCCATCGCGGTGGGCGCCTTGGTCGCATGGTTCCTGCACTGGCTGCCGCTGCGGCTGCAATACAACCAGTCGTGGATCGCGTTGCTGCTGCCGGTGCACCTGGCACTTGCATACGTATTCATGCCCCGACGCTTGTCGCACTGAGCCACGCCACGCACGATGCGGCCCTCTGCTTATCGCGAGGGTCGCATGTCCCGTTTCCTCCTTCCGCTCCTCGTCCTGCTGTCCAGCGCCACCGCGCATGCCGCACCAGGGCCGCGTGTCGCCTCGCCCGACGGCTCCATCGTGGTGGAGCTGTCCACCGACAACGATGGCAGGCCCGCGTATGCCGTCTCGCGCAAAGGCCAGCCGGTCATCGCCTCGTCGCGGCTTGGCTTCCTGTTGGTGGACGCGCCCAAGTTCGAGCGCAACATCGAGATCGTCCAGCCGCGCACGCGCTCCTTCGACGAGACCTGGGAGCAGCCTTGGGGTGAGCGCCGCTTCATCCGCAACCACTACAACGAACTGACGGTCACGCTGAAGGAGAAGGCCAAGCCCTTCCGCAGCTTCGACGTGGTGTTCCGCGTGTTCGACGACGGCGTCGGCTTCCGCTACCGCTTCCCGAAGCAGCCCGGCCTGGAGCAGGTGAAGATCAGCGAGGAGCTGACCGAGTTCTCGCTGGCCCGTGACGCGACCGCGTGGTGGATTCCCGCCGGGGAATGGAACCGCGAGGAATACCTGTACCACCGCACGCCCGTGCAGCAGGTCGGCGATGCGCAGACGCCGATCACCTTCAAGTTCGAGGACGGCACCCACGTGTCGATCCACGAAGCCGCGCTGGTCGACTACAGCGGCATGAACCTGACCCGGGTCGACGGCCGCAAACTGAAGGCGGACCTGACACAGGGCATCGGCGAGGGCAAGGTCGTGCGTGCCGCGCCGTTCGATACGCCGTGGCGCACGCTGTTGCTGAGCGACGATGCCGCCGGCCTGGCGATGTCCGGCCTGACCCTCAACCTCAACGAGCCCAACGCGCTCGGCGACGTGTCCTGGGTGAAGCCGATGAAGTACGTCGGCGTGTGGTGGGAGATGCACCTGGAGCTGAAGAGCTGGGCCTCCGGCCCCAAGCACGGCGCCACCAACGAGAACGTCCGCAAGCACATCGATTTCGCCGCGAAAAACGGTTTCGGCGGCGTGCTCGTCGAAGGTTGGAACGTGGGTTGGGACGGCGACTGGTTCGGCAACGGCGAGGATTTCAGCTTCACGAAGTCGTATCCCGACTTCGACCTCGAAGCGCTCAGCCGCTACGCCCGTTCGAAGAACGTCGTGCTGATCGGCCACCACGAGACCTCGGGCAACGCCGCGCACTACGAGTCGCAACTCGATGCCGCGTTCGACCTGTACCAGCGCGTCGGCGTGCCTGCGGTGAAGACCGGCTATGTGGCCGATGCCAGTCAGGCCAAGGTCACCGGCACCGACGGCAAGCGCCACTACGCGTGGCACGAAGGCCAGGACATGGCGCGCCACCACATGAAGGTGGTGACTGAGGCGGCGAAGCGCCATATCGCCGTCAATCCGCACGAGCCGATCAAGGACAGCGGTCTGCGCCGCACCTATCCGAACTGGATCACCCGAGAAGGCGCGCGCGGCATGGAGTTCAGCGCCTGGGGCCAGCCCGGCAATCCCCCGGAGCATGAAGCCAACCTGGTGTTCACCCGCCTGCTCGCCGGACCGATGGACTACACGCCGGGCATCTTCGGCATGAAGACGCGCTCCACCGACGGCATCGCCACCACCTGGGCCAAGCAGCTCTCGCTGTATGTCGTCATCTACAGCCCGCTGCAGATGGCCGCGGATCTCCTTGAGAACTACGAGAAGAACCCGGCGCCGTTCCAGTTCATCAAGGACGTGCCGGTGGACTGGGACGACACGCGCGTGCTGAACGGTGAAGTGGGCGACTACGTGACCATTGCCCGCAAGGAGCGCGGCGGCCCCAACTGGTACCTGGGCGCGCTGACCGACGAAGACGGCCGCACGCTCAGCGTGCCGTTGTCGTTCCTCGACGAAGGCCGTCGTTACACCGCGCAGATCTATCGCGACGGCGACAAGGCGAACTGGAAGACCGCGCCGCAGGACATCGTGATCGAGGAGCGCAGCGTGACGCGCGACGACACGCTGACGCTGAAGCTGGCACCGGGTGGCGGCCAGGCGATCCGCTTCGTCGCCCAGTGAGCTGCCCCCGGCTTTCTGTAGGAGCGACGTGAGTCGCGACCGCGGAAGCGGAACACCCATAAAAACGGAAGGAGCACGGATCCTGAGGAAAGAGCCGAAGCGCCCTCCACAGGATCCGTGCGTAAGGGGCTTCCAGGCGTGTCATTCGCTTGGTCGCGACTCACGTCGCTCCTACAGGACGCGCACGGGCTTGTCGGACGCGGCTCCGTGGCGCACGATTCACGCCATGAATGATGTCGCCACCCCCGCCAAGAAACCCATCCTGCCCCAGTGCGTCATCAATTGCGTGGTCTACGACCACGGTGGCAAGCGGCGCGACATCAGCCTGGATGAGATCAGCGACGTGCTGGCCGTCGACGACGGCAGCTTCATCTGGGTGGGCCTGTACGAACCGGCGGACACCATCCTGGAGAAACTGCAGGAGGAGTTCTGCCTGCACGACCTCGCCGTCGAGGACGCGCAGAACGCGCACCAGCGTCCGAAGCTGGAGGCCTACGGCAACTCGCTGTTCGTGGCTGTGCATACCGCGCAGGTGGTGGACGACCGCATCAAGTTCGGCGAGACCCACGCCTTCCTCGGTCCGCGCTATCTGGTGACCGTGCGCCACGGCGCCTCGCTGTCGTATGCGCCGGTGCGCGAGCGCGTGCAGCGCGAACCCGAACTGCTCGCGCTCGGTCCGTCGTATGGACTCTATGCGGTGCTCGACTACATCGTCGACAACTACCGGCCGATCATCGACCAGTTCAAGCAGACGCTGGACACGCTGGAGAAGGACATCTTCGCCGACACCTATCGCCGGGTGACGGTGGTGAAGCTGTACGAACTGAAGCGCGAACTGACCCAGATGCGTCTGGCGGTGGCGCCGCTGCAGGACGTGCTGGCGCAGCTGACCCGCTCGCAGAGCACACTGATCCCCGAAGAAGTGCGGTTGTACTTCCGCGACGTGCAGGACCATGTGCTGCGCGTCAATGAATACACCGACACGCTGCGCGAAATGCTGACGACGGCGCTCAGCGTGAACCTCTCGCTGGTGACGCTGGCCCAGGGCGAGATCGTCAAACGCCTGGGTGCCTGGGCCGCACTGCTCGCCGCGCCCACCCTGATCACCAGTTGGTACGGCATGAACTTCGAGCACATGCCCGAGCTGGGCGGACGCTTCGCCTACCCCATCCTGATCGCGGGCGTGGCGCTGGCCTGCTTCGGCCTGTACCGGCTGTTCAAGCGTTCGCGCTGGCTCTGAGCGCCCTACGCCATCGGATTGCGACCAAAGTTGAAGGCTGAATCGGCCGTTACGGATTGACCGGCCTCCCGCATGGGGTGACCCTTGTCCCGACTTGTCGGAGGGTTCCCGAATGAATGGTTTTTCCAAGATCGGCTGGGCGGCGCTCGCGCTCCTCGGCGCAGGGTGTCTGGGCGTCGTGGCCTTGCGCCAGGGCGAGCAGATCAGCGCGCTGTGGATCGTCGTGGCGGCGGTGTCCATCTACCTGGTGGCGTACCGCTACTACAGCCTGTACATCGCGAAGAACGTGATGGGGCTGGACCCGACCCGCGCGACCCCCGCGCACATCAACAACGATGGCCTGGACTACGTGCCCACCAACAAGCACGTGTTGTTCGGCCACCACTTCGCCGCCATCGCCGGCGCCGGCCCGCTGGTGGGCCCGGTGCTCGCGGCGCAGATGGGCTACCTGCCCGGCATGCTCTGGCTGATCGCCGGCGTGGTGCTCGCGGGCGCGGTGCAGGATTTCATGGTCCTGTTCATCTCCAGCCGCCGCAACGGCCGCTCGCTGGGTGATCTGGTCCGCGAGGAAATGGGCCAGGTGGCCGGCACCATCGCGCTGTTCGGCGCGTTCCTGATCATGATCATCATCCTGGCGGTGCTGGCGATGATCGTGGTGAAGGCGCTGGCTGAAAGCCCGTGGGGTATGTTCACGGTGATCGCCACGATGCCCATCGCGATCTTCATGGGCATCTACATGCGCTACATCCGCCCCGGCAAGATCGGAGAGATCTCGGTGGTCGGCATCATCCTGTTGCTGCTGGCCATCTGGTTCGGCGGCAAGGTCGGCGCGCATCCCACGTGGGGCCCGGCGTTCACCTTCACCGGCACCCAGATCACCTGGATGCTGATCGGCTACGGTTTCGTCGCCGCCGTGCTGCCCGTGTGGCTGCTGCTGGCGCCGCGCGACTACCTGTCGACCTTCCTCAAGATTGGCGTGATCGTCGCGCTGGCCATCGGCATCGTCATCGCCAGCCCGGAAGTGACCTCGCTGAAGATGCCGGCGCTGACCCAATTCGCCAGCACCGGCGACGGTCCGGTGTGGAAGGGCGGCTTGTTCCCGTTCCTCTTCATCACCATCGCCTGCGGTGCGGTCTCGGGCTTCCATGCGCTGATCAGCTCGGGCACCTCGCCCAAGCTGCTGGCCAATGAAACCCACACCCGCTACATCGGCTACGGCGGCATGCTGATGGAATCGTTCGTCGCCATCATGGCGTTGGTCGCGGCCTCGATCATCGAGCCCGGCGTCTACTTCGCCATGAACAGCCCCGCCGCCGCCATCGGCACCAGCGCGGTCGACGTGGCTGCGAAGGTCAGCAGTTGGGGCTTCGTGGTGACGCCGGAAATGCTGACGCAGACGGCGCACAACATCGGCGAAAGCACGATCATCTCGCGCGCCGGTGGCGCACCGACGCTGGCCGTGGGTATCGCCGTGATCCTGCACGACGCACTGCCGGGCGGCGACGCGATGATGGCCTTCTGGTATCACTTCGCCATCCTGTTCGAAGCGCTCTTCATCCTGACCGCAGTGGATGCGGGCACGCGTGCCGGCCGCTTCATGCTGCAGGACCTGCTGGGCAACTTCATCCCGCCGCTGCGCAAGACGGATTCCTGGGGCGCGAACGTCATCGGCACCGCCGGCTGCGTCGCGCTGTGGGGTTACTTCCTGTACCAGGGCGTGGTCGATCCGCTGGGCGGCATCAACACGCTATGGCCGCTGTTCGGCATCGCCAACCAGATGCTTGCCGGCATCGCGCTGATGCTGTGCACGGTGGTGCTGTTCAAGATGAAGCGCGACCGCTACGCCTGGGTCACCGTCGTCCCGGCGATCTGGCTGCTGATCTGCACGACCTACGCGGGCCTTATCAAGATCTTCGACAGCAACCCGGCGGTCGGCTTCGTCGCCCAGGCGAAGAAGTACCAGGCCTCCATCGCCGACGGCCAGCTGCTCGGCGCGGCCAAGAGCATGAGCCAGATGCACCAGGTGGTGATCAACAGCTACGTCAACACCGGCCTGACCGTCCTGTTCCTGTTCGTGGTGTTCAGCGTGCTGCTGTATGCGGTCAAGGCGATCCTGAAGGCGCGCGCCAGCAGCGTGCGTACCGATCGCGAGTCACCGTACGTCGCGCTGACCGACGAACAGCAGAAGGCCTGGCTGTAAGCCATGGGCACGGAACTCGTTCCGCTCTCGCACTTCGCCACGCACAAGCGTGTGTGGCGGAGGCTGGTGCAGACCGCGCGCCTGTGCTGCGGCATTCCGGACTACGACAACTACGTCCGGCATGTGCTGGAGAAGCACCCGGACCGCGAGCCGATGGACTACAAGACGTTCTTCCGCGAGCGGCAGGAAGCGCGGTTCGGCGGCAGGAGCGGGTTCCGCTGTTGCTGATCGATTCCGTCAGGCAAACAAAAAGGGCGAAGCCGGTAGCTTCGCCCTTTTTCGTTCCGGCTTTCCTGTAGGAGCGACGTAAGTCGCGACGTTGATGTTCCCGGTCGCGACTTACGTCGCTCCTACAGTGGAGTCCGTATCAACCCTGCCCCGCCATCGCGCGCAGGCCAACGCCGACCGCGTACGCCGCCACCGTGCCGGTGGCATAGCCCAGCGCACCCAGCAACGCGCCGACCGGCGCGAGCGAGGGATGGAACACCGAGGCCACCACCGGCGCCGATGCCGGCCCGCCGATATTGCTCTGCGAGCCCATCGCGAAATAGAAGAACGGCACACGCAGCAGCTTGCCCAGCAGTGCCAGCAGCACGATGTGCACCAGGATCCAGATCACGCCCAATGCCAGCAGCCACGGCTTGTCGGCCAGCGAGCCGATATCCATCTGCATGCCGATGCAGGCGATGAGGATGTACAGGAACAGCGCACCGATCTTCGACGCGCCCGCACCGTCCAACTCGCGCGCACGGGTCAGGCTCAGGCCCAAGCCGATCAGCGTCGACAGCACGACCACCCAGACGAACGGCTCGTGCAGGCTCACCTGCTTCGCCCATGCGAAGCCGCCAAACCAGGCCGACGCCGGTCCGGCAACGGCGTGCGCGAGACCGACCGTACCGAAGGCGATCGCCAGGATCACCATCAGGTCCGTCAACGTGGTGACCCGCTCGTGCTGCTTCTGATAGGACGCCAGGCGTTCCTTGAGTTCCTCGATCGCGCGCGTATCGGCGCCCGTATGCGCATCGATGGCCTTCGCACGGTTCGCCAGGAAGATCAACACGGCCATCCAGACATAGCCGACCGCGACGTCGATGACGACGAACTGGCCGAACGTGGTCTCGTCGACCTGGAAGACCTCCTTCATCGCCACCATGTTCGCGCCGCCGCCGATCCAGCTACCCGCCAGCGCGGCCATGCCGCCCCAGGTATCACCGGCCACGGTTTCCGGATGCACCGCATCCATCACGCCGAACGCCACGAATGCACCGATCATCACGCTGGCCGATGCCGCCGCATACATCACCAGCAGCTTGGGACCCAGTTTCAGCACGCCCTTCAGGTCGATGGTCAATGTCAGCAACACCAATGCCGCCGGCAGCAGCACGCGGCTCGCGACCGGGTTGTAGAGCTTGCTGGCGGCGCCGTCGATCAGGCCGACGCTGTTGAAAATGCCGGGAATGAAGTAGCACAGCAGCAGCGCGGGCACGTAGGTGTAGAACTTCTTGAAGAAGCCCGTCTCGCGCGAAGACGTCCAGAACACCACGCCCAGCGTGGCGGCGATCAGGCCGAACAGGACGATGTCATTCTGGATGAGCGCAGTGGAAGGTTCGGTGGCTTCGATCGCCATCGGTGGGTTCTCCTTCAGTCAAAGAGAAAGGGCCGGCATGACCGGCCCTTTCGAGAAAGCGTCAGCGGCCGATGTGCTGCTTCAGCCACGCATTGACGGTGTCGTGCCACAGGATGCTGTTCTGCGGCTTGAGCACCCAGTGGTTCTCGTCCGGGAAGTACAGCAGCTTGGATTCGATGCCCTTGCGCTGCAGCGCGGTGAACGTGGACAGGCCCTGATCCACCGGCACGCGGTAGTCTTTCTCGCCCTGCACCACCAACATCGGCACGCGCCACTTGGCGATGTGGTTGACCGGGTTGAATTTCTCGATGTTCTTCGGCACGTCGTAAGGAGTGCCGCCGTTCTCCCACTCGGTGAACCACAGCTCCTCGGTGACGTAGGCCATCGAGCGGATGTCGAACACGCCGTCGTGGTTGACCAGGCACTTCCACGGCTCGTTCCAGTTGCCGGCGATCCAGTTGATCATGTAGCCGCCGTAGCTGGCGCCCAGCGCGCACGCGTTCTTGCCGTCGAGGAAGGCGTACTGCTTCTGCGCCGCCGCCCACCCCTTCTGCAGGTCTTCCAGCGGGCGGTCGCCCCAGTGCTGGCTGATCGCGTCGGTGAAGGCCTGGCCGTAACCGGTCGAGCCGTGGAAATCGATCATCACCACCGCGTAGCCCTGGCCAGCGTAGGTCTGCGGGTTCCAGCGATAGCTCCAACCGTTGCCGAAGCTGCCCTGCGGGCCGCCGTGGATCAGGAACGCCACCGGGTATTTCTTGCCTTCCACGTAGTCGTGCGGCTTGACCACGTAACCGTGCACGGTCTCGTTGTTCCAGCCCTTGAAGTTGAACTGTTCGAAGTCGCCGAACGAGACGTCCTTCAGGACCTCATCGGCGCTGGGCGTGATCGCGCGCAACGTGGTGCCGACGTCATCGCTGGTGGCGTAGATCACGTCGCCGGACTTCAAGGTGTTGCGCGACAACACCAGCGTCTTGCCGACCATGTCGAACGCCGAAACGCTACCGTCGCCGACGATCTTGCGGGCCTGACCGCTCTGGATATCCACCGAGAACAAGGGGTGCTCGCCGATGTCCTGCGCGGTGGTATAGATCCGTTGACCGTCTTCCGAGAGCACGATGCTGTCGGCGCTGCGATCCCAGTTCGGTGCGATCTCGCGGACTTTCCCGTTGTCCAGGTCCATCGACATCAGGCCGTAGCGGTCGGCTTCGAAACCCGGGCGCTTCATCGCGCGGTAGAACAACGTCTTGCCGTCCGCACTGAACACCGGGCCGGTGTCCCACGCAGGGTTGGCGGCAGTCAGGTTGACGGGCGCGCTGCCGCCGTCGGCGGCGATCTTGTACAGGTCGAAGTTGGTCGACCACGCCTCGCCCTTGTCGGCGACGCGCACCGATGCCACCACCGAGGCGCCGTCCGGCGACCAGGTGTACTCATCGGCGCCCCCGAACGGCTTGGACGGCGCGTCGCCATCCAATCGGTCCGTCAACGACGTGGCCGTGCTCACGGCCTTGGCCTTGGCACCCGGCAGCGCCGCCACGAACAGGCGGCTGCGGCGGCCGTCGGCCCAGGTATCCCAATGGCGGACGAACAGGCCGTCGTAGACCACGCCGGTGCTCTTCTTCGCCGCAGTGGCGTCGAGCTTCTTCTGCGTGCAGGCGAAGTCCGCCTTGCAGTCGGCGAAGGTGTCGGCGCTGAACAGCACGCGCGTGCCGTCCGGCGACAGCTTGTAGCTGGCGATGTCCAGCGCGAACGCCGTCAGCTGGCGCGGCGTGCCGCCGGCCAGCGGCAACGCGTAGAGCTGCTGGATGCCCGACTTGCCGCTGAGGAAGTAGACCGTCTTGCCATCGGGCGAGAACGCGGGCGAATTGACGTTCCAGCCTTCGGGCGTCAGGCGCTTGGGCGGGCCCATGTCGCGCGTCAGCAGGTTGCGGAACCACAGGCTGCTGCTGCCCTTGGTCACGTCGGCATCGACCACGCGCTTGGCGAACAGCACGGTGCTGCCGTCCGGCGACAACACGGGCGAGGCAACGCGATCCAGCTTCTGCAGGTCGCGCACGTCGAGGCCGCGCGCAGCGGCCAGCGACGGCAGCGCCACCAGCAGGCAGAAGGGCAACAGGGCGGATTTGAGCTTCATCCGGGGCTCCGGCAACAGGGAAACCCCGATGTTAGGCGCTAAGCGCGCCGCGGCGCAAAGGCGTGAAGTCACGCCCTTGCGCCGTGTATTGGCTTAACGGGGGCCGGGTTCGGCGTCGCCCAGCGCCTTCGACTTGGCGCCGGTGCGGTAGAGCAGCCAGCCCACGATCGCCAGGATCACCAGGCCGACGATCTCGCCCTGCTGGAAGGCTTCCGGCAGCACCAGCACGTCGCGATCCTTGGACACGTAGATGGCGATGCCGACCGCGATGCCCATCAGCGCTTCACCAGTGATCAGGCCCGCGGCGAACAAGGTGCCGGGACGGTGGATGCGGTCGCGCGCCTCCTCGTCCTTCGTGCCGACCATGCCGTGGCGCTTCTCGACCAGGTAGGCGAGCAGGCCGCCGAGGAAGATCGGCACCATCAGCTCCAGCGGCAGATAGATGCCGATCGCGGCAGCCAATACCGGCACGCGGAAGCTGCTTCCCTTGGCTTTCAGCGTCTCGTCGACGGCGATGATGATCGCGCCGATGATCGCGCCGATGCCGATGACGCCCCACGGCAGTTCGCCCCCGAACAAGCCCTTGGCGACCGACGCCATCAGCGTGGCCTGCGGGGCGGAAAGCGGATTCGGATGCTCGGCCGTCGGTGCACCGATGCCGTAGGCTTCGGACAGGATGTTCAGCACCGGCGCCATGATCAGCGCGCAGGAGAATGCGCCGATGCCCAGCATCAGCTGCTGCTTCCACGGGGTCGCACCGACCAGGTAACCGGCCTTGAGGTCCTGCAGGTTGTCGCCACCCACGGCCGCCGCGCAGCACACCACCGCGCCGATCATGATCGCGGCCACGGCGCCCAACGGCGCCCCGCCGGAACCGACCGCCATGCGGCCGCTCTCGCCGAGCAGCAACAGCAGCACGACGGAGGCGAACAGGATGGTAGCGATGGTGATGCCCGACACCGGGTTGTTCGACGAACCGACCAGGCCGGCCAGGTAGGCCGATACGGACACGAACAGGAAGCCGGCCACGATCATGATGATCGCCATCGGGATGCTGACGTGCCACACGCCGACGATGGCTTGGTACAGCAGCAGCAGCGGCAGCACGAAGACCACCAGCGCCACCAGCATCCACTTCATCGGCAGGTCGCGCTCGGTCTCGGCGACATCGGCGCCACCGGAACCGGCGCGCGCGGCGGCGATGCCGCTCTTCACGCCCGACAGCAGCGACTTGCGCAGCGAGAACAACGTCCACACGCCGCCGATCAGCATCGCGCCCACGCCCAGGTAGCGGATCTTCGCCGACCAGATGGCACCGGCCACATCTTCGGCACCTGCGCCTGCAACGCTCTGCGCCAGCGCAGGATCGGTACCCATGAAGAACATGTGGTACAGCGGGATGGCGATGTGCCAGGACAGGATGCTGCCCGACAGCACCACGATGCCGATGTTCAGGCCCACGATGTAGCCCACGCCCAGCAATGCCGGCGACAGGTTGGTGCCCATGTAACCGAGGTACTTGCCGAAGAAGCCTGCGCCCGCGGCGGTGTCGGGGATCAGGCGCATGCCGCTGTGCGCGGCGACCTTCAACACGGCGCCGATGGCGGCGGAGAACGCCAGGATCTTCAGGCCAGGGCCCGGATTCTCACCGGCCTTGAGCACTTCGGCCGCGGCCTTGCCTTCGGGGAACGGTAGCGGCTCCTCGACAATCATCGAGCGGCGCAGCGGTACCGAGAACAGCACGCCCAGCAGGCCGCCCAGGCCGGCGATTGCGAGCACCCAGGAGTACTGGAAGTCCTGCCAGTAGCCCAGGATGATCAGCGCGGGAATCGTGAAGATCACACCGGCCGCGATCGACGAACCGGCGGAGGCGCCGGTCTGCACGATGTTGTTCTCCAGGATCGTGCCGCCGCCCAGCAGGCGCAGCACGCCCATCGAAACGACGGCCGCCGGGATGGCGGTGGCCACGGTCAGGCCGGCGAACAGGCCCAGGTAGGCGTTGGCGGCCGACAGCACGACGGCCAGCACG
Source organism: Pseudoxanthomonas sp. YR558 (assembly GCF_900116385.1). NCBI lineage: Bacteria > Pseudomonadati > Pseudomonadota > Gammaproteobacteria > Lysobacterales > Lysobacteraceae > Pseudoxanthomonas > Pseudoxanthomonas sp. YR558. The sequence continues at coordinate 748,389 of NZ_FPCI01000002.1, read as the reverse complement.
ATGGCCAGCACCACGGCGCGGAAGGTAAGTTGCGGGGTCCCCGAGCTCATTGCATGTTCCCGAATTGCGGAAAGCCGACACGCTAGCGTCCGCTGCCCGGCAAGTCCAGCCGGAACGGGCGCCGTCGCTATACTCGCCCCGGAATCCCCGCCGGAGCGGCCCTTGCCCCCCCTCGCCCCCGCGGCTACCGGCCGCGACGACTTCCTGGGTCATCCCAAGGGGGTCTACGTCTGCTTCTTCACCGAGATGTGGGAGCGCTTCTCCTTCTACGGGATGAAGGCGCTGTTGCTGCTGTACCTGACCAAGTACCACCTGTTCGCGGACGGCGCGGGCTACGACCTCATCGGGGCCTACGGCGGACTGGTCTACTGCGTGCCGGTGATCGGCGGCGTGCTGGCCGACCGCTGGCTGGGCATGCGCAAGGCGGTGGTCTTCGGCGGGTTGCTGCTGGTGGCCGGCCATGCGGGCATGGCGCTGGAAGGCTCGGCGGCGACCATGGACGCTGGCGTGGTCACGCGCGATGAAGGCGCGCTGCGCACGATGTACGTGTCGCTCGCGCTGATCGTGATGGGCGTGGGTTTCCTGAAGCCCAACATCACCGGCATCGTCGGCCGCCTGTATCCGGCGGGCGATCCGCGCCGTGATGGCGGCTTCAGCCTTTTTTACGCCGGCATCAATCTCGGCGCCCTGCTCGCCTCGCTGGTGTGCGGCTATCTCGGCGAGACGCTGGGCTGGAAGTACGGTTTCGGCGCCGCCGGCATCGGCATGCTGCTGGGCCTGGCGATGTTCCTCTGGGGCCAGCGCTACCTGCAGGGCCACGCCGAACCGCCTTCGCCCGCGGCGCTCCGCGCACCGATGTTGGGTATCCCTCGGGAATGGCTGATCTACGCCGGCGCCGCACTGGGTGTGCTGCCCGTGGCGTGGCTGATGTGGGCGGCGGCCAACGGCGCGTTCGCGCTGGGCGGCGAATTCTCGCTCGCACTCGCGCTGATGCTGCTGGTGCTGGCCACGGTGCTGGCGTGGTTCCTCTGGTTCATCACCACGCAGTGCACACCGGTGCAGCGTCGCCAGATGCTGGCGCTAATGGCGCTGATCTTCATGTGCCTGGTGTTCTTCACCCTGTACGAGCAGACGTACGGCTCGTGGGTGATGTTCACCGACCGGATGCTGACGAAAGACCTGTTCCCGTCGCTGGTACAGCCGGCATCGGTAGTGGTCTGGTCGGATAGCGTTACCGCGAACATCGCGCTTTTCCTCGGCAGCGCGCCGTGGTCCACCTGGGCGCTGGTGGCGATGCCGCTGTCGTTCGTGATCGCGTCGCGCTGGTCGGAGCGGAGCACGCGCACGGGGCCGCCGCGCGCCTTGTTCCTCGGCACGGCCGCGCTGATGGTGGTGCTGGTACTGCGTGATTCGTTGGTGCTGCCGCAGACCGCCGGCTCGCTGACCTACCTGGGCGCGATGTTCCTGGTGGTGCTGGCGCCCGTGTTCGCGTGGCTGTGGGCCACGCTGGGCCGGCGCGGCCTCGATCCGTCCAAGCCGGTGAAAGGCGCGCTTGGTCTCTTGTTCGGGGGTCTGTCCTTCATCCCGCTGGCGCTCGCGGCGCAACAGGTAGGCGATACCGGTGTGATCGCGAGCGTGTGGTGGCTGGTGCTGGCCTACCTGCTGCTCGAGATCGGCGAAATGTGCCTGGCCCCCGTCAGCCTGGCCGCCGTCACCGAACTGTCGGTGCCGCGGGTGGTGAGCTCGATGATGGGCATGTGGCTGCTGGCGACCGCATTCTCGGAAACGCTTGCCGCGCAGTTCGGCAAACTTGCAGCGATGGATATTCCAGACGACGGCACGCTCGATATCGCGCACGCGGCCACCGGCTTCGCCGACCTGTTCTGGCTGATGATGTGGATCGGCCTGGGATGCGCCGCGATCGCCCTGCTGGCTTCACCGTGGTTGCGGCGGGCGATGCGCACGACGGACTGAACGCGTTACTCAAACGATGTGCGGCTAACCCCGGAATGAAATGGAATCAGTCGCCGAACACCCGCTGCAAGCCGACGCGCCACTCGGGCAGCGGATGTCCAAGCACGGCTTCCAGCTTGCCGATGTCGAGACGGGAGTAGCCAGGACGACGGGCACGCGTGGAGTAGTCGGATGTGGCGATAGGGAGCACTTTGGGCGCGCGCGCGATTAGCCCGCGTGTCGCAGCTTCCTCGAAGATGGCTTCTGCGAATCCATGCCAGCTCGTTTCGCCACGAGGCGTCAGGTGGAATGTCCCCGACGGAGCGTCCTGCTTGCGAAGCAGTTCCGCCGTCACGTCCGCGATCAGTGCCGCCGGCGTAGGCGTACCCACCTGGTCCGCGACAACGCGCACCTCGTCGCGATCCGCGCCGAGCCGCAGCATCGTCTTCATGAAGTTATGGCCGTGTTTGCCATACACCCACGCGGTGCGCAGGATCAGATGGCGACCGCCGGCCGACCGGATCGCATCTTCGCCAGCCAGCTTGCTGGCGCCGTAGACGCCCAGGGGCGCGGTCGGGTCGTCCTCGCGATAGGCGCGCGCGCCCTGGCCATCGAAGACGTAGTCGGTCGAGTAATGCACGAATGGAATGCCCCGCGCGGCGCTGGCCCGTGCCAGTACGCCCGGCGCTTCGGCATTGGCGCGAAAGGCCGCGTCGGCGTCATCCTCGGCCTTGTCGACGGCGGTGTAGGCGGCCGCATTGACGATCGCGCTCGGCGCCACGCGCTGGACCAGATCGTCCAGGGACGCGAGATCGTCGAAATCGGCCACTTCACAACGCACGCCATCGGGAAGTTCACCGGATCGCGTGGTCACGACGACTTCGCCCATCGGCGCCAGGCTGCGTCTCAACTCATGCCCGACTTGGCCGTTGCCGCCCAGTATCAGGACCTTCATGGCGTGTACGTCGGCAGTCGCTCCGGCACCACGTCCGCCAGCAGCGGCGCGATGGCGTCCTTGGCCGACAATTGCGGATCGGTCACGGGCCAGTCGATGCCGATGGCCGGATCGTCCCAGCGTACGCCTGCGTCCGCCGCTCTGTCGTAGACCGCCGTGCACAGGTAGCTGAACACCGCGCGCTCGGAGACGACCGCGAACCCATGCGCGAATCCCTCCGGAATCCAGAACTGTCGCTTGTTCTCGGCGCTGAGCATGACGGCAGCCCACCGCCCGAAGGTCGGCGATCCACGGCGGATATCGACGGCGACGTCGTATACCTCGCCCTCCAGCACGCTGACCAACTTGCCTTGCGGATTCGGCCACTGGTAATGGAGGCCACGCACGACGCCGCGCACGGAGGCAGACACGTTGCTCTGGACAACCGTGAAATGGAGCCCATGATGGGCATAGCGATCGGCATTCCAGCTTTCGAAGAAGAAACCCCGCTCGTCGTCGAAGACGGCAGGCTCCACGACGACGCACCCCTGCAATGGCGTCTGGATGACCTTCACCGCACGACCCCGCGCGCGACCAGCGACATCAGGTACTGCCCATAACCACTCTTGATCAACGGAGCCGCCAGCTTCTCGACCTGGGCGGCGTCGATCCAGCCGTTTCCGAACGCGATTTCTTCCGGACAGCACACGCGCAAGCCTTGCCGCGCTTCGATCGTCTCGATGAAGTTGGATGCTTCCAGCAGCGCTTGGTGCGTGCCGGTGTCCAGCCATGCATGCCCACGCCCAAGGGGCTGCAGGTGCAATGCACCCTGCTCAAGATAACGGCGATTGAGATCGGTGATCTCCAGTTCGCCACGCGCCGAGGGCTTCAGCTCGGCAGCGTACTCGCTGGCCCGGCCATCATAGAAGTACAAGCCAGTGACGGCGTAGTTGGAGCGCGGCGAGATCGGTTTTTCCTCGATCCCGATCACGCGCCCTCCCTGGTCGAACTCGGCCACCCCGTAGCGTTCCGGATCATTGACCCAGTACCCGAAAACCGTGGCGCCCTCTTCGCGCGCGTTCGCCCGGCGGAGCATCTCGGTGAATCCATGCCCGTAGAAGATGTTGTCGCCCAGCACCAGGCAGCTCGGCTTTCCACCGACAAACTCCTTGCCGATCAGGTAGGCCTGCGCCAACCCATCCGGACTCGGCTGCACTGCGTACTGGATATCCATGCCCCACTGGGAGCCATCGCCCAACATCGCCTTGAACAACGCCTGCTCGTGCGGCGTGTTGATGACCAGCACCTCACGTATCCCCGCCAGCATCAGCACGCTAAGCGGGTAATAGATCATCGGCTTGTCGTAGACCGGCAGCAGTTGTTTGCTGATCGCCCGCGTCAGCGGATAAAGGCGAGTACCCGAGCCGCCCGCGAGGATGATGCCCTTGCGCGTTCCCATCGTTCCCATGTCAAAACGCCTTGCCGATACGTTCGAGGCGGTAGCTGCCATCCAGCACGCGCGTCGTCCAGGCTTGATTGGCCAAGTACCAATCCACCGTTTCCACGATACCTTCCCCGAAGGTGTATTCGGGCTCCCAGCCCAATTCGTCGCGCAGCTTGGACGCATCGATCGCATAGCGGCGGTCATGGCCCGGGCGATCCGTCACGAAGATGATCTGGCTGCTCCGCGGTTTCCCGTCGGTGCGCGGCACCCGTGCATCGAGCAGTGCGCAGATGGCGTGGACTACGTCGAGGTTCTGCATTTCGGCGTTGCCACCGATATTGTACGTCTCCCCCACGCGCCCCTTCTCCAGGACGGTAAAAATGGCCTCACAATGGTCGCCGACGAAAAGCCAGTCGCGGACATTCCGGCCATCTCCGTACACCGGCAGCGGCTCTTCGGCGAGCGCACGCGCGATGATCAGCGGGATCAGCTTTTCGGGAAACTGGTACGGGCCATAGTTGTTCGAGCAGTGAGTCGTCAGGACCGGCAGGCCGAACGTGTGATGGAAGGCGCGCACCAGATGATCCGATGCCGCCTTCGATGCGGAGTACGGCGAGTTGGGCGCGTAGGCCGTGACCTCCGTGAACGCACCGGTCTCGCCCAGCGAGCCGTAAACCTCGTCCGTCGACACGTGCAGGAAGCGGAACCGATCGCGCGCGCCGTGTTCGAGGTCCTTCACGTGATCGCGGACGCATTCAAGCAATCCGAGCGTACCCACCACATTCGTCTGGACGAACGCGGCCGGTCCGTCAATGGAACGATCGACATGGCTCTCCGCAGCAAAATTGACCACAGCATCCGGCCGGTGCTCGGCCAAGAGTCGCGCGACGAGCGCGCGGTCACCGATGTCGCCCTCCACGAACACGTGCGACGGGTCGTCCTTGATCGACGCCAGCGTGTCCACGTTGCCGGCATAGGTAAGAAGATCCAGGTTGACCACCTTCACTCCGCGCGCGACCGCACGCAGGACGAAGTTACCCCCGATGAATCCGGCTCCGCCGGTAACAAGCCATGTCGGCACGCACAACTCCTGCTGGATCGGTCACGACCGCGAAGAGCGCGAGATCAGAACGGAATGTCGTCGTCCGCGAAATCGTCCATCGGCGGTGCCTGTTGTGCGGCCGGCGCCTGGCGACGCTGCGACTGGCCACCGCCCTGGTTTCCGTAGTCCTGGCGCGGTGCGCGGGCCGGGCGGTCACCGCCGCCACCGCCACCGCCCTCACGGCCGCCCAGCATCTGCATCTCGTCGGCGATGATGTCGGTGGAGTACTTTTCCTGACCGTCCTGGCCGGTGTACTTGTCGTAGCGGAGCGAGCCCTCGACGTACACCGAGCTGCCCTTGCGCAGGTATTCGCCGGCGATCTCGCCGAGCTTGCCGAAGAACACCACGCGGTGCCATTCGGTGCGCTCCTGCTGGTTGCCGTCCTTGTCCTTGCGCACGCTGGTGGTCGCCAGGCTGATGCGGGTGATCGCCATGCCGCCCTGGGTGTAGCGGGTTTCGGGGTCGTTGCCGAGGTTGCCGACCAGGATGACTTTATTGATGCCGCGGGCCATATCGATATCCGTTCAGGGATGCCCGCCGAGCGCGGGCAAAGACCAGTGGAGTATACCCGGCAGGCCCCCACCGTCGGCCGCCGCCGCAGTCCTGCGTAGGAAATCCCCGCCATGTAACGCCTATAATTCAGCCACTTCCCGAATCCTGTCCCCATGGCCGTCGTCGAATCCCCCCGCCCCGCGCTCGGCCTGGCCGACATCCAGTCGCTCGCCCGCGCCGACATGGGAGCGGTCGACGCCCTGATCCGGGCCCGCCTGGCGTCCGATGTCGTCCTGATCAACCAGATCGCCGACCACATCATTTCGGCGGGCGGCAAGCGTTTGCGGCCCATGTTGGTGGTCCTGGCCGGGCTGGCCTGCGGTCCCAGCACGCCGGATCACCACCAGTTGGCGGCCATCGTCGAGTTCATCCACACCTCCACCTTGCTGCACGACGACGTGGTGGACGAATCCGACCTGCGTCGCGGCCGCAGCACGGCGAACGCCCTGTGGGGCAACGCGCCGAGCGTGCTGGTCGGCGATTTCCTGTACTCGCGCAGTTTCCAGCTGATGGTGGAACTGGACCGCATGGACGTGATGCGCCTGCTGGCCGACACGACCAACCGGATCGCCGAAGGCGAAGTGCTGCAGCTCCTGCACGTCCACAACCCTGACACCGACGAAGCCGCCTACCTGCGCGTGATCGAGCGCAAGACGGCCGTCCTGTTCGCGGCGGGCACGCAGCTCGGCGCACTGGCGTCCGGCGCCGACGCCGCCACGCAACGCCGCCTCTACGACTACGGCATGGCCCTGGGCTATGCCTTCCAGATCGCCGACGATGTGCTCGACTACACCGCCGATGCGGAGGCGCTGGGCAAGAACCTGGGCGATGACCTGGCCGAGGGCAAGGCGACCCTGCCGCTGATCCATGCCATCCGCCACTCGGATGCCGCCACGGCAAACCGTTTGCGCGCGATCGTGCAGGCCGGCGAAGCGGATGCGATGCCCGAGGTGCTGGCGGCGATCCGTGCGACCGGCGGGCTGGACTACAGCCGCGAGCGCGCGCACCACTACGCGACACTGGCCGAGCAGGTGCTCGACGACCTGCCGGCCTCCGATGCGCTGGCCGCACTCCGCGGCCTCGCACGCTACGCGGTCGAACGCGGGCACTGAGCGCGCCCGCGCCCGGTCAGCGGACGAATACGTCGGCGAAGAAGTCCGCCATCATCCGGTAGGCGCGCTTTGCCGACGGCGCGTGATACACGCAACCCGGCGGATTCTGCGCATCGGATTCGGCGAAGCAGTGCACCGCACCGCCGAAGCTGACGAACTGCCAGTCGGCCCCGGCCTTGCGCATTTCGTCCTGGAATGCGGTGATCTCCGTCGCGGACACATACGTGTCGTCGCCGCCGTTGAGCACCAGCACCGGCGACTTCACCGGACCGCTCGCGGGCAGATCGGTGGCGAGCCCACCGTGCAGACTGACCACGCCGGACAACGCATCGCCCGCACGGACCAGTTCCAGCACCGTGCTGCCACCGAAGCAATAACCGAATGCGCCGATGCGGGTCACATCGACCAGTGTTCCGGGTTGCTGCTTCAGCACCTCGACCGCCTTCTGCACGCGAGCGCGCAATTTAGGCCGGTCCGCGCGCATCGCGGTGGCCACCGGTCCGGCTTCGGCATCGGTCTTCGGGCGGATACCCTTGCCGTAGACATCGGCCACCAGCACCACGTAGTCGTCGCCGGCGACCAGCTGCGCTTTCTCGATCGCGGACGCGCTCACGCCTTTCCAGTTGGGCACCATCACCAGGCCAGGGCGCGGCTTCTTCACGGCATCGTCGTAGACGAGCACACCGGCGAACGTGTCACCGCCGATCTTCCATTCCACCGGCTTGGCGACGGGCGCCGCCAGCAGTGCGGGCGACCACAGCAGGGACAGCAGGCAGGGCAAGAGCAACATGCGGCGCATCGCGCGACCTCCTTGGGGGATGGCCTGCGAGTGTACGCCGCCGGTGTTCAAGCGATTTGACGAGGCATGCGGCCTCAGCCGGCACCCAAGCCGGGAATCGACGTGATCGCGTCAGGGTCGAACCCAGCGAGTTCCGCGAAGTGGCGGCCGCGCGCCACGTAGTCGCGGTACTGACCGAAGCTCGGGGCGCCGGGCGACAGCAACACCACGCCCTCACCACCCAACGCCTCGCGTGCGGCGGCGATCGCCTGCGGCAATGTCTCCACGCCGATCAGCGTGAACCCCACCTCGCGCGCCACAGGCGCCAGCAAGGCGTGGATACGCGGGCCGTTGGCGCCCATCGTGATGATGGTGGCCGGCGCGTCATGGCGCATGTGCGAAGCGAAATCGGACCAGTCCACCCCACGGTCGTGCCCACCCACCAGCAGCGCGATGCGCCGACCGGCGAAGCACTCCAGCGCGGCGAGCGTGGCGTGCGGCGTGGTGCTGATCGAATCGTTGACCCAGGTGATGCCGTCGCGCGTACCCATCGCCTGCAGGCGGTTGGGCAACGGACGGAACGACTGCGCATGCGCCGCCAGCGGCAGCGCATCGATGCCCCGCGCTTCCAGCGCAGTCAGCACGGCGCACAGGTTGCTGCGGTTGTGGCGCCCCGGCAGCGGTAGCGGGCGGGTATCCATGACGAACACGTCGCCGCGATACAGGTCGTCCTCGCGCAGATGCCAGCCCTCGGCATGATTGAACCAGCGCACGGCGATGCGCGGCAGCTCAAGCGCAGCCAGGCGCGGATCGGCGGCGTTGAGCACGGCGATGCGCGGGTGCGCACCAGTGACGAGCTTCAGCTTGTCCTCGATGTAGCGTGCTTCGCTGCCGTGCCAGTCCAGGTGCTCGGGAAACAGGTTCAGCACGATCGCCACGTCCGGGCGTGCGCCGCTGTCGGCGACATCACCGGTCTGGTAGCTGGACAGCTCGATGGCCCACTCGTCCGGCGCCGGCTGCGGATCCAGCACTTCGAGCATCGGCAAGCCGATATTTCCGGCCAGCACCGTGCGTCTGCCTGCCGCGCGCAGCAGGTGCGCCAGCAGCGAGGTGGTGGTGCTCTTGCCCTTGGTACCGGTGACGCAGAACGTGTGCGCGACCACGCCGTCGGCGCCCGCGTGTTCGCCGAACCACAGACCGGTGCCGCCGATGAAACGCGTACCGGCGCCCGCCGCAGCCACCGCGGCGGGCGTGTTCGGGCTGATCCCGGGCGACTTGATGACGATCTCGAACGCCGACAGGCGCTCGGCGGCCACTTCGGTTTCCATCGAGAGCAGCGGATCGCCCAGCGCCGCGGCCTCTGCGGCTTCCTGCGCGTTGCAGAACAGCGTCAGCGGCAGCGAGGGAAGCCGCGCGCGCACCGCGTGATGGGCGGCGCGACCTTCGCGCCCCCACCCCCACAGCGCGACACGCCGTCCCTCAAGCTGCGAAATTCGCACGCAGGCGCTCCCACAGCGCGACGGGGATGCGGTGCTCGCCGCCGATCTCGAGCAACGGCGCCACGACCAGTTCCGATGCGTCGAGTTGCGGCCGGATCTCGCGGTTGAAGCGCGCGACGATCACGTCCTCGCGCCACTCCGGCCGGTCGCCCAGCGTCGCCATCGCGGCGCGCGACTCCTGGCCTTCGCCGACGCACTCGAACGGCTTGTGGTCCTGGTACTCCAGCAACGCGTCGAAGCCGCCCGTCTGGTTGGCGTCATCCAGCAGATTGCGGCCGAAGATGCCGACCAGGCGCGGCTTAGGCATGAACGGCGCCAGCGCGAGGAATACGAAGTGACACTTCGGGCAAACGCCGCACCAGCGATTGGTGGGGCGCTCGCCGAGCAGATGGAAATTGCGGTTGCAGCTGGAGAAATGCGCGTCGTAATGGTCGGTGCGTGCGAACTGCCGCGCCACCGCGAGCTCCGACAACGGACGCAGCAGCGAGTAGTACTGCAGGTCGGCGGCCACGTGCGACTGCACGTGCGCGCCGAACGCGCTCTCGAACGCCCAGCCCTTCGACCACTGGTGGTTCACCTCGCCGGTGCCGGGGATCATGCTGCCGTAGCTGGCCGAGCGCTCGTTCGAGAACACCACCTGGTCCACCCCGTGCAGCAGCGCCGCCAGCACCATGATCGCCGAGTTGATCGCGGTCACCGGGATGTGCCCGTTCCACGCGCCCTGGCGGTTGTATTCGAACAGCTCCGGTGCCAGCGCGCGGCCGATGTTGAGCGTCGGCAGGCCCGTGCGCGCCGCGCAGGCCGCGATCAGCTGCGAACCGCCGATCCAGGTGACGGTCTGCGCGATACCCGCGCCACGCAGGGCCTCGATGCTGACCAGCGAGTCCTTGCCGCCGCCGATGGCGACCAGCGCGTGCTCGCGCAGCCCCGCCGACGGCGCGGCCGACGGCGCCTGGGCACCGACCGGGAAGCGCACGCGGCCGTGCAGGCTCAACCCGTTCCGGTAGGCGAACTCGCCCAGGCCGTGCACGTACACCTGCTCCATCAGCACGGCGGTGGCCGCGTCGATCGCGTAGCCGTCGATGCGGATCTCGTTCGGAACGGCCGCCTTGTAATAGCTAACGCCAGTGATCAGGTGCAGCAGGCGCACCGCCTGCTCGACCGCCTGCGCACGCGTGGCGTCCAGCACGAACGGCGCGCCCGGGACGGTCACGGTCTCGGTCAGCTCCGGACCGTCATCGAAGGCGTACACCAACCGCGCGACACCGGTCTCCGCATCGAAGGAACAGCGGACGAAACGGAAGGTGCGGATGCTGGATTTGTCGAACGTCGTCATGCGTGATCCAAGGAAAGAGCGATCGGCCGTCGATGGCCGGTTGAACAGAAAGCGCGTGCGGCGGCCTTAACCCGGATCGGCATCGCCGACCTCGATGACGTCTTCCGCAGGCAAACCCCGCAGGTTGTAGTGGCTCGCCATCACGAACCCGTACGCGCCGGCATCGGAGAACAGCAGCACATCGCCTTCCGCGGTCGCGGACGCGAGCTTGCGGCGCTTGCCGAAGATGTCGCTGGACTCGCAGATCGGCCCGACCACATCGAAGGGCTCCTGCGCTGGGTCGTCCAGTCGCGACAGGTTGGCCACGTCGTGCCAGGCGTCGTAGAGCGCGGGGCGCACCAGCGTGTGCATGCCGGCATCGCTGCCGACGCGGCGGATGCCCAGCTTCTCGACCACCTGGGTCACGTTCGCCAGCAGCGCGCCCGACTCGGCCACCAGGAAGCGACCGGGTTCGATCACCAGCTGGTACGCCGGATAAGCGGCCTTGATCGCGGCCAGGCCCTCGCCCCAGGCAGCGAGGTCGAATGGCTCATCGCCCTCGGCGTAGGGAATCGGCAGGCCACCGCCGATGTCGATCGTCTCGATGGTGCCGATCTGGTCGGCCAGCCCGCCGAGCTCATCGGCGATCTGGTTCCAGTGCTGTGCGCTTTCCACGCCGCTGCCCAGGTGCGCATGCAGGCCGACGACGCGCACGTCGATCGCGCGGGCCGCCGCGAGGAAGGCCTCCAGCTTGGCCAGCGGCAGGCCGAACTTGGAGGTCTTGCCGCCGGTCTTCACCTTGTCGTGATGGCCGTCGCCGCGCCCCAGGTCGACGCGCAGCCACAGGCGGCGGCCGCGGAAGACCTCGGGCCACTGTTGCAGCGCCTCGACATTGTCGAGAGTGACGTTGATGCCGCGCTCCAGCGCGAATGCGTACTCCTCGCGCGGCGCGAAGCTCGGCGTGAACAGCACGCGCTCCATCGGCAGCGCCGGCACGACGTCGAACACGCGCTCCAGCTCGCCGCGCGACACGCACTCCAGGCCGAAGCCCTCTTCCACCAGCGCCCGCAGGATGGCCGGGTGCGAATTGGCCTTGATCGCGAAGAAGCGATGATCGACGGCCGTGATCGCGGCCAACGCGCGGGCACGGGCGCGGACGATGTCCAGGTTGTAGACGTAGCGCGGCGTGCCGGCCTGCGCCAGCGACAGCAGCCGTTCGCGGGCGGCAGGCGCACTCCACCAGCGCACACCGCGATGGCGGACAGCACCGTTGATCTCGCGCCAGCTGGGGCCGAACACGCTGGCCTCTTCGACGGGCATGGCACCGCTGTCGATCAACGCCTCATGCAGCAGCGGCAGCATGCCGTCGGCATCGGCCTCGTCGATCACGAAGGTCAGGTTGAGGTCGTTGGACGACTGCGAGATCAGATGCACACGCTCGCGACCGAACATCGCCCACACATCGGACAGCTTGTGCAGTAGCGACCGCATGCCGCGCCCGACCAGGGTGATGGCCGTGCACGGTGCGATCACCTTCACCCGGCAGATCTCCGCCAGGTCGGCCGACAGCGCGGCCAGCACGTCGGTGTTCACCAGGTTCTCGCTGGGGTCCAGCGACACGGTCACGTTGGTCTCCGACGAACCGATCAAATCGACCGAGAGACCGTGCTTCTTGAAGCGCGCGAACACGTCGGCCAGGAAGCCGACCTGCTGCCACATGCCGATGCCTTCCATCGACACCAGCACGATGCCGTTGCGCCGGCTGATCGCCTTCACACCCGGCACCGTCAGGGCATTGCCGTCGATGGTGGTGCCCGGCAACTCAGGCCTTTCGGTATCGAGGATGGCCATCGCCACGCCGGCATCGCGGCACGGCTTGATCGAACGCGGATGCAGCACCTTCGCGCCGGTGGTCGCGATTTCCTGCGCTTCGTAGTAATCCAGTCGCGTCAGCAGGCGCGCATCGGGCACTTCGCGCGGATTCGCGCTGAACATGCCGGGCACGTCGGTCCAGATTTCCACGCGCTGCGCACCGAGTAGCGCACCGAAATACGCGGCGGAGGTATCCGAGCCGCCGCGGCCGAGGATGGCCGTGCCGCCATCCGCATGCCGCGAGATGAAGCCTTGCGTCAGCAGCATCGTCGCCGGTTGGCCCGCGAACGCGTGGCGCCAGTCCTGGTCCGGCGCGGTGTTGCACGACACCGACAGCCGCTGCGCCCACGGGCTCTGGTTCGGCAGGAAGTTCGCCTGCAGCCAGTGCCGCGCATCGACCCAGCCGAAATCCAGCCCCTGCGCGCGCAGGTACGCCACGCCGAGCGTGGACGACAGCAGTTCGCCCTGCCCCAGCACCTCGGCCTGCCAGTCGAGCGCGCGGCTCACGGCGCGCGGATCGGTCAGCAGGTTGCGCAGCGCCGCCAGCCGGTCGCCGAGCACGGCATCGGCGTCCAGCTCGAGTTCCGAGAGGAATTCGCGATGGCGCTGCTCCAGCTTCGCCACGCGTTCCGCGCTGTCGGCCGCGCCGTCGGCGATGGCGGTCAGCTCGTTGGTGACGCCGGACAACGCCGACACCACGACCAGCACGCGCGCGCCCTGTTCGTCCGCCCGCTGTTTCGCCAGTTTGCCGATCGTGTTCCAGCGATGGCGACGCGACACCGAGGTGCCGCCGAACTTGAGGACGATCCAACGATCAGACGCGGGGGTGGCAGAGGGCATGGATAGAATGGGGAGGGATGCCCGAACCCTTCGGGCGTGAACCGTCGATTCTAGCCGAAGCCCTCGCGCGCGACCGGACCGTACCGCATGCAACGAACCTCCCATCGCTACCTGCAGGTCGACGTCTTCGCCGATCGCCCCGGCGCGGGCAATCCGCTGGGCGTCGTACTGGACGCCGGTGGCTGGGACACGGCGCGCATGCAGGCGTTCGCCGCCTGGACCAATCTGTCGGAGACGATCTTCTTCCTGCCCCCAAGCGCGCCCGACGCCAGCTACCGCATCCGCATCTTCACCCCGCGCCAGGAGCTGCCGTTCGCCGGCCATCCCAGCGTGGGCGCGGCATGGGTCGCGCTGCACGCCGGCCTGGTGCCCGCCTCCGCGACGCTGGTGCAGGAATGCGCGGCGGGCCTGCTTCCCGTGCGGGTGGAGGGCGACGGCCCGCAACGCGCGATCCGCCTGCGTGCGCCACGGGCGTACCCGGTGGAGGTCGCTGCCGCTCTGCCTGAGCGCGATGCGGTGCTCGCCTCGCTGCCTACGGCAGGCCTGCCCGCCGCGCTCTGGAACAACGGCCCCGTCTGGTGGCTGGTGGAACTGCGCGAAGCAGCCGCCGTGCGCGCCCTGCAGCCGGACCTGCCGGCGATCGCCGCGCTGACACAGGCCACGGGTGCGGTCGGGCTGGCCGTCTTCGGCCGCGCCGGCGCGCACGACGATCATGAGCTGGCGGTACGCGCGTTCTGCCCCGCCGACAACATCCCGGAAGACCCGGTCACCGGCAGCGTCAACGCCTGCATCGCGGCCGCGCTGAGTGCCGCGGGCACGTTGCCCGGCACTGCGGGCCGCTATCTCGCCAGCCAAGGCCGCGAGCTCGGCCGCGATGGCTGCGTTCACCTGACGGTGGACGACGAAGGCGAGGTCTGGATCGGCGGTCAGGTGCAGTCGGTCATCGACGGCCAGGTGACTTGGTAAGCTGCGCGGCCCCCACGCGACAACGCCCCCCCATGACCCTCCGCCGCTACGTCCAGTTGGACGTGTTCGCCGACCGCCCCGGCGCGGGCAATCCGCTGGCCGTCGTTCTCGATGCCGCCGGCCTCGACGATGCCGCCATGCAGGCCATCGCCCGCTGGACGCGCCTGCCCGAAACGACGTTCGTGTTCGCGCCCACCCAACCGGGCGCGAGTTACGCCGTGCGCATGTTCAGTCCACGCCGCGAAGTGCCGTTCGCCGGCCATCCCAGCGTCGGCACCGCGCACGTGGTGCTGGAGGCGGGCCTGGCCGCGCCGGTCGACGGCCTGCTGATGCAGGAAGGCGTCGTGGGCGTGTTGCCGTTGCGTGTCGATGGAGACGGTGCGGACCGCACTATCGCTGTGCGCACGCCGCGCGCGACGGTGGTGAAGGAAGGCGATCCCTCGGGCGACCGTCTGCTGGGCGCCGCCCTCGAAGGCCTCGCGCCGGGCGAGCTGCCCCCTGCTCTCGTCGACGGTGGCCGCCGTTGGTGGCTCGCCGAGGTGCGCGACGAAGCCACGCTCCGCAGCGCCTTACCGGACTGGGACGCGATCAGTGCGTTGGCGCGCGCTACCGAGAGCATGGGTGTCTGCGCCTATGCGCGGACGCCGGGCCGCGACTACGACCTGGCTGTGCGCGCCTTCGTCGGCGCGCCCGCCGCCTTCGAGGACGCGGCGTCAGGTGCGGCCAACGCGACGCTGGCCGCCTGGCTCGCATCGCGCGACGCGTTGCCCGGTCGCGACGGACGCTACGTCGTCAGCCAGGGCCGCGAAGTGGGCTACGACGCGCGCCTGCAGTTGCGCGTGGACGCCGCCGGCGATGTCTGGTCCGGCGGCCATGTGCGCACCATCGTGACCGGTCAGATCGACTGGTAACGATGGCGGCTTCTTGTGGGAGCGACGTCAGTCGCGAACGCGCAGTCCTTGAATGCGCCAGGGGCGACCGGTCGCGGTGAGCCATCGCGACTGACGTCGCTCCCACAGAGGCAAGAACTTACTTCACCTCGTACACCGGCTTGCCGTCCACCCAGGTCGAGCGGACGTGCAGCGCATCGAGCTGTTCGCCCGGCACGGTCAGCGGATCCTCGTCGAGGATGACGAAGTCCGCACGCAGGCCGGGAGCGAGCTTGCCCACCTCCGCCTCGTCGTGCGCCGCCCATGCCGCATCGGCAGTGAAGCCGCGCAGCGCTTCGGTCGCACTCAGGCGTTGATCGGGCATCCAGCCACCCGCGGGCGCATCGTGTCCGTCCTGGCGCGTCACCGCGGCGTGTAGTCCGCGCCGCGGATCGACCGATTCCACCGGGAAATCCGACCCCAGCGCCAGCTTCGCGCCGCTCGCCTGCAGGCGCTGCCACGCATAGGCGCCCTTGATGCGCGTCGGGCCCAGGCGATCCTGCGCCCAGGGCATGTCCGAGGTCGCATGCGTGGGTTGCATCGACGCGATCACGCCCAGCGCGGCGAACCGCGGGAACTCCTCCGGTGCCACCACCTGTGCGTGTTCGATCCGCCAGCGATGGTCGGTCTTCGCGGCATCGCCCAGCACGCGGGTGTACGCATCCAGCACCAGCCGGTTGCCGCGGTCGCCGATCGCATGCGTCGCCACCTGCACGTGGCAGCCGCGCGCCTTGCGCATCGCCGCTTCCAGCGCCGCCGGCTCGGTCACCAGCAGGCCGCGGTTGCCCGGGTCGTCGCTGTAGTCCTCCAGCAGCGCGGCGCCGCGGCTGCCGAGGGCGCCGTCGGCGTACAGCTTCACGCCCCGCATCTGCAGGCGGCCGCCCGCGTGGCGATACGGGCCGTGCGCGCACAGATCCGCCAGTGCGTCGCCGTTGCCGTCGGCGTAGGTATCGATGCGCAGCGGCAGGCGCCCTTCATCGGCGAACTGCTTCATCAGCGCCAGGTCCTCGCGCGACACGCCCATGTCGTGCACCCCCGTCAGGCCATGGCGCACGGCTGTCTGCGCGGCCTTCTCCAGGGCCTGTCGGCGATAGGCCGCATCGGGCGCCGGCACCACCGCGTTGACGAGCGACATGGCCGCATCGACGAACACGCCGCTCGGCCGCCCGTCCACGCGTTCGATGCGCCCGCCGTCGGGTTGCCAGTCGCCGGTCAACGGGCGCGACGCACGTGCCGCCGCCACGCGCAACGCCGCGCTGTTCGCCCAGCCGGCATGGCCGTCGACGCGCTCGAGCCAGACGGGGCGGTCGGGAAACGCAGCGTCCAGGTCGGCGGCGGTCGGGAACGTCTTCTCGGGCCAGTCGTTCTGGTCCCAGCCGCTGCCCAGCAGCCATGCATTGGTGGGCAGTTGCTTCTCGTACTCGCGCAACCGCGCGATCACGTCGGCCTTGTCGCGCGCATCCACCAGGTCGGCGCGCATCAGCGCGTAACCCAGACCCATCACGTGGCCGTGCGCGTCGATCAGCCCGGGAATGACGGTCTTGCCAGCGGCATCCACGCGGCGCGCATCGGGGTAGCGCGCGCGCAATTCATCCGCGCCGCCGACCGCGAGGATGCGGCCCCGCGCATCCCAGGCGATCGCCTGCGCGACCGGGTGCGCCGGATCGGAGGTGTGCACGCGCCCCGCCGTCAGCACGTGGACCTGTGCGTGGGCCATGCCCGCGATGACCACGCATCCCACGCCGAATCCCGTCAACCACGCCAGACGCCGCATGCCGCTCTCCCGTATCGGTCCAGGGCGCGACTATGCGCAATGGCGCCGCGCACGGCAATAAAAAGAGGGGCCTTGCGGCCCCTCGCTTGCGGCATACCCCTGTCCTGCGACGCTGCGTCCGCAAAAGAAACCGGTGCGAAGGCTTATTCGGGACGGACATCCACGCGGATGCGGATGCGGTCGCCGGGATGATGGTCGGTGCGGGTGTGGTAGGTACGGTTGCCGTACTCGTAGGTCACGTCGTATCCACTGACGCGACCGTCGCCGTAATAGTCATCGCCGTAACGACTGTTGCCGGCAGGCACCGGATCGCAGACGCGCACCTGTCCCCGCTGCACGCGACGATCACGCTGCGCGTTGTCGTAGATCGAGCGCCCCGCCATGCCGCCCACCATCGAGCCGACCGCGGTACCGACATAACGGCCGCTGCCGTCGCCGACCTTGCTGCCCAGCACCGCGCCGGCGATGCCGCCGATCACGGTGGCGACAGTACGGCCCGATTCGTTGCTGCGGTCGGGATAGCGGCGATCGCCGTAGTAGCTGTCGTCGCCGTAACGATCATCGTTGTAACCGTCGTTGCGGTAGCCATCGCGATAGGTATCGCGTGCGTAGACGTCATCGGCTTCACGGTAATAGCAACGCTGGCCCGTCGTCGTGTTGGTGTAGCCGTCATTGCGGCCATACCCGTTGTCGATGACCGGGTCGACGCGCACTACGCGCGCGTAGTCGTAATAGGGTTCGTCGCCGTAGCGGTCCGTCGTGCCGTAATAGCGCGTGGACTGCGCGGATGCCACGCCGGAAGCGAGCAGGCCGATGGCCAGCACGGTGGCGGATAGACGCTTCATGTCGGGTACTCCCCCACGCCGGATTGGCGTGCTGGCATGCTCGGCTGATGCGGGTGAAACATGGCTGAACTCAGCCGGTTTTCGCGGCCCGGTTTAGCCATTCGACAGCTTGCGCGGCAATGCCGGCCGCTTCGCGCCCGAGCAACGGCCCGACATGCGAACCTGAAACCGTTTGCAGCACGTCCGCGCCCCACGCCTCGGCCATCGCGCGCGCGATCGCAGGCGGCACGTCATCGTCATGCGCGGACGCCACGCACAGCACCGGGCATGCGGGGCGTTCCGCCGCGACACCGCCATGGGCTTCACGAAGCACGGCGCCGGACTCGTCGCGCCAGTGGCGGAACGCGTACAACGTCGTTGCGTCGTCCGCCTCGGGCAGTGCCCTGCGCGTGCCGGACAATCGCGCGTCGCGCCGCCATGGCACCACATCGGGCCAGTCGCGTGCCGGCATGTCCACGTGCCACGGCGCCGGCGGCAACGGATTCACCAGCACCACCGCATCCGCACCCTCGGCGGCATCCAGTACGAGCAATCCGCCCAGGCTCGCACCGACCAGCACGCGCGGCCGCGGCAATGCCGCCAACGCCGCGCGCACCTGCGCCTGGTAGTCCTCGATATGCGTGGCCGCCACGTCGCCACGCACGGGCATGAGGTCGGGGGCCGCCACCTGGAAGCCCGCCGCCTCGAACACGCCACGCCACACATTCCACTCCCAGCCGCCACCGCCCGCGCCGTGCACGAACAAGGCGGCCCGTGCGCCCGTCAAAGCAGGGTCGCCTCCAGCGATACCGGCACCGACAGCGCGCGCGAGATCACGCAACCCGCCTTCGCCTGCTGGGCGATCTCTTCGAACTGCGCCGCGCTGATCCCCGGCACGCTCGCCGAGACGGTCAGCTTGATCGCGGTGATCGTCGGGCCTGGATCCATGCCCGGTTCCATCGTCGCCTCGGCGCGCGTCTGCAGCTTGTCGGGCGTGAAGCCCGCCTTGCCGAGCACCGCCGACAACGCCATGGTGAAGCAGCCGGCATGGGCGACCGCCAGCAGTTCTTCCGGATTGGTGCCCTTCTCGTCGCCGAAGCGGGTCTTGAACGAATAGTTCTGGCCTTCGAACAGGCCGCTCTGCGGCGTGCTCAGGCTGCCCTTGCCGGACTGCAGATCGCCAGCCCACACCGCATCCGCGTAACGCTTCAAAGCCATGGTCGTGCTCCTCGGGTCAGGGGAAGCGAAGGGTACACCGAGGGATGTTCACGCCATGTACCGCAGTGCGACTTGACCCCTCCCCCGCACGCGCGGATGCTGGCCGCCCGCCATGACCGCCCGCCGAGCGCACGCTCACGGGACGCGCTCAGCCCGGACAGCCATGACGGCCCTTCGACCCAACCTACGGGAGGAACGGCCTCATGTCGTACAGCACACAACAGATCCGCAACGTGGCCCTGGCAGGCCACCCCGGCGCCGGCAAAACAACGCTCTTCGAAGCCCTGCTGCATGCCGGCGGCGCCCTCCAGGTGGCAGGCACCATCGAACGCGGCACCACGGTCTCCGACCACGACCCGATGGAGCGAACGCGTGGCCACTCCATCGACACCGCCATCGCCAGCACCGACCACGGCGGCATGCACGTCAACCTGATCGACACGCCCGGCTATCCGGAATTCCGCGGCCCCGCCCTGTCGGCGTTCTCCGCGGTGGAAACCGCATTGATCGTCGTCGATGCCGACAGCGGCGTCGCCCACGGCACGCGGCGACTGATGGATCGCGCCTCCCAGCGCAACCTCTGCCGCGCCATCGTCATCAACAAGATCGACCACGAGGGTGCGGACTGCGCCGGTGTGCTCGCCGCGCTGCGCGAGGAGTTCGGCGCCGAAGTGCTGCCGCTCAACCTGCCTGCCGACGGCGGCAAGGCGGTCATCGATTGTTTCTGGCAATCGACCGGGACGTCCGACCTGGGCGATGTCGCCGACTGGCACCAGAAGATCATCGACCAGGTGGTGGAGATCAACGAAACGGTGATGGAGCACTATCTGGACCTAGGCGAAGGCGGCCTGTCGGGCGAAGAACTGCACGATGCCTTCGAACAGTGCCTGCGCGAAGGCCACCTGGTGCCGGTGTGCTTCGCCTCCGCGCGCACGGGCGTGGGCGTGAAGGAACTGCTGGACGTGGCCGAACGCCTGTTCCCGAATCCGGCCGAGGCCAATCCGCCGCCGTTCGTGAAACTCAATGGCGCCGGTCCGCAGGCGATCGAGGCCGTGCCCGATCCGCGCGCGCACGTCATCGCCGACGTCTTCAAGATCGTCAACGATCCGTTCGTCGGCAAGCTGGGCATCTTCCGCGTGTACCAGGGCACGCTGAAGAAGGACACGCAGTTGTTCGTCGACGACGGCAAGAAGCCGTTCAAGGTCGGCCACCTGTTCAAGCTCAAGGGCAAGGACCACGTGGAAGTCGACCAGGCCATCCCCGGCGACATCGCCGCCGTGGCCAAGGTCGAGGACCTGCATTTCGACGCCGTGCTCCACGACAGCCACGACGAGGACCACATCCACCTGGCGCCGATCGATTTCCCCAAGCCGATGTTCGGCCTGGCGATCGAAGCCGCCAGCAAGGGCCAGGAACAAAAGCTGTCGACCGCCCTGCACAAGCTGTCCGAAGAGGATCCCGCGTTCGTCGTGGAGCACCAGCCGGAATTGAACGAAACGGTGATCCGCGGGCTCTCCGACCTGCACCTGCGGGTGATGCTGGAGCGCCTGAAGGAACGGCACGGCGTGGAGGTGAAAACGCGGCCGCCACGCATCGCCTATCGCGAGACCATCGGCGCCAGGGCCGAAGGCCACCACCGGCACAAGAAGCAGACTGGCGGTGCCGGGCAGTTCGGCGAGGTGTTCCTGCGGGTGGAACCGCTGCCGCGCGGCAGCGGCTTTCAGTTCGCCGATGAGGTCAAGGGCGGCACCATCCCCGGCCAGTTCATGCCTGCCGTGGAGAAAGGCGTGCGCCAGGCGCTGGGCGCGGGCGCGCTCGCGGGCTATCCGATCCAGGACGTGCGGGTGACGGTCTACGACGGCAAGCATCATCCGGTGGACAGCAAGGAAGTCGCGTTCGTCGCGGCCGGCAAGAAGGCGTTCCTCGATGCCGTGTCCAAGGCCCGACCACAGGTGCTGGAACCAGTCGTGGACCTGGAGGTCGCCGTGCCGGAAGCGCAGGTCGGCGACATCACCGGCGGTCTGGCCGGAAAGCGCGCACGCATCAACGGCACCGATGCGGTGCGTGGCGAGATCGTGGTGAAGGCGCAGGTACCGCTGGCGGAACTGGACGGCTACGCGGCCGAGCTCAAGTCGATGACCGCGGGACAGGGACGCTACAGCCTGGACTTCAGCCACTACGAGCCGGTGCCGCCGAACGTGCAGCAGAAACTGGTGGACGCCTACAAGCCGCACCACGACGAAGAGTGAGTTGTGCAGGTGCGGCATCCGGTCGCAGACACGCGCCGGATGCCGCCCCAGGCGCACATCCGCACCCGGAATAAGGGCATTCCATGCGGTGATTTCCGCCACTTCGGGTGCCGAATCGAAAAAAAACCGAAAAAAAGCGGCTTTCGATGCCAATCGCTCTTGGCGGCGCGAATGCTTTGCCCTACATTTCGCTTGCCGATGCGATCGGCCCGATTACCCAACCACTCGACCGTAGAGACAGGACACATGGCAAAGAGCACCAAGAAGGCCGCGCCGAAAAAGGCCGCCAAGAAAGCTGCACCGAAGGCCGCCGCCAAGCCGGCCGCGCCGAAGCCGATCAAGGAAGCGCTGAGCAAGTCGGGCCTCGTCGCCCACATCGCCGAAGCGACCGCCGTCGCCGCCAAGGACGTCCGCGCCGTGCTGGCCTCGCTGGAAAGCGCCGTGCACGCCTCCGTCAACAAGAAGGGCGCTGGCGCCTTCACGCTCCCCGGCCTGCTGAAGATCACGGCCGTCAACGTGCCGGCCAAGCCGAAGCGCAAGGGCATCAACCCGTTCACCAAGGAAGAGCAGTGGTTCGCTGCCAAGCCCGCCACGGTGAAGGTCAAGGTTCGTCCGCTGAAGAAGCTGAAGGACGCCGCAGCCTGATCGCTGCGCACCTCGCGTGACCCGAACGGGACGGCCATGCCGTCCCGTTTTTTTTGGCATGCCGTAAGTCACGCTTGCGAACGACCGTCATCGCCCGCAGATACTCTGCTCGGTCCCCAACGCAAGGTGCGCCACGCATGAAGATCCAGGGTTTCCTCGACCATCTGCTCAAGTCCTCCAGCGGCCAGGGCAGCGTGCTCAATGCCGACTTCGGCAAGGGCGCGATCACCGGCGGCGCGCTCGGCCTGCTGCTCGGCAAGAACAAGACCTCGCGCAAACTGGCCACATATGGCGGGCTGGCGGCGATCGGCGTGATGGCGTACCGCGCCTACAACGACTACAAGCAGCAACAGGGCGGTTTCGCCGCCGGCGCGGGTCCGCAGACGGTGGACCGGTTGCCGCCCCCGCAAGCGGAGCTGCACAGCCAGGCGATCCTGAAGGCGCTGGTGGCGGCCGCGAAGGCGGACGGCCACATCGACACGCGCGAACGCGAGGTGATCGAAGGCGAGTTCTCGCGCATCGGCACCGACGGCGAGCTGCAGCAGTGGCTGCACGCCGAACTGGAAAAGCCGCTGGACCCGTCCGAAGTCGCACGCGCCGGCAGCACGCCGGAGATCGCCTCGGAGATGTACCTGGCCAGCCTGATGGTGGTCGACGAGCAGAACTTCATGGAACGCGCCTACCTGGACGAGTTGGCGAAGCAGCTGCGACTGGATCCGTCGCTGAAGGCGCAACTGGAGCGCCAGCTGGCGCAACCGCAGCCGCCGCCGCTGCCCTGACGGATGCGCCCCGCCGCCCACCGCCTGCGCCGCCTGGCGTGGACACTACTGTGGCTGGCGGTGCTACTCGCACTGCTCGCATGGGCATGGGGCCAACCCTTCATGGCCTCGCCGCGCATGCTGTGGGACGTCTCGCGTGCGCCGCCACCGGCAGCGCTTCCGGTACCGGTGGACGGCGTGCATGCGAAACAGATCGCCGATACTTTCGGCGCGCCGCGCGGCACCGACCGCACGCACCAGGGCGTGGACATCTTCGCCACGCGCGGCACGACCATCCGCAGCGCCACCCGCGGCGTCGTGGTCGCCGTTCGCGATGGCGGCCTCGGAGGCCGGCAGGTGTGGGTGCTGGGCCCGGGTCGCGAGCGGCACTACTACGCGCACCTCGACGACTGGGCGCCCGGCCTGTCCACCGGCCAGGTGATCCGCGTGGGCGACGTGCTGGGTTTCGTCGGCACGTCGGGCAATGCGCGCGGGACGCCGCCGCACCTGCACTACGGCATCTACGGCGCGCAGGGCGCCTACGATCCCCTGCCGCTGTTCCGGGCCGGCGCCGCGTCCACGACCGTTCGCTGAACCACGCCGGCCGGCGGAACAGTCCATCACGGCGCGCCCCCTCGTTAGGCCTGCCGGGCGCGCCTATCTTGGCCATGGTCCCCACCGCGCCCCCCGCGCACGCCCCCATGCCCAACAACACCCACCGCTACCGCATCACCGTCACGCCCATCGAGGACGATGGCCTGCAATGCAATGGCCGCTGCACGATCGAATTCGAGCACGCCTGCCACGACGACTGGATGCGCACCCTCGAGAACATCCAGCGCCAGCGCGGCTTCAGCGGCGACGAACGCGCCGCGCTGGTCGTCGGCACCAAGCTGCTGAGCGGGCTGATGCTCGACCACCGCAAGGACGCCGATGACCTGTTCGCGCCGCTGCGCCCGCACATGGGCGAGTTCATCCGGACGCTGAAAGAACGCACCCGCGACGCCGGCTGACACGCGCGCAGCGCGGTAAGCTGCGGCCATGAAAGCCCGTCATGCCGACCACGCCAGGATGCTCGAGGACATCCCCAACATCGGGCCGTCCATCGCCAGCGATCTGCGCGGCATCGGCATCGCCACACCGCAGGCGCTGGTGCAGCAAGACCCTTATGCTCTGTACGCACGCGTGAACGCAGCCACCGGCCAGCGCCATGATCCCTGCCTGTGCGATTGCTTCATCGCCGCGGTGCGCTTCATGGACGGCGGACCGCCCACGCCGTGGTGGCATTACACGGACGAACGCAAACAGCATTTCGCCCGGCACGCCGGCATCGCCGGTTAGGGTCCGGACAGGCGCGCCCGGCTATGGTGCGCCGACGTCTTCCGGAGCCCACCATGCGTACCCGACGCCATTTCCTGACCGCCACCCTCGTCGCGGGCGCCACGCTCGTGCTGGCGGGCTGCAGCACGCTCAACGCGGTCACCGGTTTGCTGGGCAACCAGATCAACTTCACCCAGCCGCAGTTGCAGCGCTACCTCAACCAGAGCTTCCCGCGCGAGTTCGACAAGCTAGGCGGCCTGGTGTCGGCCACGCTGACCAACCCGCGCCTGAGCATCCCCTCCGGCGACAACCGCCTGCGCCTGGATTTCGACATCGGCGTCAGCGCGCTGGGCGCGCGCGATGTCAGCCGCGGCCACTTCGCGCTGGCCAGCCGGCTGCGCTACAACCCGGCCACCCAGGGCCTGCATCTGGACAATCCGGAAATCCTGTCCGTCGACGTGCCCGGTGCGGGCTCGCTGATGTCCGGCGGCACCCGCCAGCTGGTCAACACGGTGCTGCAGGAATACGCGCGCAACGAGCCGGTCTACAAGATCGACAGCGACGTGCTGCGCCGCCTGCCGGCCAGCAAGCGGATCGGCAACCCCCAGATCGAGGATGGCCGCGTGGTCATCCCGCTGCAGTGAGAGGTGTCGCGATGATGAAATCGTTCCTGGCGATGCTCGCCCTGCTCGTCGCGCCGATGCTGGCGTCGGCGGCCACGCCGTCGGTGCTGCGCTTCGATGCGGGGCAACTGCAGGCCGCCGCGCGCGCCGGCTTCCCGATGGAGGAGTCGCTGCTGGAAGGCTTCGCCTCGCTGACCCTCAGCGATCCCGATGTGCGCATCCCGACGCCGGGCGAACGCGTCCGGCTGCAGATGAACTACGACATCGCGCTGGCCACCGGCGAACGCCTGGAGTACGGCAACGTCGTGGTCAGCAGCGGCCTGCGCTACGACCCGGCGACGCGCGGCCTGCATCTGGTGGATCCGCAACTGGAACACCTGGGCACCGGGGCCGGTGGACGCGGCCTGCCCGGCGGTTCGCGCGAGGTGCTGCAGGACCTGATCCGCGAATACGCCCGCACCCGTCCGCTCTACCAGCTCAGCGCCGAAGACCTCACCCAGGTGCCGGGGACCCTGACGGCCGATTCGCTGCGCATCCGCGATGGCCATGTCGAGCTGACATTGGACGCCGCCGCACGCTGACGCGCTGCGACGGTCGCGTCCTCACAGTTCGAAGCGGTAGCTCAGCTTCACGATCAGCTGTTCGTCGTTGCGCAGGCTGAAACTGTCGCGCAGTGCGTCGTCGGTGCCGTCCGTGCCGACCAGTTGTTCATAGCCGCCGCGGGCGTACACCACGTACAGGTAGGACAACGGCGCGAGTTCGTAGCGGTAGCGCACCTGGAAACCGAGGTTGCGCACCTGGAAGTCCTCGACCGTGTCGCTGGCCGCGACCGCGTGCCCGGCGGCATCGAAGCGCCACGCATCGTGCGCCCGCGCACTGATGGCAATCGCCTCCAGCTTCACGCGCAGTTCCTGGCGCGGATCGATGTTCCAGTCCAGGCCGGCGCGCAGCGTCGTCTCGCGGCCATCGAAAGCACCGACCAGGTCGCCCTGCGCGGCGCCCTGCCAGATCAGCCAGTCGGGCCGGTGCACGACATTCAAGCCCGCGTTGATGCTGAAGGCGTCGTTGATGAAGTAGGTGGCGCCGTACCAGAAGGCCGAGCCCAGCTTGCGGTTGCCGGCCAGCCCGCCGCCGAAGGCTTCCACCTCGACCTCGTGCGCCCAGTTGCCCTTGCGCGGGCGTTCGTACTCGAAATACGCATTCAAGTTCGTCGGCAGGCGCACGATGCCGTTGCCGCGCAGCAGCGTGTCGTTGAGCCCGGCGCTGTTGACGTTGATCTGGGCGTACTCGTAACTGCCGTCGCGCAGCTGGCCTTCGCGGCTCATCCGGAACTGGTCGTTGAGCTTCTCGCCATGGTTGTTGTGGCTGCTGCTCACGCGCCAGCGCCAGTCCTTGGACGAATAGCGCGATGTGTCCGGCAGGTCGGTGAACCGCTTGCGCGCTTCCCAGTGCAGGTAATTGGTGCTGTTGCGCGACAGGTAACCGAAATCGTTGAGCTGCAGGTCGTTGCCGAAATGCATGGCGATCCACTGCTGGCGCCAGCCATGGTCCATTTCGTAATCGGCCCAGACGGTGGCGCCGTAGTCCTGCACGGTGTCGCCCGCCTGCTCGATGCGGCTGCCCAGCAGGCGCGTGCGGATGTTCCAGCGCGCGGTCGGCCGCCAGTTGTGGTCCACGCCGAGCACGGTGGCCTCGCGGTCGCGGGCGTCGTCGTCCACGCGGGTCAGCATCGCGCCGAGGTTCTGCTTGTCGAAATCGCGCACCACGCGCAGCGCGTTGAAGCGCCGGCCCAGCGCGCCATCCTCGTCGGCCGAGAACAGGCCGTAGTTCACCCGGCCCAGGCTGCCGTTCAACTTCACCGCCGCGGTGATGTCGCCGGTGCTGCCGACGCGGCGCGTATACAGCTGCTGGCTGAAGTCCGACGGCGTGGTCAGCTCGAAGATGCCCTGGTTCTCCGTGAAGAACGGGCGCTTGTCGCTGATGAAGGTCTCGGTGGCGCTGAAGTTCACCACCAGGTCGTCCGCTTCCACCTGGCCGAAGTCCGGCTTGACGGTGGCCGACAGCTGGAAGCGGCCGTTTGGCTTCCAGAAGATGTCGGCGCCGCCATTGAAATCGCTGCCGCCGCCGACGTTGTCGTACAGGCCGGACACGTAGGGCGTGATGGCGAGCAACGACTGGTCGTACCGCGCGACGGTGATCGGCGCGAAATCCGACAGGAAGCGCGGACGCTCGAAGCTCGCCTGCGGCCACGCCATGCGCTCGCCGGTGGAGCCGATCACGCGGGCCAGGAACACCTTCAGCGTACGCTGGCCGTCGGTACCGTCGCGCATCGGCGCGGTGTGCCACGGGATCAGCAGTTCGACCGACCAGCCCTGCTCGTCCTCGGTCACCGCATGCCGCCACTGGCCGTCCCAGTCGTCGCTGAACTGGTTTTCGTTGGTGATGATCTCGTCGGCGATGCCGCCGGTGGAGCTCACGGTGAAGGCATAACCGGTGCGTCCGTCGCCATCGAAATCGATGAAGGCGTTGACGCGGTCGACCTGCGCGTCGAAATCGCGCTGCACCTTCTGCCGCGTGCGCGGCACGCCGGGCGGCTGGGTA
Source organism: Pseudoxanthomonas sp. YR558 (assembly GCF_900116385.1). Lineage (NCBI taxonomy): Bacteria > Pseudomonadati > Pseudomonadota > Gammaproteobacteria > Lysobacterales > Lysobacteraceae > Pseudoxanthomonas > Pseudoxanthomonas sp. YR558. Next base: position 721,081 of record NZ_FPCI01000002.1, on the reverse strand, counting down.
TTGCGGAATGCGATCGCCAGGCCGTCGGGCGTGGCCAGCACCCAGGCTTCGGTGGCGAGCGAACCGGGTTCGCCGGTCAGCGGCTGGGTCTTGCGGAAGTCGCTGACGTGCCGCGCGTCTTGCCATTCGGCAGGATCGATGCGGCCGTCGATCTCGACGGCCTGGGCCACGGTGCACGGCAGGGCCAGCGCGAGCAGGCCGGCGAATCGGGTCAGGGTCATGGCGTTCGGGTGGTGGTCCGGTGCGCGCACGTTATCGACGCGGGGCGGATGCCACACCTGCCTTCGGTCATTTCAACCTTTCGGCATCCTGCGGCATCCGTGCCTGGGAGAGATCAGCGCCCTTTCTTGGGCTGCAGCATGGTGCCCGTGCATTTCTTGCTGCCGCAGCGGCAGGCCCAGATCTTCTTCAGACGCGCGGTGTGCGGTTCGTCCAGGGTGATGCCGTAGTTGTAGGTCAGCTCTTCGCCGGCCTTGATGGCGCGGATCGCCTCGATGAAGACCTTGTCCTTCTTGCGGTTCTTGCCGTCGTGCTCCTCGATCACCGCCTCGCAGTTCGGGTCGCAGCTGTGGTTGATCCAGCGCGCCTTGTTGCCCTTGTGATTGGCGTCGATGACGTAATCGTCATTGAGGGTGAAGAGGAAGGTGTGGCCGGTTTCGACGTCGCCGGCGTCATCGGCGTCGACTTCGTCGTGCGTGCGCCGCTTGCCCTTGTATTCCACCACCCGCTCGCCCTTCTCGATCGGGGCGATGGCGAACACGCCGTTGCCGTGGATGTCGGATTGGCGGGCTTCGATCTTGCGGGGCATGCGGGGGTCCGGTGGAAGGGAGAAAGGGGGATTCTCGCCCATGCGCATGGCGTTTCCCAACTTTCGCTCGCCTGAACGCTTCGGTGGCGGCGCGTGGCCGGTCTATGCAGGACGGCGCGTTCGATGCCCGTTCCCCTTATTGCGACCACCACCATGCGCGCCAGCCCGCTCCTGCTCGCCACCGCTCTGTGCCTCACCCTGTCCGCCTGCCAGCCGGCGGCAACGCCGACGGCGGCCCAACTGCCACCCCCCGCGCCCCGCGACACCGAGCTGCTCGCCCGCGGCGAATACCTGGTGCGGACCACCGGCTGCAACGACTGCCACACACCGGGCTACGCCGAATCCGGTGGCACCACCGACAAGGCGGGCTGGCTGGTGGGTTCGCCGATGGGCTTCCACGGGCCGTGGGGCACTACCTACCCGAGCAACCTGCGGCTGCGCATGCAGCAGCTCACCGAAGCGCAATGGCTGGAATACAGTGCCAACCTGCGTACCCGCCCGATGATGCCGGACTTCGCCGTGCGCGCGATGACCGAGGAAGACCGTCGCGCGATCTACCGCTTCGTGCATTCGCTCGGTGCCGCCGGCCAGCCCGCGCCCGAGGCGCTGCCGCCGGGACAGACCCCGCCGGCGCCCTACCTCGGCCTGGTGTTGCCGACCCCGTCGGCGGACGCGCCTGCGGCCCACTGAAGGCCCGGGGCCGCCTCACCAGGGGAAGAGGCGGCCGTTGAACATCCAGACCAGGCCCAGCGCCAGGCCGAACACCGTCCAGAACAGCTGGCCCAGCCCGCGGAACAGCTTCACCGCCAGGTAGACGCCGCCGATGGCGAGCAGCACGCGCCAGAGGAAGCCCTGATCCAGTCCGTCGGCGGACGGGGCGGAACCGGAAGAGGCGTGGGAGGTGTTCATCGAAGTGTTCCTGGAAGGGACTGTCCGGAAGTGGACAGGGCCCATGTTCCCGATGTGCGGGGCGCCGCATCAGTCGCAGCCGTCAACCATCGCAGGTGACATTCGTCAGCCGGCGCGCCCTCGCCTGAACGGGGAAAACCCCGGGGTTTGAGCCGGGCGGCCTGAAAGCGTACAATTTCGGTACGTTTTCCGAGTTCCCTCCCCCATGCTCCGCGTCACCAAGCTGACCGACTACGCCACCGTGGTCCTGACCGTGCTCGCCGCCCGGCCGGGCCAGGTGCTCAGTGCCTCCGATCTGGCCGAGCATTCCGGCCTGGAAACCCCGACCGTCAGCAAGGTGCTGAAGCCGCTGGCGCAGGCCGGTCTGGTGGAAGGCCTGCGGGGCGTGCACGGCGGCTACCGCCTGAGCCGCGACGCGGCCGAGATCACCCTGGTGGAAATCGTGGAAGCCATGGAAGGTCCGCTCGCGATGACCGAATGCAGCCAGAGCGAGAGCCAGTGCGGCATCGCCCACCAGTGCGGCGCGCGCGCGAACTGGCGCCTGATCAACGACGTGGTGGCCGACGCCCTGCGCGGCTTCACCCTGGCGCAGATGGTCGCGCCTCCTCCCTCTTCTTCCGACGACGTGCGCAGGCGATCCATCGCCGTGCAGGTCGCGACCCGCTGAACCGTAGGCAGCCCGATGGCCACCGAGAACGCTGAAATCCTGGAACAGCTGGGACGTCGCTACGACGCCGGCTTCATCACCGACATCGAATCCGATTCGTTGCCGCCCGGCCTGGACGAGGACGTCGTCCGCGCCCTGTCGGCGAAGAAGAACGAGCCGGAATGGATGACCGAATGGCGCCTGGCCGCCTATCGCCACTGGCTGACGATGCAGGCCCCGCACTGGGCCAAGCTGAAGATCGGCCCGATCGATTTCCAGGCCATCAGCTACTACAGCGCGCCGAAAGCGAAGTACGCCTCGCTGGACGAGGTGCCGCAGGAACTGCTGGACACCTACGACAAGCTGGGCGTGCCGCTGCACGAGCGCGCGAAGCTGGCGGGCGTGGCGGTGGACGCGGTGTTCGATTCCGTCTCCGTCGGCACCACCTTCCGCAAGGAACTGGCCGAGAAGGGCGTGATCTTCTGCTCGATGTCCGAGGCCATCCACGAACACCCCGAACTGGTGAAGCAGTATCTGGGCAGCGTGGTGCCGGTGGGCGACAACTACTTCGCCGCGCTCAACTCCGCGGTGTTCTCCGACGGCAGCTTCGTGTTCATCCCCAAGGGCGTGCGCTGCCCGATGGAACTGAGCACCTACTTCCGCATCAACGCGGGCCACACGGGCCAGTTCGAGCGCACCCTGATCATCTGCGAAGACAAGGCCTACGTCTCCTACCTGGAAGGCTGCACCGCGCCGATGCGCGACGAGAACCAGCTGCATGCCGCCGTGGTGGAACTGGTCGCGCTGGAAGACGCCGAGATCAAGTACTCGACGGTGCAGAACTGGTACCCCGGCGACGAGGAAGGCCGTGGCGGCATCTACAACTTCGTGACCAAGCGCGCCGAATGCCGCGGCGACCGCAGCAAGGTGACGTGGACGCAGGTGGAAACCGGTTCGGCGATCACCTGGAAGTACCCCTCCTGCGTGCTGCTGGGCGACGACTCCGTGGGCGAGTTCCACTCGGTCGCACTGACCCACCACCGCCAGCAGGCCGACACCGGCACCAAGATGATCCACGTGGGCAAGCGCACCAAGTCCAAGATCGTCAGCAAGGGCATCAGCGCCGGCCGGGGCCAGAACACCTACCGCGGCCTGGTGAAGGTGGACCGCAACGCCGACGGCGCACGCAACTACACCCAATGCGACAGCCTGCTGATCGGCAAGAAGTGCGGCGCGCACACCTTTCCCTACATCGAAGTGAAGAACCCCACCGCGACGCTGGAGCACGAGGCCACCACCTCGAAGATCTCCGACGACCAGCTGTTCTACTGCCGTGCGCGCGGCATCGGCCAGGAAGACGCGGTCTCGATGATCGTCGACGGCTTCTGCAAGCAGGTCTTCCGCGAGCTGCCGATGGAGTTCGCGGTGGAAGCCAAGAAGCTGCTGGAAGTGTCGCTGGAAGGCAGCGTCGGGTAAGGCGGGCTCCGGCCCGCTATCGCAGCAAACACGTACATACACGGTGGGCCACGGCCCACCCTACGGGAAACGCACCATGTTGAAGATCGACAACCTCCACGCCAGCGTCGCCGGCAAGGACATCCTCAAGGGCCTCTCGCTGGAGGTGAAGCCGGGCGAAGTGCACGCCATCATGGGCCCCAACGGCGCCGGCAAGTCCACGCTCGGCAACATCCTGGCCGGCCGCGAGGGCTATGAGGTCACTGCCGGCAGCGTCGAGTTCGACGGCAAGCCGCTGCTGGAACTGGAACCGGAAGAGCGCGCCGCCGCCGGTGTGTTCCTGGCATTCCAGTATCCGGTCGAGATCCCGGGCGTGAACAACACCTACTTCCTGCGCGCGGCGCTCAATGCCCAGCGCAAGGCGCGCGGCGAGTCTGAACTGGATTCGATGCAGTTCCTCAAGCTGGTGCGCGAGAAGCTGGCCGTGCTGCACCTGAAGGACGAACTGCTGCACCGCGGCGTCAACGAAGGCTTCAGCGGCGGCGAGAAGAAGCGCAACGAGATCTTCCAGCTCGCCGTGCTGGAACCGAAGCTGGCGATCCTCGACGAGACCGACAGCGGCCTGGACATCGACGCGCTGAAGAACGTCGCCGATGGTGTCAACGCGCTGCGCTCGCCTGACCGCGCCTTCGTGGTCATCACCCACTACCAGCGCCTGCTCGATTACATCAATCCGGACGTAGTGCACGTGCTGGCCGGCGGCCGCATCGTCGAGACGGGCGGCCCGGAGCTGGCGCTGGAGCTCGAGCAGCACGGCTACGCCTGGATCAAGGACCGGGTCGCCCCGGAGCAGGCTGCCTGATGAGCGCGCTGCTCGATTCCCTGTCCGCCGGCTTCAGCGGCGACGCCGCGCGCCGCGCGGTGCTCGACGAGGCGCTGCGCGACGGCCTGCCCGGCCCGCGCACCGAAGCGTGGAAGTACACCTCGCTGCGCCAGCTGGAACGCCGCAGCTTCGCGGCCGTCGATGCGCTGCCGTCGCTGGACCCGATGCTGCTGGCCGACATCCCGGCGCCGCGCGCGGTGTTCGTCAACGGCCGCTACTCGGTGGCGCTGTCGCTGACCACCGATTTGCCGGACGGCGTCAGCCTGCAGCTACTGTCCGAGGCGCTCGCCGACGGCGGTGATGCGGCGCGCTTCCTGCAGCGTCGCTTCGAACGCACCGATGAAGTCTTCGCCCGGCTCAACGCCGCATTGGCGACCGAAGGCCTGCTGCTGCGCGCCGAAGCCGATGTGCGCAGCGAAAAGCCGCTCCACCTGGTCTTCATCGGCACCGACGACGGCGCCGATCGCGCCTGGCACCTGCGTAATCTGATCGAACTGCGCGCGGGTGCCTCGCTGACGGTGGTGGAGCACCACCTCGCCGCCACGCCACACGCGCACTTCATCAACGCGCTCAGCCATGTGCACCTCGCCGTCGGCGCCACGCTGTCGCACGCCCGCGTGCAGACGGACAGCGACCGCGCCACCACGCTGCTCCGCACCGATGCCGTGCTGGCGCGCGATGCCGATTACCGGCGCGTGGACCTGGAACTGGGCGGGGCATTGTCCCGCCATGAACTCAACGTGCGCCTGGAAGGCGACAACGCGCGCCTGGCGGCGAACGGCGTACTGCTGGCCGGCGGACGACGCCACGTCGACACCCGCCTGGGCATCGATCACATCGGTCGCGATACTGCCTGCGAACTGACCTGGCGCGGACTCGGCGCCGGGCGGGGTCGCGCGGTGTTCCATGGCGGCATCCTGATTCGCGAAGGAGCCGACGGCACCGACGCTGCGCTGTCGAACAAGAACCTGTTGCTGTCGGACAACGCCGAGATCGACACCCAGCCGGTGCTCGAAATCCACGCCGACGAAGTGAAGGCCGCCCACGGCGCCACCGTCGGCCAGCTCGATGCCAATGCCCTGTTCTACCTGCGATCGCGCGGCCTGACCCAGCCGGAAGCGCGACAGCTGCTGACCACCGCGTTCTGCCGCGAACCGCTGGGCGTGATCGAAGACGTGAGCGTGCGCGATGCATTGCTCGCCCGCGTGGACGCCGCGCTGGCGGCAGTGGAGGCGGGATGAACCGCGAAGTCCTGACCGACGCCGGCACCGCCATCGATTGGGCACGCGTCCGCGAGGACTTCCCCCTGCTCGCGCGGCGAGTGAACGGCAAGCCGCTCATCTACCTGGACAGCGCCAACACCGGCCAGAAGCCGGTGTCGGTGATCCGGACGACCGACGACTTCTATCGGCAGCACAACGCCAACGTCAGCCGCGCAGTGCACACCCTGGGCACGGAGGCGACAGAGGCCTACGAGGGCGCCCGCAGGACGCTGGCGCGCTTCCTCAACGTGCGTGCGGACGAACTGGTGTTGTGCAGCGGCACCACCTTCGCGATCAACCTGGTGGCCTACTCGTGGGCGCTGCCGCGCCTGAAGGCCGGCGACACGATCCTGGTGTCGCGCATGGAGCACCACGCCAACATCGTGCCCTGGCAACTGGTCGCCCAGCGCACCGGCGCGACCATCAAGGTCGCGGAGATCCACGCCGACGGCACGCTCGACCTCGATGCGCTGTACACCGCGATGACCGGCGACGTGAAGCTGCTGGCGATCACCCATACGTCGAACGTGCTGGGCACGGTCAACCCGGTGCGCGAGATCTGTCGCGAGGCGCGCAAGCGCGGGATCACGACGGTCGTCGATGGTTCCCAGGCCGTGCCGCATCGCGCGATCGACATCGCCGCCATCGGCTGCGACTTCTACGCGCTGACCGGCCACAAGATGTGCGGGCCCACCGGCACCGGCGCCCTGTGGGCGCGTAAGGAACACCTGCAGGCCATGCCGCCGTTCATCGGCGGCGGCGAGATGATCAAGGAAGTGAGCTTCGACGGCACGGTGTTCAACGACTCGCCGCACAAGTTCGAAGCCGGCACGCCCAACATCGCGGGTTTCATCGGGCTGGGCGCGGCCGTGGACTACCTGGATGCGCTGGGCATGGCGAACGTCGAAGCCCGCGAAGCCGAACTGCTCGCGCACGCCACCGAAGAGCTGGACCGGATCGAGGGCCTGCGCATCTTCGGCCGGGCACCCGACAAGGCCGCGGTGGTCTCGTTCCTGATCGAAGGGGCGCACGCGCACGACCTTGCCACGCTGCTGGACCTGGAGGGCGTCGCCGTCCGCTCCGGTCAGCATTGCGCGCATCCCTTGCTGCAGTTCTTCGGCGTCGCCGCCACCCTGCGGGCTTCGTTCGCGTTCTACAACTCGCACGAGGATGTCGAGCGCTTCATCGCGGCCCTGAAGAAAGCGCGCAGCCTGCTGGCCTGACGCTGGGGTAAAAGGGGTTGCCGCCCTACAATGGGCGGCATGGATACCCTGACCTTTCGCTCCGCCGTCCCCGCCGACATTCCGGCCCTCGTCGCCCTGGTGACCTCCGCCTACCGCGGTGATGTCAGCAAGCAGGGCTGGACCACCGAAGCCGACATGCTCGATGGCCAGCGCATCGATCCGGACGTGCTCGCCCGCGACATCGAACGCGACCGCAGCCGCATCCTGCTGGCCGAGCGCGACGGCGTGCTGTTGGCCTGCGCGCACGTGGCAGAGGATGAGGGTGCGGGCTACTTCGGCATGTTTTCCGTGCGGCCCGACCTGCAGGGCGGCGGCGTCGGCAAGGCCATGCTGGCGGAAGCCGAACGCGTGGCGCGCGACGAATGGCGGTTGCCCGCGATGCGGATGACGGTGATCGACATCCGCGACGAGCTGATCGCGTTCTACGAACGCCGCGGCTACATGCGCACGGGCATCAAAAAACCCTTTCCCTATGGCGATGAGCGTTACGGCATCCCCAAGCGCGACGATCTGCGCTTCGAGATCCTGGAGAAGCCGCTGGCGGGGGCTATCGCGTGAGCGAGACCTGGACGTTCGTCTGCGCTACCGGTGAGCTGCTGCCCGGCGAACTGAAGACCGTGTTCGACGAAGTGACCGCGACGCCTATCGTGGTGCTGAACCACGATGGCGACCTGTACGCACTGGAAGACAAATGCAGCCATGAGGATTTCGAGTTGTCCTCGGGCCACTTCGACCCCGCCGAGGCCAGCATCGAATGCGTCCTGCACGGAGCCCGCTTCGACGTCCGCGACGGGCGCGCCCTGTGCGCGCCGGCCTACTCGCCGGTCGCCAAATTCCCGGTCCGGCTGGAGCACGGGGGCATCTGGACCCGGGACGACCGCGACTGACCCTCAGAATGTGAATATTCTGTTGTAATCGCAAATCATTCTCATTATCCTGTCGCACCCCTGCGGCAGATCGCCGCAGCCCGCCCCTCCGAGGCCCCGGTGCCGCGCGTCCTTCGCCCAGTCCTGCCGACCGCCGTTTGCCTGCTCCTGGCATGCGCGATGCTGTTCGCGGGCGGGCTCTTCGCTACCCCCGTGCATGCGACCGCCGACGCCAAGGGCCCGCTGGTCGAGGCCGCGGCGAATGAAGACCTTGCGCTCAGCGCGAGCGACAGCGAGGTCGACCACGCCGCTTTGCCGATGCCTGCAGAATCCGAACCGGCGGCCGGCGCCATTCGCGCCCTCGCCTCGCGATGCCCCCTCGGCGGGCGATATCTCGCTGCGCTCATGCACGACGGTCCACGCGCACGGTCCCCCGCCTATCGCGGCTGCGGGCCTCCTCGCTGACTCCCGTCTAGGCGCCGCGCGTTTCCGCGCGATGCCTCCGTTTCTCCTGCGCGCCGAACGCCGTGCACGGCCCGAACCCGTTCTTTCCCTCTGCCCCGTAGCTTTCGCCACCGGGTCATCCGCTCAAGCACACAAGGATGCCTATGAACCTCCGTCTCTCTCCCCTGACCGCCGCGCTGCTCATGGCGATCACCGCTCCTGCACTCGCCGCGCCCGGTGGTGACGTGCCCGCCGACGCCGCCATGCAGGCCAAGGAACTGGACACCGTCGAGGTGCACGGTGAGCGCGTCCAGAAAGCCAGCTCGCCGAAGTACACCGAAGACCTGGTCGACACGCCGCAGACGATCACCGTGGTGACCAGCGAAGTCATGGCGCAGCAGAACCTGCTGGGCCTTAAGGACGTGCTGAGCACGCTGCCCGGCATCACCTTCGGCGCTGGCGAGGGCGGCGGCGGCTATGGCGACAGCATCAACCTGCGCGGCTTCACCGCCAGCAGCGACATCACCACCGACGGCGTGCGCGACAGTGCGCAGTACACGCGCAGCGACACATTCAACCTCGAATCGATCGAGCTGATCAACGGCGCCAACTCGGCCATGTCCGGCGCCGGCTCCGTCGGCGGCACCATCAACCTGGTCAGCAAGACCGCGCGCGAGGGCGATTTCAACACCTTCACCATGGGCGCTGGCTCGGACAAGTACAGCCGCGTGACCGCCGATAGCAACGTCGACTTCGAGAACGGTATCGCCGTCCGCTTGAACGCCATGGGCCATACCCAGGACGTGCCCGGCCGCGACGAAGAATTCAAGCACCGCTGGGGTTTTGCGCCGTCGATCGCGTTCGGCCTGGATTCCGACACCCGCTTCACGCTGAGCTACCTGCACCAGCACGACAACAACATGCCGCAGTACGGCGTACCGTTCGCATTGAGTCCGTTCAACGACGGCCCGCTGCCGGGCGTGGATCGCGAAACGTATTTCGGCTACCGGAACACGTCGCGGCAGGAAAGCGATGTCGACATGCTGACCGGCGTATTCGAAATGGATTTCGGCGACCATGTCGGCCTGCGCAGCCTGGCGCGGTTGCAGCGCGTCGAGCAGTACACGAACGCCACCGCACTGCAGGGTTCATGGTGCCTCCCGAACAACACCAACCCGTACACCGGCCAGGCCTGCGTGGGCCAGCCCGCAGGCACGTGGAATCCGAATGGCGGCCCGCGCGGGCTGGTACGCGATACCGAGAATTTCATCGCCCACAGCCAGACGGACCTGACGGCCAGCTTCAGCACGGGCGCCGTGCGCCATGACGTCGTCGTGGGCGTGTCCTTCAGCAAGGAGGACTTCGAACTCGACACCGGCACAACCTTCCGCAATCCCGACGGATCCACGACGGGCATCACCTACCCGATCCAGAACTTCGACAACCCGTACAACGTCTGGACCGGCCCGCAGAACTACTTCCGCACAGGCCGCACCGAGGGCAGCCTCAACAACCAGGCGGTGTACGTATTCGATACGCTGAAGTTCGGCGACCAATGGTTGTTGAACCTGGGCGCGCGCTACGAACACAACGAAGGCGACACGGTGAATTACGCTGTCTCCACCACGGGCCAGATCACTGGTGTGAGCGGCGTCTTCGAGAACGAGGACGATCTGTTCTCGTACCGCGCAGGCCTGGTGTATAAGCCGGTCGACAACGCCAGCGTCTACCTGTCCTACGCCAACAGCAAGACGCCATCGAAGTCGTCGGTCAATGGCGCGTGCAGCGCGGTGACGTGCAACGTCGACCCGGAAACCGCGGTCAACATCGAGCTGGGCACCAAGTGGGACGTGCTGGAGAACCGATTGGCGGTAACCGCCGCACTGTTCCGCAATGAGCGCCAGAACTACAAGGTGGCCAGCGTCGACCCGTTGCAGCCAGAGCAGGTGCTCGACGGCAAGGCGCGTGTGGACGGTATTGCTTTGGGCGTGGCCGGCAACATCACGCGCGAGTGGGCGGTGTTCGCCAACTACACGTTCCTGGATAGCGAAGTCCTGCAGAACGCGGCCGATGGTGCCCCCAGCGATCCGGTCAAGGGCAACGAACTGACCCAGACGCCGCGCCATTCGGCGAGCCTCTGGAGCACGTACGAACTCGGCGACTGGACTTTCGGTTACGGCGCGACGTACCAGGGCAGCTTCTATCCGAACAACTCCTCTGCCACGGCCTACCTGGAGACGGAGGCCTACTGGGTCCACCGCGCGATGGTCGGTTACCAGATCAATGAACGTATCGGCCTGCAGCTCAACGTCAGCAACCTCTTCGACGAGGAGTACTACACCGGCATCCGCAACAACCTGACCGTCAACGGCGCGGGCGTGGTTACCGCCGGCAACGGCTGGGCCAATCCGGGCGAAGGCCGCTCGGCGGTGCTGACGGCCACGTTCCGGTTCTGAGTCACCCACGCGACACGGCCCCGCCCATGCACAATGGGCGGGGTTTCTTTTCGAGGCGAACCGCATGTTGCTGGCGATCCCGGATGTCCTGACTCCCGCGCAGGTCGCGCAAGCACGGGCGCGGCTGGATGCCGCCGATTGGGCGGACGGCCGCATCACCGCGGGCTATCAGTCGGCCAAGGCCAAGGACAACGCGCAGTTGCCGGAGGATTCGCCGGCCGCGCGTGACGTCGGCGCGCTGATCCTGGACGCGCTCTCGCGCAACAGCACCTTCTTCTCGGCGGCGCTGCCGAGGCGCATCTATCCGCCGCTGTTCAATCGCTACGATGGCGGCCAGTCCTTCGGGTACCACGTCGACAACGCGATCCGCTACGACCGCAGCCGCGGCGGCGTAGACCCCGTACGCACGGATCTTTCCGCCACGCTCTTCCTGAGTGCACCGGAAGACTACGACGGCGGCGAACTGATCATCGAGGACACCTTCGGCACCCAGAGCGTGAAGCTGCCGGCCGGCCACATGGTGCTCTACCCCGGCACCAGCCTGCACCGGGTGACGCCGGTGACGCGCGGTGCGCGCGTGGCTTCGTTCTTCTGGCTGCAGAGCATGGTGCGCGATGATGGCCAACGCCGGCTGATGTTCGAACTGGACGTCTCCATCCGTCGCCTGACCGCCGACGTGCCCGAGCACCCTGCGCTGGTGCAACTGACCGGCGTGTATCACAACCTGCTCAGGCAGTGGGCCGAGACCTGACCGGCACAAACAAGATCCAACCTCGTTTGCACTTGATAAGTATTCTCATTTAGAATGTTCATTACGGCCCGCCGATATGGCGTGCCCACGGGGACATTCTTGAACCAGCTGCCTGATAAGCCGTTAGACCTGCACATCCCGGGCATGGCGCATTCGCCGTGGCGCCGGATGGTGGTTTGGGCGGTCCTGGTCGCGGGTCTGGCCGCGCTGCTTGGCGCCTATCTCCCCGCCTCCTCCGGCGTTGCGGGAGGCACTGTCGTCGAAGCGGCCAGCGCACCGTCTTTCGTCTTTCACGACATCCGCACCCCCGACGAGCCGCGCGAAGAGCAGCACCGCGAGACGCCTGCGAAAAAGGCCCGGCTGACGGCACTCAAGGTGCTGACCCAACGCGCAGCAGGCCCGGCGCAGAGCACAGCGTTCCATCTGCAGACTTCACCAGCGCCGTTGGACACGGATTCACAGGCATCCCTGTCGCGCCTCAACGCCCAGGGCGCGCCGCTCAGAACCGATCCCGCGCTGAGCCTCCATCACGGACAGGCGCCTCCGGCCGCCTGATCCGCATCGTGCGGCCCGCATGAGGCCGTCGCTGTACTTCGCTCAACACAGCCGCGCATCCGCGCGATGGCTGCCTCTTTCTTTCATCCCATCCAAATGACCCCATGAACGTCACTCGTACGTCCGTGCGCGCGCCGCTGCGCCGCAACCGCCTTGCCCTCGCCCTGCTGACCCTCGCAGCCTCACCGGCCGTCGCCCAGACCGCTCCGGATGCTTCCGGTGCCAACACGCTTGATACCGTGGTGGTGACGGCTTCCGGCTTCGAACAGAAGATCACCGACGCGCCCGCGAGCATCAGCGTGATCACGCGCGAAGAACTCGCCAAGCGCCCCTACATGAGCCTGTTAGACGCCGTGCGCGACCTGGAAGGCGTCGACGTGGGCGAAACGCGCGACAAGACCGGTCAGGGCACGATTTCCATGCGCGGCATGGGCTCGGATTACACGCTGATCCTGGTTAACGGCAAGCGCCAGAACAACCATGGCGATATCTACCCGAACAACTTCGCCGGCAACCAGTTCAACCACATCCCGCCGCTGGATGCGATCGAGCGTATCGAAGTGATCCGCGGGCCGATGTCCACGCTCTACGGTGCGGATGCGATGGGCGGCGTGATCAACGTCATCACCAAGAAGAACCTGGACACCTGGAGCGCGTCGGCCACGATCGGCCGCACCTTCGAGACCGATGACCAGTTTGGTGACGACACGACGGTGGATTTCTACGTCACGGGTCCGCTCGTCCGTGGCGTGCTGGACTTCAGCGCGCGCGGCAGTTGGTACGAGCGCGATGCGTCGAATCCGGTGTACGCCCCCGTCACCGATCCGGCGGGTGTCACCCACACGCGGCCGCTGGGCTTCGGCAGCGGCGGCAAGACGGTGGACAACACCAACAAGGCCGGTGGCTTCAGCCTGGATTGGACGCTGTCGGACAACCAGACCCTGACGTTCGACTACGACACCTCACGCCAGGAATACGACAACAGCACCAAGATCAACGACTCGGGCGCGGAGGAATATCCGGTCGGCACCGTCGACAGCATCGCCAGCATCTGGTCCGCAGGTAACGCCTGCCTGGGCGCGGCCGGCACGAACGCCAGTACTTGCGCGGCCAATGGCGGCACCTGGGGACGGCGTGCGAATCCGCGCGTGGGCTACGGCCCCACCCAGGAATTCACGCGTGAAAGCTGGTCGCTCACGCACGAGGGCACGTGGGCATTCGGCAACAGCCTCGTCTCGCTCGCGCACATCGCCACCAACAACGATGGCCGTACGCTGCCCTTCACCGTGGCCGAGCGCGAACAGCTGCTGGCGATGATCGATGGCACGGGCGCCTACGCGGGCATGAGCCTGGCCGATCGGCGCGCGCTGGCGGAATCGACCTTCCTGCCGCGGCCCAAGCGCACTCTGGAGAGCCGCCAGTACACGCTGGATGCCAAGGTGGACATGCCGTGGCAGTGGCGTGGCGACCACACCTTGGTGCTGGGCACGCAGGTGATCCGCGGCGAATTGGAAGACGGCGTGTTCGGCATGGAGGCCGGTACCCCGAGCGCGGTGCAGGAGCACAACATGTACTCGGTGTTCGCTGAAGACACCTGGCGCGTGACCGAACCGCTGGCGATCACCGCCGGCCTGCGCTACGACGACCACGAAGTATTCGGCGATCAACTCAGCCCGCGCCTGTATGGTGTGTACACCGTAAGCGACCAGTGGACGGTCAAGGGCGGCATCAGCACGGGCTTCAAGACGCCGAAAACCACCCAGTTGTACGACGGCATCATCGGCTTTGGCGGCCAAGGCACCACGCCGTTGTTCGGCAACCCCGACCTGCAGCCGGAAACCAGCACCAGTACGGAACTGGCCCTGTATTGGCAGCACCCGGATGGGCATGGCTTCAACGCGACCGTGTTCCGCAACGAATTCGACGACAAGCTCTCCACCGAGAGCTGTGGTGTGGGACTGGCCTTGGCCTGCCCCACCGGCGAGTACGCCGACCTCGGCTATGTCAGCGGCAGCGTGCCGGTGAACATCGACGAGGCCGTGGTCCAGGGCGCCGAGCTGGCCGGGCGCTGGCAGATCAGCGAGCGGTTCGGGTTCCGTGCCAATTACACCTACACGGACAGCGAGCAGAAGAGTGGTCCGTCGCGCGGCCTTCCGCTGGGCAACAGCGCCAAGCACATGGCCAACGCCACGCTCGATTGGCAGACCACCGACAGGTTCAACCTGTTCCTGAGTGCGGAAGTCCGCTCCAAGCGCTATCGCGGCGTGGACGCTGTCACTGGCGCCCCGCAGTACTGGAAGGACTATGAAGTGTTCCACCTGGGCGCCGCGTACAAGGCCACCGACTGGCTCACGATCAATGCCCGCATCAACAATCTGCTCGACCGCGACTTCACCAGCTACGAGTACTCGTTCGTCGACAACAACGACGGTACCTACACGCTTTCGGCCCAGGACGACTACAACAACAAGGACAAGGCACGCAGCGTCTGGTTGAGCTTCAACGTCAACTTCTGACGTCTCGGTGCGTTCCCCTCCGGGCCGGGAGGGGAACGCCCTTCAATTGAGAGCCATTCTCATCTGTGATGTAATGGCCGTCCTGCTTCCACGCTATCGAGACCCTGTTTGTCCCCAACCGCCTCTCCTGCCCTGCAACAGCAACGCCGCGGCTTCTGGCTGCGCACGCTGCACCAGTGGCACTGGATCAGCTCGGCGGTCTGTCTGGTGGGGATGCTGCTGTTCACGATCACCGGCATCACGCTCAACCACGCGGCGCGGATCGAGGCCAAGCCCGAGGTCAGCAACCGCACGGCCACGCTGCCGGCGACGGTGCTCGCGGGCCTGGGCGACCGGCAGGAAGGCAATGCGCCGCTTCCACCGCCCGTCGCGGGCTGGCTGGAAGACGAGCTGTCGATCGCCGTCGGCGCACGGCAGGCGGAATGGTCCGATGTCGAGGTCTATCTCTCGATGCCCGGCCCGGGTACCGATGCCTGGCTGAGCATCGATCGCGAAACCGGCGCCGTGGAGTTCGAGCGTACCAACCGCGGCTGGATCTCCTACTTCAATGACCTGCACAAGGGCCGCAATGCCGGCACCGCATGGAGCTGGTTCCTGGACATCTTCGCGGTCGCCTGCCTGGTGTTCTGCATCACCGGGTTGTTTCTGCTCTACCTGCACGGGCGCCAGCGCCGCATGACCTGGCCGATGGTCGGCCTGGGGCTGCTGGTACCGCTGCTGATCACCCTGCTCTTCATCCATTGACCCCTTCCACGAACCCACGAGTGACCGCATGTCGAAGATCGCCGTCCACACCACGCTGACCATCGCGCTCAGCGGCCTGCTGGCCACCCCGGCGTATGCCGCCACCCTGGACATCAGCGTTGAAGTTCCCAAACTCAATGTCGCCGAGTACCACCGTCCTTACGTGGCGATCTGGGTCGAGGGGGCGGACCAGAAGGTCGCCGCCAATCTGTCGGTCTGGTACCAGCAACGCGATACCGCCGAAGGCCATGGCACGAAGTGGCTGCCCGACATGCGCCAGTGGTGGCGCAAGTCCGGCCGCACGTTGAAGGTGCCGGTGGATGGCGTGACGGGTCCGACCAAGCCGGTGGGCAAGCATGCGCTGAGCTTCACCGATAAGCAGCCCGAACTCGCCAAGCTGGCGCCGGGCGAATACACGCTCGTCGTCGAAGCCGCGCGCGAAGTCGGCGGCCGCGAGCTGCTGAAGATCCCCTTCAGCTGGCCGGGCAAGAAACCGCCGCAGACCGGCAAGGCGCAGGGCACCACCGAGCTCGGTGCCGTCACGCTGACCGTCAAGCCCTGATTCCCTTCCACGTACGCAGCTGGAGATTCCGATGAAGCGTTCCCTCGCCGTGGCCATCGCCCTGGCCTCCGTCATTCCCGCCAGCGCCCTGGCGCACAAGGCCTGGATGATGCCGTCGCAGACGGTCATCGCCGGCACCAACCCGTGGATCACGGTGGACGCTGCCGTGTCCAACGACCTGTTCTATTTCAACCATGTGCCGCTGCGCACCGAAGGCCTGGTCATCACTGCGCCGGACGGCAGCACGGCGGAGGCGCAAAACCTCGCCACCGGCAAATACCGCACCGTGTTCGATGTCGAACTGAAGCAGCAGGGCACCTACCGCATAGCGACCATCAACAAGGGCCTGATGGTCCGTTGGGAAGGCGCGGACGGCAAGCCGGCCGGCCTGCGCGGCGCAAAGCCCGAAGACCTCGCCACCAAGGTGCCGAAGGACGCGAAGAACCTGCAGGTCTCGCAGTCGCTGGGTCGCATCGAAACCTTCGTGACCAACGGCTCGCCGAACGACACCGCGCTGAAGGCGACGGGTGAAGGTCTCGAATTGATTCCGGTGACGCACCCCAACGATCTGTTCGCCGGTGAAGCGGCGAAGTTCAAGATGCTGGTCGATGGCAAACCCGCCGCCGGGCTCGAATTCGAGATCACCCGCGGTGGCACCCGTTATCGCAATGCGCAGGAAGAGATCAAGGTCACCACCGACGCCAACGGTGAATTCAGCGTTACCTGGCCGGAAGCCGGCATGTATTGGCTGGAAACCGGCACGGAAGACACCAAGACCACGATCCCGCAGGCCAAGCAGCGTCGCCTGAGCTACGTGGCCACGCTGGAAGTGCTGCCGCAGTAATCCGCACCGCGCCGCCGGATACGATCCGGCGGCGTTTCTGCATGAACGCGACTCTCCCCGCTCCTCCTGCACCGAACGTGCTCACGCAGGCCCTGCATGGGCAGACGATGGGCACGACCTGGTCCGTGCGCTTCCACACGTCTGCTCGCTGGGATCTACATGCCCTGCATGATGCCGCGCAATCGCAGCTGGATCGCGTAGTGGCGCAGATGAGCACCTGGGAGCCGGATTCCGATATCAGCCGCTTCAATCGTGCGGATGCCGGTACGTGGTTCCCGTTGCCCGAAGACTTTGCCAACGTGCTCACCGCCGCGCTGGACGTCGCCGCGCGTAGCAATGGCGCTTTCGACCCCTCCGTGTCGCCGC
Source organism: Pseudoxanthomonas sp. YR558 (assembly GCF_900116385.1). Taxonomy (NCBI): domain Bacteria; kingdom Pseudomonadati; phylum Pseudomonadota; class Gammaproteobacteria; order Lysobacterales; family Lysobacteraceae; genus Pseudoxanthomonas; species Pseudoxanthomonas sp. YR558. Next base: position 703,770 of record NZ_FPCI01000002.1, on the reverse strand, counting down.
TTGTCGCCGCGTGGGGTTTCGGCGCGCACGCCGGTGCCCGCGTGCGCCCGTCCGATGCTGCGCTTGCGCATGCACGGAGGAGTGTCGGTTGGAAGCAACTGTCGTTCGATCAAGCGGCCGGTCGCGTGCTCCAGCGCGGCGGCATCACCCTCGACCTCTCGGCTATCGCCAAGGGCTATGGCGTGGACCTGGTGGCTTCGCTGCTGCGCCAACGCGGCATCGAAAGCGCCCTCGTCGAAGTCGGCGGCGAACTCTACGGTTACGGCCGCAAGGCCGATGGACAGCCGTGGCGGGTGTTGGTCGAGTCCTCTCCCGACGAAGAAGCCGACAACGAGGGATTGGAGCCCCGCGTGCTGGTTCTGGACGGAGTAGCGGTCGCGACGTCGGGCGATCGTTGGCATGCGTATGAGCGTGACGGTACCCGTTACTCGCACACCATCGACCCGCGCACCGGTGCGCCCGTCCACGATGTCGCGGCGGCCGTCACGGTCGTCGCGGAGACGGCGATGCACGCCGATGCCTGGGCAACGGCGCTGACCGTGATGGGCACCGATGCAGGCTTGGCCCACGCTTCGGCACTCGGCCTTGCCGCACGTTTCCTCGAACGAACCCCTGATGGTTTGCTGGAGCGCGTAACGCCCGCCTTCGAACGGCATCTCGACGCATGAGTCCGTCGACTTCAGGGTCCGGTCTCCGCGCACGCGCCGGCAATGGCTTGGCCATGCTGGCGCTCGCTGCCGCAGGCGGATTCATGGCGTCATGGCAAGGCGGCGATTGGTGGGTGGCGACGCCCGCGATGGGCCGGTGGGCTGCGGCGGGTGTGGCACTGCTCGCCTATATCGGGCTGACGGCAGGATGGTTGTGGTTTGCACATCGGCGGGATCGCGCGACGTCACCCGGCGGCACCGTGCCGCATGACGCGACATGGGTCGTGCATGCCAGCCAGACCGGCTTCGCTCTCGAGCTGGCAGACTTGACAGCGGCCTCGCTCCGCGCGGCGGGCATGCCGGTGCAGCGCGCGGCGCTGGAACACCTGGATAGCGATCGATTGGCCGCCATCAGGCAGGCGTTGTTCGTCGTCAGCACGACAGGTGAAGGCGATCCGCCGGACCCGGCATTGGGTTTCGTGCGCTCTGTGATGGGGAAATCCGCCACGCTGGCCAACTTGCGTTACGCCGTTCTGGCGTTGGGCGACCGGGAATACCAGCACTTCTGCGCCTTCGGCCATCAACTCGACGACTGGCTGCGTCGGCACGCGGCGCAACCCCTGTTCGATCTCGTCGAAGTCGACAATGCCGACGACGGCGCGCTCCGCCATTGGCAGCATCATCTGGGACAGATCAGCGGCGGCACCGACCTGCCCGACTGGGATGCACCTCGATACTCAACGTGGACGCTGGTCGAACGCCTGGAACTCAATCCTGGCAGCGTCGGCGGTAGCGCCTTCCATCTCGCCCTTGCACCTCCCACGGGAACGACGCTGGACTGGGTGGCGGGCGACATTGTCGAGATCGGTCCACGGCATGCCCGCGCGGACGTCGACGTTTTCCTCGCATCGCGGGGCCTTGCTTCCGAAGCCCGGGTGAGCTGGCAAGGCGAGACCTTCACTCTGGCGGACGTGATCGCGCGCAGCCAATGGCCGTCGGCGCAACTCATTTCACCTGACACCACCCCGCAATCATTGGCGGATGCCGCGCTGCCCTTGCCGCACCGTGAGTACTCGATCGCCTCGATCCCAACGGACGGTACGCTGCAGCTGCTCGTACGCCTGATGACGCGCGATGACGGCTCGCCCGGTTTGGGAAGCGGTTGGCTTTGCCGACACGCGGCGCTCGGCGATGGCATCGCGTTGCGTATCCGCCGCAACCCCAACTTCCACGCACCTTCCGCAACCGTACCGATGATCCTGATCGGCAACGGTACCGGACTGGCGGGACTGCGCGCGCATCTGCGCGCGCGCGCGCACGCGGGCGCTCATCGCAACTGGTTGTTGTTCGGCGAGCGGCAACGGGCGCACGACTATTTCCATCGCGACGAACTCGAACACTGGCACGCGGGTGGACATCTGGAGCGGCTGGACCTTGTGTTCTCCCGAGATGGCGACCCGCATCGCTATGTACAGCACGCACTGCGAGCGCACGCCGAGACGCTGCGCGAATGGATCGGTGCCGGCGCAGCACTCTATGTCTGCGGCAGCCTGGAGGGCATGGCGCCCGGCGTTGACCAGGTGTTGCGCGATGTGTTGGGCGACGCGCAGGTGGAAGACCTGCTGGCCGCGAGCCGTTATCGTCGCGACGTCTACTGACCCGCCATCAAGGCGAAATATCGCCCGGCGCGAGTGTTTGGATGCGAATGGCGAGCAACTCACCCCCGCCATGCAGTGCGTAACGCTTGCGGCCCTCAGGAGAGACGAGCAGCGCGGTGTCCCCGCTCCATAGCGCGGGCAGATCGTCCACCACGTCGAACTCGGCCTGCCCGGCGAGCAGATGAATAGCCCAGGTAACGCCAGGCTCGGCAAAGAACAGCATGGGCCCGACCAGTGGGCGGTGGAACAATTCCGCATGCACCGTATCGCGCCGCCACATCAGGTTGAAATCATGGGTGATTCCGTCGACGAGCTCACCCATTACTCCCTCTTCGCCACGGAAACGGCTTCGCTCGTGCGGGGGTAACAGCTCAACGCATCGGCCATCCTCGAAACGCAAACGAAGTCCGTTTCCGCGCAGCAATACCAGTTCCCGATCGATGCCAGGGAACGATGAGAACGCCGCATCACGCTCGATCTCCGCGATCGACAGCCGCCAGTTCCAAGCATTGTCATCGGGAACCCGCACAATCTCGCGCGTCCATCCCAGGCCGTTCTTCCAGCGCTCGCGCCGATACTCATTCGCTGGAATGACGTGCGATCTCTCGAACATGGGACCCCCGAAGCCGAAGTGCGATTCTAGCGCTATCGGAATCGTCGCCCATGCCCACGCATACGCCCGAAAAGCACATCGCCCGGACGCGCTTCGCGTGCCCGGGCGATGTTTACCTCCGTGTCGGCTCCTGCCTGACGCCAGGCTCCCGCCTGGCCCTTGCGCTTCCATCGCGCGAAAGGTACGTCCTTGTCGGCATCCTGCCTGTTTCCCCCCGGCATCCTGCCCCTGCGCAAGGTGTCCACGTCCTGTGGAGCTGCCTCGCGCGGGAATTGATCAGCGCCTGGCCACCGGCTTCGGCTTGGCTGCGCTCGCGGCGGCAGGCTTGGCTTGCGCCGCGCCACTGCGCAGTTCGATCCGCTCCCGGTTCTGCTCTACCAGACTCAGGCCGATGCCCTTCACCATGGCCAACTCTTCAGCGCTCTTGAACGGACCATTGGTCTTGCGGTACTCCACGATCGCGGCAGCCTTGGACGGCCCCACGCCAACCAGCACCCGGTCCAGCGCGGCGGCGTCGGCCGTATTGATATTGACCTTCTCCGCCGCCAGCGCCGGCACGACCAACAGCAACGACAGCGCGATGGCCTTGGCAAACTGGATGAACGACTTCATGACGACTCTCCTTGTGACGTTGGACTCTCCATGGATGACGGATGCGTCGCCGTATCCGCCATGTTCCCGTCGCTTGCGACGGTGTGGAAAGTCTCCAGCGCCCACGGCAGCCAAGGTATCGCCCCGACGCGCGCGGGTCTGCCCGTAAACCCCCCGCCGCCATGTAGGAAAAGTCCTACCCGCCGGGGGCGTAGAATGGGCGGTCACCGCATTCAGTGCCCGGAGTTGCCATGGATACCGCCAAAGTCGACCGCTACGTTGCCGAGAAATGGGATGACGAGATCGTCCCGCAGTTGGTCGAATACATCCGGATCCCGAACAAGTCGCCAATGTTCGACAAGGATTGGGTGGCCAATGGCTACATGGAGCAGGCGGTGCAACTGATGGAGCGCTGGGCCAGGGCCCAGTCAGTGCCCGGCATGCAGGTGGAGGTGGTCCGGCTGGAAGGTCGTACCCCACTGATCTTCATCGAGATTCCGGCCACTGGCCCGGAAACGGGCGCCGACACGGTGTTGCTGTACGGTCACCTGGACAAGCAGCCGGAGATGACCGGCTGGGACGACGACTTGGGACCTTGGGTGCCGGTCATCAAGGGCGACAAACTGTATGGCCGCGGCGGTGCCGATGACGGCTATGCGATCTTCGGTTCGCTGGCCGCCATCCAGGCGCTGCAACAGCAGGGCGTGCCGCACGCGCGCTGCGTGGTGCTGATCGAAGCCTGCGAGGAATCCGGCAGCTACGACCTCCCTGCCTACGTTGACCACCTCGCCGACCGCATCGGCAAGCCCTCACTGGTGGTCTGCCTGGATTCGGGTTGCGGCAACTACGAGCAATTGTGGTGCACGACCTCGCTGCGTGGCCTGGCCGGCGGCAACTTCACGGTCAAGGTGCTGGAGGAAGGCGTCCACTCGGGCGATGCCTCCGGCGTCGTGCCTTCCAGCTTCCGTCTGCTCCGCCAGTTGCTGTCGCGGCTGGAAGATGAGCAGACCGGCCGCATCCTGCCCGATGGCCTCCGCGTCGAGATTCCCGCAGACCGCCAGGCGCAGGCGCAGGAAGCCGCGCGTGTGCTGGATACGGCGGTGTTCGACAAGTTTCCGTTTCTGCCCGGCATGACGCCGATGGCGAAAGATCTCGCCGAACTGGTGCTAAACCGCACGTGGCGCCCTGCCCTGTCCGTCACCGGCGTCGACGGCATGCCGCCGTTGTCCTCAGCGGGCAACGTGCTGCGCCCTTACACATCGGTGAAGCTGTCGCTGCGCCTACCGCCGACCCTCGAAGGCAAGCAGGCCGGCCAGCTGCTGAAGGAGCTGCTGGAAAAGGATCCGCCCAACGGTGCGCAGGTCAGCCTGGAACTGGAGAAGGCCAGCACCGGCTGGAATGCGCCGGCGATGTCGCCATGGCTCGAGAACGCTATCGACGCCTCGAGCCGCGAGTTCTTCGGCAAGCCCGCGATGTACATGGGCGAAGGCGGCACGATTCCCTTCATGGGCATGTTGGGCGAGAAGTTCCCCGGCGCGCAGTTCATGATCACCGGCGTGCTCGGCCCGCACTCCAACGCGCATGGCCCGAACGAATTCCTGCACATCCCGATGGGCAAGAAGGTCACCGCCTGCGTAGCGCGTGTGGTCGCCGAACATCATGCCGCCAGCGTGCGCGGCGAAACGACGGGCGTGGCGGCCGTGGCCGGCGGCGAGCAACACGGCGACCACGGCTGCTGCTGATCGGCTGACAGATTGAGGCAGTAGAAACGCCGGGGGAACCCGGCGTTTTTTGTATCCACAATGCGCGGGGATAGCCCACCACACTGAGGCCTGCTAGGCTCGCATCGCCCCACACCTTCCCAACCGGAGCGATTCGATGGAACAGATTTTTGGTGGCGGTATTCTCTGGACCCTGCTCATCGGCTTTCTCGCTGGCCTGCTCGCACGTGCGCTGAAACCCGGCGACGACAAGCTTGGCTTCTTCATGACCATCGTGCTCGGCATACTGGGTGCACTGTTGGCCCGCTTCATCGGCGGCGCACTGGGCTGGTACAGCCCGGGCGAACCGACCGGCTTCATCGCCTCGGTGATAGGAGCGATCCTCCTGCTGGTGATCTACGGCTTCGTCCGCAAGAAGAAGTGATCCGCAGACAAAAAAGGCCCCGCATCCGCGGGGCCTTTTTCTTTGCATCGAACTCAGCCGGCAGAACGATCACTGGCTGCGGCCGTACACGTCCTCGAACCGCACGATATCGTCCTCGCCCAGGTAGCTGCCGGACTGTACTTCGATCAGTTCAAGCGGCACCTTGCCCGGGTTCTCCAGGCGGTGCTTCACGCCGAGAGGGATATACGTACTTTCGTTTTCCGACAGCAGCAGCACTTCGTCGCCACGCGTCACCCGCGCGGTCCCGCTGACCACGATCCAGTGCTCGGCACGGTGGTGGTGCATCTGCAGGCTGAGCGAAGCTCCCGGCTTGACCTTGATGCGTTTCACCTGGTGGCGCCCGCCGTTGTCGACGGAATCGTAGCTGCCCCACGGACGGTGCACTTCGCGGTGCAGGATGGCCTGGCTGCGCTGCTCCTTCTTCAGCTGCGCGACAACCTGCTTGACCTCCTGCACGCGGTCCTTGCGCGCGACGAGGACCGCATCGTCGGTTTCGACCACCACGATGTCGTCCACGCCGACCAGTGCGACCAGGCGCTGCGAGTAGGCGTAACTGTTGCGGCTGTCCACGGCGATGACGTCGCCATGGTGCGCGTTGCCGTCGGCATCGCGCTCAGCGACATCCCACAACGCAGACCAGCTGCCTACATCGTTCCAGCCGATGTCGACCGGCAGAACCATCGCGTGATCGGTCTTCTCGAAGACCGCGTAGTCGATCGAGTCGGACGGACAGGCGGCGAAGGCCTCCTTTTGCAGACGCACGAAATCGCCATCGTGGCGAGCCCCCGCATGCGCCGCGCGCACCGCTTCGACGATGTCGGGACGGAAACGCGCAAGCTCTTCGATGTACCGGCTGGCGCGGAACAGGAACATGCCGCTGTTCCAGTAGTAGCCACCCGCGTCCAGATAGGACTGGGCGGTGGCGCCATCGGGCTTCTCGACGAAGCGGGCAACCTTGCGCAATCCGTCGCCGGTTTCGGCCTGGATGTAGCCGAACCCTGTCTCCGGTGCATCGGGCACGATGCCGAAGGTCACCAGCGCGCCCGCATCCGCCGCCGCCGATGCCTCGCGCACGGCGCGCTGGAAGCCGGCGACGTCGCGGACAACGTGGTCGGACGGCAGTACCAGCAGCAAGGGATCGGCGCCGCCGGCCATCGCTTGCAGGGCTGCTGCAGCGATCGCGGGCGCAGTGTTGCGGCCGACCGGCTCCAGCAGGATCGCCGGCACCGGTGCGCCCACCTGGCGCAGCTGCTCAGCGACGAGGAAACGGTGTTCCTCGTTGGCGACCACGATCGGCGCAAGGTCGGCCAGCGCTTCGGCGCGCCGCCAAGTGGCCTGCACCATGGTGTCGTCGCTGGCCAGCGGCAGGAATTGCTTGGGGTAGGCCTCGCGCGACAGCGGCCACAGGCGCGTGCCAGAGCCGCCGGAAAGCAACACAGGTTGGAGTTTGGCCATGCCAGCCTCGCAAGTCGGTAGGGCGCCAGTTTACCCTGTAGCCCTTTATCGCCTGTGCCCGACCGCAACCGCATGAACCCTACGATTCAGGACCCTTCCGGGCGCGGCGCCCAGCGCCTGGACTGGGCGCGCGGAGCGCTCGGCGACCCTTACGCGCAGCTCGAGCGCGCATCGATGGATGCCGGCTTCCGCAGCTACTGGCGCAGCCTCGGCGATGGCCCCGGGCGCATCGTGATGGATTCGCCTCCCGGCCTGGAGGACGTTCGCCCCTGGTTGGCCATGCGCGAACTGCTGGCGAGTGGCGGCGTGCGCGTGCCCGAGGTGCAGGCCATCGACATCGAGCACGGTTTTCTTCTGCTGGAAGACCTGGGTGGCCCGACGCTCGCGCACGTCATCAGCGACGATAACGCCGACACTTGGTTCGATGCCGCCCTCGAACAACTGCTGCGCCTGCAGGCGATCACCCCGCCGGAGGGCATGGGCGAGTTCGGGGAAGCACTGTTGCAGCGCGACGCGGGCTTGTTCGACGAATGGTTCCTGCGTCGCCACCTGGGGCTGACGCTGGGTTGCGGCGAAGCCGAAGGACTGGAACTGGCCCAACGCCGCCTGATGGACAACGCGTTGACGCAGGCGCGCGTGCTGACCCATCGCGACTTCATGCCGCGCAACCTGATGCCGGTGGCACCCGGACCGGCGGTGTTGGATTTCCAGGACTGCGTGCGCGGACCGGTCGCATACGACGCGATGAGCCTGTTCAAGGATGCGTTCCTCAGCTGGCCGCTGGAGCGCGTGGATGGATGGTTGGCTCGTTATCACGCGCGTGCCACCCGTGCGGGCCTGCCGGTGCCGGAACTGAAAGTGTTCTTGCGCGACGCGGACTGGATGGGCATCCAGCGGCACCTGAAGATTCTCGGCATCTTCTCTCGCTTGCACTACCGCGACGGCAAGACCCGGTATCTGCCCGACGTGCCGCGTTTCATCCGCTATCTCGACGAAGTGCTGCCGCGCTATCCGGAGCTGACGGGCCTGCGCACATTGCTTGATGACCGCATCAAGCCGGTCCTGCACGCCCGCGGGGAGATCGCATGAAGGCGCTGGTCTTCGCGGCGGGGCTCGGCGAGCGTATGCGACCGTTGACCGACCGCACGCCCAAGCCGTTGATCGAAGCCGGCGGCAAACCGCTGATCGTCTGGCACTTGGAGAAGCTGGCGGCGCTCGGCGTGCAAGACGTCGTCGTCAACACCAGTTGGCTGGCCGACCGCTTCCCCGAGACGCTCGGCGATGGCACGCGCTGGGGTCTGCGCATCCACTACCTCTACGAGGGCGAAACGCCCTTGGAAACCGGTGGCGGCATGCTCAATGCGCGCCCGCTACTGGGCGAAGCGCCGTTCCTGCTCGTCAATGGCGACATCTGGACCGATTTCGACTTCGCTCGATTGCCACGAGAACCGGCCGGGCTGGCGCACCTGGCGCTGGTGGATCCGCCCGTCTTCGCTCCGCGTGGAGATTTCGCGCTGGATGCGGCGGGTACATTGCATCGCGAGGGCGAACACCGGCTCACGTATGCAGGCTTAGGCATCTACCGCCCCGCCTTGCTCGACGACTGGCAAACACATGCGTCAGCTCAGGTTCGCGAGACCGCCGTCGGGAAGCCGCGGTTCCCGCTCCTGCCATTGCTGCATGCCGGCATGGCGGATGGGTGCATCACGGGGGAGCGCCTGTCGGGGCGCTGGACCGATGTCGGTACGCCGGAGCGGCTGGCGGAACTGAACCGGGAGCTCGCGCCTTAGCGTCCATGGGTGCGACGGAAAGCGTCCTTCGCACGTACTGTGGACCGTATGGATGCCCGCGTTCCCGACCACGCCCCCGCCACGGAAGCACAGTTGCTCCGGCAGGCGCGCCGTGGCGACCAGGCAGCGTTCGAATCGCTGTATCACGACCATGCGCGCGCGGTGCACGCGTTGGCGCTACGGCTGACGGGCAACGCTGCGGAATCGGAAGACATCGTGCAGGAGACCTTCCTGCGTATGTTCGGCTTCCTGTCGGGTTTGCGCGAAGACACACCGCTGCGGCCGTGGCTGAAACGCGTGGCCGCCAACCTGGCCATCGATCGATTGCGCCGACAGCACCCCGCCGGCAAGGAGGCCGACCTCGCCGCCCTGGTGGATGAGACCCAGCTGTCGGCCTCCGATGCCGCCGACGCGGAAGCCTTGTTGCGACGATTGCCACCGCTCGCCCGTACTGTCGTATGGCTACACGAAATGGAGGGCTGGTCGCACGAGGACCTCGCCCGTCGCTTCGGCCGCACGGCCAGCTGGTCCAAGTCGCTGTTGTCGCGTTCGCTCGCCCGGTTGCGCGAAGGCCTCGAGCCCCACGGAGATGTTTCCCATGACCCCTGAATCCATCCAGGCACGCCTAGCTGCCCTCCCAGAACCGGCATTGCCGTCCTCGTTGTGGCCGCGCCTGCATCTGGCGCGCGTGCGCCAGCGGGAGCGACGCCGACGCTTCATCGCGGGCGGCATGGCGGTGCTGGCCTTGGTCGCGCTACCGTTCGTCTATACGCGCATCGTCTCGCCTCCCGCTCCGCCGCCCGATGCTTTCGCCGCCGGTCCGCGCGCCCCGCTACACGAGGAGCCGCTGCGCATCGTCGATCGCGAACTGCAGCACGCGTATGAACGTGGCGCCAGCGAACAGGAATTGCAGCAGCTGTGGCAGCGACGCCAGGCGATCGCGCGCAGTGGAAGCACGAACGTCGTTCCCCAACCTTTTGAAATCTGAGGTCCCCGCAATGAACACCTCCCGCATGCTCACGCGCACGCTGCTCGCCGCGACCTTCGCGGCCGGCATCGCTTCAAGCGCCGTCGCACAGTCGACGCGCGAACTGGACGCTGCCCTGCTGCAGATGTCGGAGCGGGGCGACCTCAAGGACACCGGCAGCCCGCAGGTGATCCAGAAGCCCGCCCAGGTCCGCTATGAATTGGGTGCCGTCATCGACGTGCGCTCTGCGCAGCGGGCCGGATTGCCCGTGCTGGCGCTGACGCCCGACGGACCTGCGGCACGGCTAGGGCTGAAAGTCGGCGACAGGCTGGTCGGTTTGAATGGTGTGCGGCTGGACGGTGCGACACCGCCTGCGCCGCTGTTGGAACAGGCGATGCAGCGGGGTGAGGGCCGCGTCGCCGCGGAGGTGTTGCGTGGTGGCACCGCTTTGAAACTCAATGGGATCGCAGGCGTGGTGGCGGTGCCCGCGTACCGCATCGAGATCGGTACCCAGGCGAAGGGCGCCTGTGGCTTCGTCACCACGCACGGCGGCGTCGTCCCGAAAAGTCGGGACGTCTTCCATGCCGACATCACCACCATCGATGGACGCAGTACGCCGCTGCAACCGGCTAACCGCCATCGTCTGGCGGTGGGTCAGCACGTGCTGGTGGTGCGTGAGTTCATCGATACGCATCGTCTGAACTCGGCGCAACTGTTCCAGATCAACAAGATGAAGCGCTTTGAGATGGCCAAGGCGTACAAACCACTGGTGGTCGACGTCAAACCGAACATGAGCTACCGCATCGGCGCACGCCTGCTGCGCGACAAGCTCGACACCCAGAGCCTGCGCGACAACGCGTACTGGGAGCCGGTGGTGTGGGAGGAAGTCGCAGAGCGGTGCCCCTGAGTCAGGCCGCCGGCGGCCTTCCACTGCCCAAGGTCTGCCGCAGGAACGGCACGGTGATGCGGCGTTGGGCGGCGAGCGAGGCCCGGTCGAGCGTGTCCAACAACGCGACCAGCGCACCCAGATCGCGCTGGGTATGGGTCAGCAGCCAGTCCAGCGCGGCATCGTCCACCACCAGGCCGCGTCGGTGCGCACGTTCGCGCAGGACGTCGCGACGCCCTTCATCGTCCAGCGGATCCAGCATGACGCGCATGCATTGCTGTAGGCGCGAGCGCAGGTCCGGCAGGCCTAGGCCGAGTTCGTCCGGAATGCCTCGCGCGGTGTAAAGCACGCCCTGTGCCTGCGCGCGCGCGCGATTGTGGAAATCGAACAGCGCGACTTCATCCTCGCGATTGCCCGCGATGGCTTCGAGGCCATCGAGCGCGATCACGTCGTAGCCATCGAGGGCTTCCAGCGCATCGCGCGCTCGCCCGGCTGCCGCCATCATGGGCAAGTAGGCTGCACGGCGCCCCTGCTGCTCGGCGGCCGCGCACATGGCCAGTGCCAGATGGGTCTTTCCGGTACGCGAAGCGCCTGCGATGTAGGTCCACGTCGCGTCGGCCTGCGCGGCCAGCGCCCGCAAGCCAGGCAAGGCGCCGTCCGGTGGCCGGACGAACGTTTCGAATCGTTGGTCGGCGGGATAACGCAGTGCCAAGGGCAACTGCGGCCCCACGCTCGCACCGCCCGGGGTTTTGCTCACGGCGCTTCGGTGCCCCGCTCAGATGCTTGTTCCACGCTGCCCTTGTCGATGTAGGAGTCCAGCAGGATGGCCGGCCTGTCACCCGCGTAGAGACGGCTCTGGGTATAGCGCTCGTGGGCGAACCGCAGCAGCACGTTCGCGATCGCGGCGATCGGCAGCGCCAGCAGCATACCCAGAAATCCGAATAATTGACCTCCCGCCATGATGGCGAAGATCACCGCCACCGGATGCAGGCCGATGCGATCACCGACGATGCGCGGCGTGAGCACGTAACCTTCCAGCATCTGGCCGACGACGAACACGCCCATCACCATCGCCACCAGCGACCAGTCGCCGCCGGACTGCACCAGGGCCGCAATCACGCCCAGCACGATGCCGCTTGCCGTGCCCAGATACGGCACGAAGCTGATCAGGCCGGCAATGATGCCGACCAGCAGACCAACCTTGAGGCCCACCACCGACAAGCCGATCGCATAGATGGCGCCGAGCGCCAGCATCACCAGGAACTGGCCGCGCAGGAACGCACCGAGGACCTCGTTCGATTCGAGCGCCAGCCGGTTGACCGTCGCGATATGGTCGCGCGGCACCAGCGCGGCGATGCGCTCCACCAGCAGGTCCCAATCGCGCAGGAAGTAGAACGTCAGGATCGGCAGCAGTACCAGGTTGGCGATCCACGCCATCACCGCGAAACCGGAGCGCGAGAAATAACCGAACAGCGTCGCCGCGACACCGCCTGCCTGCTGCCAGTGACCGCGCACCCACTCGGTCAGTCGATCCGGATCCAACCAGGCGACCAGTTCCAGGCCCGTCCTGCGCTCGATCCAGGGCAGCGCCGTCTGCACGAACCAGTCGCGATAGGCGGGCAGCGATTCGATCACCGTCACCACCTGTCGCTCGATCATCGGCACCAGGATCACCAGCGCGAGCACCAGCAACAGCAGCATCAGCGTGAACACCAGCACCACGGCCGTGGTCCGGGAGCGCCCCGTGCGCTCCAGACGATCGACCCACGGATCGCCCAACCAACCCAACAACGCGGCGCAGACGAACGGCGTCAGCACGGGCGCCAGCAGCCATATCAGCCACCCGACGATCAGGGCGATGAACAACCATTGCCAACGGCGGGCCAGCGTTCCTACCGGCGTGGAAGAAAGGTCCATGCGATCCCCTGGTCAGCGCATCTGGAAGGCCGGCGGCTCGCCTTCGCCGCCGGTGAACGGTGCCTGGTCGCCCATCGTGCGGCGGAAGCCGGCCAAGCCGGAGACCAGTTCGAGATCCAGCTCCAGCGTGTCGCCGCTGGCGCGTACCGGCGTGATGCGGCGGACGACGGCCATCTTCTGCAGGTGGCCGGTCAGGCGCAGGTAGTCGTCGGTGCTGCGAACCCCGGTGAACAGCACACGGTAGGTGCCGGCGGGACCGGCGGTACCGCGCTTGCCGTAGCGCTTCACCAGGGCGTCGGCCGTGCCATCGGCGCCGGACGACATCGCGCGCCTTGCATCGGCGTCGGTGACCGACCACTTCGCCAGGACCTTGCCGGCATCGACGAACACCCAGTCGGCCGTCCAGCCGCTCTTGTCGCGGTACAGCTTGCCGATGAGCTGCATGGGTGGGCTGTAGCGCGAGGAGGCGCGTGCGACGGCCGCGGTGTCCTGACGCCAGATCGCGCCGACCAGCGCCTGCTCCGCGGCGCCACCACCTGGAAGGCCGAGGCTGTAACCACGCTCGACCGCGCGATTGAGCAGCGGGCGCGCGGCATTGGACTGCGGCAAACCGACCAGGCGCGGACCGCTGCCATCGTTGATCGCCAGCCAGACCACCGGCTTCGGTCGCGGCTGTGGCCAGATCGGCAAGCCGAGCGCGCCGGCGAGGCCATTCACCTGGTCTTCGTCGAAGCGCACGACCAGCGTGGTGCGGAACGTGGGGGCGCCGGAGGCCGACGTGCCCTGGTCCTGCCGGTAGTCGTAACCCTCGACATAGTCCTTGGCGTTGCGCAATTCGGCACCCACGCCAGGGCGCGACATCACGCCGCGGTCGCCCGACAGCTTGCCGAGCACGCTGCCCAGCGCGCGCGCGAAGCCGCCCTGACGCTCGGCCTCGCCCTGGCCGTTCACCGGCACTTCCGCTTGGTACAAGCCGCGCGCCGACACGGCGTCGCCTTCCGTGCGCAGGCCGGACTGGGCCTGCACCTGGGGCGTCGTGGTCAAAACCGCCAGCAACATGGCGGCGGCGAGGGCGAAACCAGAAATCCGGCGCATCGAGCGTCCTTGAGCTCTTCTGACCCCTCGAATTGTTGCCCGAATGGCATGCCCTCGCCAACGCCGGCCGTTCAGGCCAGCCGATTCCGGTGGCGATTCCTTTAAAATCACGCCTCTTGCCCCGCCGAAGACCGCCCGTGACCCAGCCGACGACGCCCGCCCCCACCCCGATGACCTATCGCGACGCGGGTGTCGACATCGACGCCGGCAACGAGCTGGTCGAGCGCATTAAACCGTTGGTCAAGCGCAGCTTCCGCCCCGAGGTGATGGGTGGCCTGGGTGGCTTCGGTGCGCTGTTCGACCTGTCGGGCAAGTACCGCGAACCGGTGCTGGTCTCCGGCACCGACGGCGTGGGCACCAAGCTCAAACTCGCGCAGCAGCTGGGCCGCCACGACACGATCGGCATCGACCTGGTCGCCATGTGCGTCAATGACGTGTTGGTGCAGGGCGCAGAGCCGCTGTTCTTCCTCGACTACTTCGCCACCGGCAAGCTCGACGTCGACACCACGGTGGCCGTGGTCGGCGGCATCGCGCGCGGCTGCGAACTCTCCGGCTGTGCGCTGATTGGCGGCGAAACGGCCGAAATGCCGGACATGTATGGCCCGGGCGAATACGACCTCGCTGGCTTCTGCGTGGCCGCAGTGGAGAAGTCGCGCCTGCTGGACGGCGCCAAGGTGCGCGCCGGCGACGTGCTGATCGGCATCGCGTCCAGCGGTCCGCACTCCAATGGTTATTCGCTGGTCCGCCGCATCTATGACCGCGCCGGTCGCCCGTCCGACATCGACGTCGGCGGCGTGAAGCTCGCCGATGCGCTGATGGCGCCGACCACGCTCTACGTGAAGCCGATCCTGGAACTGCTGCAGGCGCACGACATGCACGGTATGGCGCACATCACCGGTGGCGGCCTGACCGAGAACATCATCCGCGTCGTTCCCGAGGGTCTGGGCCTGGAGATCGACGCCAGCGCATGGGCGCTGCCGCCGGTGTTCGACTGGCTGCAGCGCGAAGGCGCCGTCGAGAACAGCGAGATGTGGCGCACGTTCAACTGCGGCATCGGCTTCGTGCTTGTCGTGGCGCCGGACCAGGTGCCGGCCGTGCAGGCCGACCTGGCGCGCCTGCAACTGGCGCACTGGCAGATCGGCCAGGTAGTGCCGTCCCAGGGCGGCGAGCGCGTCCGCATCGGCTGAGCCGCGCGATGTCGCGCGCCAACGGGATCGCCTTCGGCCTGACGCTGGTCGTGTTCGCGGCCAGTTGGATCGCGCCGCGCTGGCCCGTCGAACAGGCCATGCACAGCAGCCTCACGGTGCTCGGCCTGGGTTGGCTGTGGTGGCATGACCGTCGCTGGCCATTGCAGCCGCTGCACTTCGCGCTCATCTGCGGCTTCATCGTGGCGCACTGCATCGGCGCACGCTGGCTGTACTCGTACGTGCCATACGACGCGTGGCTGCAATCCGCGATCGATTGGTCGCCTGCAGAGGCGTTCGGCTGGCAACGCAACCACTTCGACCGCTTCATCCACCTGATGTACGGCGTGTGCTTCGCACCGGCGGTCTGGCACTGGCTTCGCCAACGCTGGCCGGCACTGACGATGGGGCAAGCCTTCGGTATCGCGGTGATGCTCGTCATGTGCAGCAGCCTGGTCTACGAATGGCTGGAATGGGGGATCGCGCTGACGATGTCGCCGGACGCCGCCGAGTCCTACAACGGTCAGCAGGGCGATGTTTGGGATGCCCACGCCGACATGCTGCTGGCCACGCTCGGTGCCCTCGCGACCTGGCCGCTGGCGCGCGCCGAGCGCAGGCAGGCCGCGCCATGACGGCCCGCATCGCGGTGCTGGCGTCCGGCAGGGGCAGCAACCTGCAGGCGATCCTTCGCGCCATAGAAGCGGGCACACTGGATGCCGAGATCGTGGGCGTGTTCTCGGACCGTCCCGCTGCGCCCGCCCTACAACTTGTGTCCGCCGCGGCCCGCTGGAGCGCCAAGCCCTCCGGCTTCCCCGATCGATCGGCCTACGAAGCCGCGCTGACCGACGCGGTGGCCGCATCCCACCCGGACTGGGTCGTCTGCGCCGGCTACATGCGCATCCTCGGTGAAGGCTTCATCGCGCGCTTCCGCGGCAGGTTGCTGAATATCCACCCGTCGCTGCTCCCCAAATATCGCGGCCTGTACACCCACGCCCGAGCATTGGAGGCCGGCGACGCCGAGCACGGGGCCAGCGTGCATTTCGTGGTGCCTGAACTCGATGCGGGGGCCGTCATTGGCCAGGTTCGGATCCCCATCACGGCCGGCGACACCCCGGAAACCCTGGCAGCGCGCCTGCTGCCCCGGGAGCACGCCCTGCTGGTGGCCGCCCTGCGTCTGGCGACGGCGGGTGAGTTAGCTGAACAGGGGGACACGGTGTTCCGTCATGGTCAGCCGCTATTAAATCCCCTGTCTCTAGATTCAGCCGACCGTTTCAATCCCTAAGCTTCGCTCCCCCCGAATGCTCCTCCACCTCCGCCTCCCCATCCTTGGCTTGCTCCTGGCCGGCCTCGCAGCGCCCGCGCAGGCGCTGGAGCCGTTCGTGGCCAGTTACCAGGCGTACAACGAAGGCAAGCTGGCAGGCAGCGCGAGCATGAAGGTCGCGCCGCGTGGCGGGGAGCAGTGGCAGATCGACCTCAACGTGAAGGGCACGCGCGGCTTCGCCCGCCTCGCGGGCTTGAACATCGAACAGAGCACCGTCTTCGACGTGGAAGGTGATCTGTTCCGCCCGCGCAGCCAGGCCACGGTTCGCCATGCCCTGCTGATGGGCAAGAAGATGGTCGGCACCTACGACTGGGCCAACCACACGGCGCAGTGGCAGGGCGACATCAAGAAGAACCGCAGGGCTCCGCTTTCCCTGCAGACCGGCGACCTGAGTGCGCTGCTGATGAACCTTGCGGTCATCCGCGACGCGGCACCGGGCCGCCAACTGAGCTACCGCGTGGTCGACAACGGCCGCGTACGGGAATACGCGTACGCGGTATCCGCCGAGCCAGAGACGGTCCAGGTGGATGATCTGAGCTACAGTGCCTTGCGCGTCAGCCGTACCAACGGCGGCAACGACGAAACCATTTTCTGGGTCGCCGATGGCGTCCCCACCCCCGTGCGCATCCTGCAGCGGGAAGACGGTCAGGACGGCATCGATCTGCGCCTGGTCGAATACCAAGGAGTGCCCTGAACATGACCACGAACGCCTTCCGCACCTCGCGCCTGTTGCTTGCCGCTACGCTGTTCGGCGCGGCCACTGCGCCGGCGCTCGCTGTCGAAGCCTTCACTGCGAACTACAACGCAAGCGCCCTCGGCATGAGCGGCGAAGGCCAAATGGTCGTCGCGCCACAGCCGGGCAATCGCTGGCAGTACACGTTGACCGTGCGCAATCAGGCGGTCGACCTCAGCCAGAAGACGGTGTTCGACGAGCAGGACGGCCGCATGCGTCCGTTGAACAGCAGCGACAGCTCGCGCCTGCTGATCAAGAAAAAGAACGTCAACACCGTGTACGACTGGTCGAAAGCACAGGCCACGTGGACCGGAGACATCAAGCCCGATCGCGCAGGCCCGGTGAAACTGCAGGCGGGCGACATGGACGCCCTTCTGGTCAACCTGGCCATCGTGCGCGACGTCGCCGCAGGCAAGCCGCTCACCTACCGCATGGTCGAGAACGGGCGCGCCAAGGCGATGACCTACCAGGTCGCCGGCAAGGAGCGCATCACCGTCGGCGGCAAGGCGCAGGATGCCACCAAGGTCGTGCGGACCGACGGCGACAAGCAGACCATCGTGTGGGTGGTGGCCAACGCGCCGGTGCCCGCGCGCATCCTGCAGCGGGAAAACGGCCAGGACACTATCGATTTGACGCTGAAGTCCTGGCGCTGAGTCGTCGCCTTCCCGTCAGAAAAAAGCCCGGCGTTGCCGGGCTTTTTTTATTCCTTGACCGGCGACGCGTCGGCCTGGAACACGGTTTTGCAATCCATCCGGATCGTGCCCGCCCCGCTGCGCCACGCGAACGTATTGCAGTGCCGCTGGCCATCCTGCTTCTGCTCCACCACGACAGTGAAGATCGATTGTGCGATCTCACCCTGCGTCACCGTGCCGTCGCCGTTCCAGTCCATGTCCTGGGTAGTGATGCCATGGGTAGCGGCCGAGCCGGTGTAGTGCAGCCATGCCACCAGCGCGAGCAGCGCCACGACGATGCCGAGCAGGATCTTGCGACGCAGTGGGAACCGTGGCCGGATGCCCGACAGTTTCGGATCAGGTCGCGTCACGACACGCGCCTGATCGTCGCGCCCAGCCCACCAAGTTTCTCTTCGATGTTCTCGTAGCCGCGATCCAGGTGATAGATACGGTCGATCGTGGTCTCGCCGTCTGCCACCAAGCCTGCCAGGATCAGCGATGCCGACGCCCGCAGGTCGGTCGCCATCACCGGCGCGCCACCCAGCCGCTCGACACCACGCACGATGGCCGTATGGCCTTCGACGCGGATGTCGGCACCCAGGCGCAGCAGTTCGTTGACGTGCATGAAGCGGTTTTCGAAGATCGTCTCATTGATCACGCCCACGCCGTCCGCCACGCAGTTGAGCGCCATGAATTGCGCCTGCATGTCGGTGGGGAATGCGGGATACGGCGCCGTGGTCAGGCTGACGGCCTTCGGACGCTTGCCCAGCATGTCGAGGGTGATGCTGTCGGCGGTGGTCTCGATCTTCGCGCCGGCCTCGGTCAGCTTGTCGAGCACGGCTTCCAGCGTATCGGGGCGCGCGTTGCGCACGATCACCTTGCCACCCGTCATCGCACCGGCGACGAGGAAGGTACCGGTCTCGATGCGGTCCGGCACCACCGAGTGGCGTCCGCCGCCCAGGCGTTCGACGCCATGGATCACGATGCGCGAGGTGCCCGCGCCCTCGATCTTCGCGCCCAGCGCATTGAGGCATTCGGCCAAGTCGGTGACTTCCGGCTCCATCGCGGCGTTTTCCAACACGGTGGTGCCTTCGGCCAGCGTAGCGGCCGCCATGACGTTCTCGGTGCCGGTCACGGTGACCATGTCGAACACGAAGCGCGCGCCCTTCAGGCGTGCGGCGCGGGCCTTGATGTAGCCGTTCTCGACGGTGATCTCGGCACCCAGCGCCTGCAGGCCCTTGATGTGCTGATCGACCGGACGCGAACCGATCGCGCAACCGCCGGGGAGCGACACCACCGCCGCGCCATGGCGCGCGACCAAGGGGCCCAACACGAGGATCGAGGCGCGCATCGTCTTGACCAGTTCGTACGGCGCCACGAACCGGCTGACGGTGGTCGGATCGACAGTGATGCCGCGTCCTTTCGCCAGCGTGCCCTCGTCGATGGTGATGCCGGCGCCCAGCTCGCCCAACAGTTTCACCGTGGTCACCACGTCGTGCAGGTGCGGCACGTTGGTGATCTCCACCGGCGCGTCCGCCAGCAGGGTCGCGCACAGGATAGGGAGCACGGCGTTCTTGGCGCCGGAGATGGTGACTTCGCCGTTGAGCGTGTTGCCACCGGTGACGATGATCTTCTGCATGGAAGTCCGGAAGGAAAGGTCGGAGAGGAGAGGGGGACGGAAGCGCGGCGCGTCAGTGCGCCGCGGCCGCTTCTTCAGGCGTCAGCGTGCGTAGCTGCAAAGCATGGATCTCGCCGCCCATGCGTTCGCCCAGGGTGGCGTACACCATGCGGTGGCGGGCCAGCGGCAGCTTGCCACGGAAGGCCTCGGCCACGACGGTGGCCTCGAAATGGACGCCATCGTCGCCCTGGACGTCGGCCTGGGCACCCGGCAAGCCGGATTCGATGAGTTTACGGATGGTTTCAGCGTCCAACGGGCTTTCCTAATAAAATACCCGGCCATTCTAACCGTCGGCGCCCCATCCGCATGTCCCAGCCGAACCCCCTGTCCCGGTCCGTCCCGCCCGCCAGCCTGGCCGCCAGCGGACGCCGGGTCATCGAGATCGAGGCACGCGCACTGGATGCCCTCGCCGCCCGCATCGACGGTTCGTTCTCGGCCGCGTGCCAGGCCATCCTCGCTGGGCAAGGTCGCGTGGTCTGCACCGGCATGGGCAAGTCCGGCCACGTAGCGCGCAAGATCGCCGCCACGCTCGCGTCCACGGGCACGCCCGCCTTCTACGTTCATCCGGGCGAGGCGGGCCACGGCGACCTGGGCATGATCACCGACGCCGACGTGGTGCTGGCCTTGTCGTATTCGGGCGAGTCGGACGAAGTGCTGATGCTGCTGCCGGTACTCAAGCGCCAGGGCAATACCGTCATCGCCATGACCGGTCGCCCGCAGTCCACGCTGGCGCGCGAAAGCGACATACACCTCGACGTCAGCGTGCCGGCCGAAGCGTGCCCGCTGGATCTTGCCCCCACCAGCAGTACCACCGCCTCGCTGGCGATGGGCGATGCGCTGGCCGTAGCCCTGCTCGATGCCCGCGGCTTCACCGCCGACGACTTCGCCCGATCCCACCCGGCCGGCAGCCTTGGCCGCCGCCTGCTGCTGCACATCACCGACGTCATGCATGCTGGCGACGACGTGCCTCGCGTGGACGTCACCGCCACCCTCAGCGAGGCGCTGGTAGAGATGAGTCGCAAGCGCCTGGGCATGACCGCCGTGGTCGATGCCGAAGGACGCCTGGCGGGGCTCTTCACCGACGGCGACCTGCGCCGCACCCTCGACAATCCCGCGCTGGACCTGCGCAACGCGCACATCGCCGACGTGATGACGCGCCAGCCCAAGACCATCGGTGCGGACCAGCTCGCCGTGGAAGCGGCGCGCCTGATGGAGACCCACCAGATCAGCGGACTCCTGGTAGTGGACGATGAACAGCGCCCGGTCGGCGCCCTCAACATTCACGACTTGTTGCGCGCCCGCGTGGTGTAACCGGGTGTGGTCAACGACTCCCGGCTTGCCGTCCCTCCCTCCCCACCCCATCCTGTCACCATGCCCCTGCGCCATCTCCACGACCTGACCGATGATGTGCTGGCACGCGCCACGCGCATCCGCCTGGCGTGCTTCGACGTGGATGGGACACTGACCGATGGCCGCATCTTCCTGGACGGCGAGGGCCGTGAGCAGAAGGCTTTCCACGTGCAGGACGGCCAGGGCCTGGTGCTGCTGAAGCGGGCCGGGATCGAGGTCGCCTTCATCACCGCTCGCGGCGGCACCGTCGCGGTGGCGCGCGGGCGCGAATTGGGCGTGCAGGTCTTCACCGGCATCAAGGACAAGCTGGCGAAGGTGCGCGAGCTCTGCGCGACGCTGGAGATCGGACTGGACGAGGTCGCCTTCATGGGCGACGACCTGCCCGATGCGCCCCCGTTCGATGCCGTCGGCCTGGCCATCGCGCCCGCCGACGCGCACCCCTGGACCGCCCGCCGCGCGCACTGGCAGACCCGCCGCGCCGCCGGCCAGGGCGCAGCCCGCGAGGCCTGCGACCTGCTGCTGGGCGCGCAGGGCCACGCACCGGTGTTCGAAGGGGGCATGGCATGAGCTGGCGCGCCATCCTCGGCTTGGTCCTGCTGGCCGCCGCCATCGTCAGCGGCTGGTCGGCCTGGAAGAATCGCGACATTCCGCCGCCGAACCGCGTGCTGGCCGACCGCTCCGACTACGTCATGCGCGATTTCGAGATGATCGCGCTCAACAGTGAGGGCACGGAGGCCGTAGCCGTGCGCGCGCCCCTGATGACGCGCGATCCCCGCGACGAGACCTACACCATCACCACCCCGCTGTTCCTGCTGCCCGAGGAACAGGGCCGCTCGTGGGAGCTGCGCTCGAAGACCGGCTGGCTCAGCGCCAAAGGGGAGGAGTTGCGTCTGCGCGGCGACGTGCACGGGACCTCGCCGGCAGGCAGCGCGCGGAAAGCGGATTTCCGCACCGCATCGCTGAACGTATTCCCCGACCGCGACCTCGCCCAGACCGATGACGAGGTGACGGTCACCCAGCCCGGCTCTAGACTGACCGGGCGTGGCTTTGAGACCAATCTCAAGACCAAGGCTTACGAATTCAAATCCCAGGTGAAATCCATCTATGAACCGCGTTCTGCTCGCTAGCGCCGCACTGCTGCTCCTGCTGCCTGCCGCAGGTGCGATGGCAAAGTCCACGGACCGCAACCAGGCCATGTCGATCGATGCCGGCGGCCAGTCCGGCAACCTGGAAGGCGATGGCAAGACCGTGCTGTCGGGTGGCGTCGTGGTCACCCAGGGTTCGCTGGAGATCCGCTCGAGTGCGGCCGAGATCTACATGGCCGGCGGCGAGATCTCGCGCTCTGTGTTCACCGGCAAGCAGGTGAAGATGAAGCAGCAGATGGACAACGGCAGCTGGATGGACGCCCAGGCCGACCGTGTCGAATACGACATGAAGACCGAAACCATCACCTTCATCGGGAACTACACCGTCAAGTCGGATCGCGGATCCAACAGCGGCCAGCGCATGGTCTACAACACCAAGACCGGCAACATGCAGGCCGGCGGCGACGGTTCGCGCATCAAGACGGTGATCCAGCCGAAGTCCGCCGCACCCGCCCAGGGCAAGAACTGATGTTGATCGCGAAGGGACTACGCAAGCGCTACAAGCAACGCGAGGTCGTCGCCGACTTCGGCCTGACCCTGCAGCCGGGCGAAGTGGTCGGCGTGCTCGGCCCGAACGGCGCGGGCAAGACCACCTGCTTCTACATGATCGTGGGCCTGGTCGCCGCCGATGCCGGCACCATCGAACTCGACGGCAAGGACATCACCGCCGAGCCGATGTATCGCCGCGCCAAACTCGGCGTGGGCTACCTGCCGCAGGAACCGTCGGTGTTCCGCAAGCTGTCGGTGAGCGACAACATCCGGCTGGTGCTGGAACTGCGCGAGGACCTGGATGCGGCCGGCATCGACCGCGAACTGGCATCGCTGCTGGACGAACTGCAGATCACCCACGTGGCCGACCAGCTGGGCGCCAGCCTCTCCGGTGGCGAGCGCCGGCGCGTGGAGATCGCGCGCGCCCTGGCCGCCCGCCCGCGGCTGATGCTGCTCGACGAACCCTTCGCAGGCGTCGACCCCATCTCGGTCGGCGAGATCCAGCGCATCGTGAAACACCTCAAGGATCGCGGCATCGGCGTCCTCATCACCGACCACAACGTGCGCGAAACCTTGGGAATCTGCGACCGGGCGTATATCCTCAATGCCGGTAGCGTTCTGGCGCAGGGGGCCCCGGACGCATTGCTGGCCAATCCGGACGTACGCCGGGTCTATCTGGGCGAGACCTTCCGCCTGTGATCCCCGTCGGCGGCCCTTGGCCGCCACGGGTTTCCAAGGTCGGGAATGAAGCCACGCCTTCAGACATCGCTGGGACAGCATCTGGTCATGACGCCGCAGTTGCGTCAGGCGATCCGGCTGCTGCAGATGTCGACCACGGAACTCGAAGTCGAACTGACCGAGGCCGTCGAAACCAATCCCCTCCTCGACTGGGTGGAATCCGACCAGGAACCCGCCGCGTCCGGCAGCAGTGAAGACGACGCGCCACCTGCCGAACGCACGCGCAGCGAGGACGGCGATGGCGAGGGCGGCGAAGCCCCCGATGACTGGTCTCCCGATGATGGTCCCTGGACCTCGTCCGGCGGCGGCTCCTTCGACGACGACGAGAACGGCAGCCCGGCCGAACGCGTGGTCGAGGCCGATACCCTGCATGGCCACCTGCTGTGGCAGCTCCACCTCTCCCACCTGTCCCCCCGCGACCGCACGATCGGGGCCGCGCTGATCGACGCGCTGGAAGACGATGGCTATCTCCGCGAACCGATCGCCGGCATCGCCGAAGCGTTGCGTCCCGAGATCGAGGCGGCCGAGGAGGACATTCTGGTCGTGCTGCACCAGGTGCAGCGCTTCGATCCCGTCGGCGTGGCGGCACGCTCGCTGGGCGAATGCCTGCAGCTGCAGCTGTCGGTGCTCAGCGACGATACGCCCGGCAAGGCGCTCGCGATGAAGATCGCCGAGACCGCGCTGGAGCGCCTGCCCCGCAGCGGTGTGGCCGGCATCGCACAGGAAATGAAGCGCCCCGTCGCCGAGGTCGAGGAGGCCGTGCAACTGCTGCGCACGCTCGATCCCAAACCCGGCGCCCAGGTCGGCGACCTGTCGCATGACACGTACGTCGTGCCCGACTGCGTGGTCTGGCGCCAGCGCGGCGTGTGGCGCACCGCGCTGGCCGGCAGCGCACTGCCGCGCATCACCATCCATCGCGGCTACGAGCAGATGATCCGCCAGTGCGGCGACAGCGATGCCGGTTATCTCAAGACGCAGCTGCAGGAAGCGCGTTGGCTGCTCAAGAGCGTCGAGGCGCGCGGCGAGACGCTGCTCAAGGTGATGCGCTGCCTGCTGCACCAGCAGGCGGGGTTCCTGGAATTCGGCGAGCAGGCCTTGCGCCCGCTCACCCTGCGCGACGTTGCCGAAGACGTCGGCCTGCACGAATCGACCGTGTCGCGCGCCATCGCGCGCAAATACGTGCGCACGCCGCGCGGCACCCTGCCCATGCGCGCCTTCTTCGCCTCGGGCATCGATACCGAAGGCGGCGGCGAGGCGTCCAGCACCGCCATCCAGGCGATGATCCGGCGGCTGGTGGATGCGGAGAACCCGCGCAAGCCGCTTTCCGACGCCAAGCTGGCGGACCTGCTCAAGGCGTCCGGCATCCCGGTGGCACGCCGCACCGTGGCCAAGTACCGCGAAGCGCTGAACATCCTGTCTTCACACGAACGCGTGCGCATCGCCTGAACCGCCGAGCGGCGCAAACCGTTTTCGTGACCGCGTCCCGCTCTCCCAAAACACTTTTCTAACACCTCGCCGCGCGTGCGAAAAAAAGCACGCGGACGGTTGATAGTTGCCGCCAACGGGTCCATCTTGTCCCTGAAGGCACCGCTTTCCATCGACCAAAAAAGGAGGATTTGCAGGAACCCCAGACACTGCTGCGTTGTCATTTCCCATGACACGCGTTCCGCGCAACCGCGCGGCTCTACAGACCCGAAGGAGGCACACATGCGTATCGAGACTTACGGCCATGAAATCGAAGTCACTCCCGCCCTGCGCGAATATGTCGAGACCAAGCTGAAGCGGCTGGAACGCCACTTCGATCAACCCTTCGAAGTCCGTACGCAACTGGGGACCCGCAAGCCCGATTACCTGGCAGAAGCCACGATCAACGTCGCTGGCCGCACCCTGCACGCCGATGCCGGCGCGCAAACCATGTACGCCGCCATCGATGTCCTGGCCGACAAGCTCGATCGCCTGCTGGTGAAGCACAAGGAAAAACGTTCCGACGTCCAGCGCGTCGGCGTACGCGGCGAACTGATCGGCTGAGCCGTCGCGCGGCGATCGCCGCGCCCTGTCCCCGGGCCGCTCCGCGACGGAGCGGCCCCTTGCGGTCGCGAAGCACGCACCGGCCCTTTACACTGGCCCGGCCGATTCCACCGTCCGCATGCGAACCGGCGCCCTCTTCCTGCCGGCCGCTTCCGCATGATGAATACCAGCATCACCGCCCGCGAACTGTTCGACCACCAGAAGGACAAGCTGGTCCTGCGCTGGCTGGCGGGCCAGAAAGGCGAGAAGCGCGTGCTGGAAGCCGGCGATACCCTCTCGCGACGTCCCTCGCTGGCCGGCTATCTCAATGCCGTGTATCCCAACAAAGTGCAGATCCTCGGCACGGAAGAGCTGACCTGGCTCGACTCGCTGGATTCGCGCCAACGCTGGGAAACCATCGAGAAGATCGTGCAGGCCAAGCCGCTGGCCCTGGTCATCAGCAAGAACCAGTCCTGCCCCGAGGACCTGCGCGAAGCCGCCAACGAGAACGATACGCCGCTGTGGGTCTCGCCCAAGCGCGGCCACGAACTGCTCAACCACATCTCCTACCACCTCGCCCGCACGCTGGCGCCGCGGGTGACGCTGCATGGCGTCTTCATGGAGATATATTCGATCGGCGTGCTGATCACCGGCGAAGCCGGATCCGGCAAGAGCGAACTCGCGCTGGAGCTGCTCAGCCGCGGGCACCGCCTGGTCGCCGATGACGCGCCCGAATTCACCCAGATCGCGCCGGACGTGCTGGACGGCACCTGCCCCGAGCTGCTGCAGGACTTGCTGGAAGTGCGCGGCCTGGGCGTGCTCAACGTGCGTGAGATGTTCGGCGATACCGCGGTGAAGAAGAACAAGTACCTGCGCCTGATCGTCCACCTCACGCGCCCGATGACCGAGCCCAACCCGCACGGCTACGAGCGGCTGACCGGCGACTCCGGCACGCGGCACGTACTGGACCTCGATGTGCCGCTGATCACCCTACCGGTGATGCCCGGCCGCAACCTGGCCGTGCTCACCGAAGCGGCGACGCGCTTGCACATCCTGCGGACCAAGGGCATCGACCCCGCCGCGATGTTCATTGCGCGCCACAGCAACCTGCTCGAGCGCAGCACACCATGACGGACCCTATCGTCCCGCAGGCCGACCCGGCGCACGACGAGCACGGCACGCCGGCCCCGCCCGCGCCCACCGTCGTCATCGTCAGCGGCCTGTCCGGTTCGGGGAAGTCGGTTGCGCTGAAGACCTTCGAGGATCTGGACTACTACTGCGTCGACAATCTGCCGGTGGACCTGCTGCCTTCGTTCGTGCGCAGCCTGATGCGCGAGGACGAGCTGCCGCCGAAGATCGCCGTCGGCATCGACGTGCGCAGCCGCCAGAGCGACCTGTCCCGGTTGGCACAGTGGCGCGCCGCGCTGGCGCAGCTGGGGCTGGAAGGCCGGTTGATCTTTTTCGACGCCAGCGACGAGGTCCTGTTGCGGCGCTATTCCGACACCCGCCGCCGGCATCCGCTGGGCCATGGCGGCCTGTCGCTGCAGGAAGCCATCCGGCAGGAGCGCGCCATCGTCGAGCCGTTGCGCGGCGAAGCCGATGTCATCATCGACACCAGCCAGCTCAACGTGCACCAGTTGCGGCGCCGGATCATCGCCGAGTTCGCCTTCAACAAGAGCGCGCAGCTGTCGCTGCTGTTCGAATCCTTCGCCTACAAGCGCGGCGTGCCGGCCGATGCCGACTTCGTGTTCGATGCCCGCGTGCTGCCCAACCCGCACTGGAACCCGGACCTGCGCCCGTACGCTGGCCGCGACCCGAAGGTGCGGGCGTTCCTGGACGCGCAACCGGAGGTCGCCGAATACGTCGGCCAGGTGAGCGGCTTCCTGGACACCTGGCTGCCGCGCCTGCGCGGCGAGACCCGTAGTTACGTGACCATCGCCTTCGGCTGCACGGGCGGCAAGCACCGCTCGGTCTACCTGGCCGAGACGCTCGCCCGCCATGCGCGCGAGCAGGGCTGGGAGGAAGTGGCCACCTTCCACCGGGAACTGGACTAGCGAGAGCAGGACTGACCGGAGACGGACTGACGCCCGAACCGGGCGCCGCATCGTTCCATCCGCGCGGCTTCCAGCGCGTCATGTCGGTCTGTTAACGTTCCTGCATGGCCTGTGGCATTCTTCTTGTGACTCATCCCGGCGTGGGTGCGGCGATCCTCGCCGTCGCCACGGCGCTGTTGCGGCAACTGCCCCTGAAGGCGGAGGCCTTCGAGGTGCCGTTCGATGCCGACCTGGAGGCGCTGCTCCCGCAGGCTTCCGCCGCGCTCCGGCGCGTGGACGGCGGCGACGGCGTGCTGGTGCTGACCGACCTGTACGGGGCCAGCCCCAGCAACCTGGCGGCCAAACTGGCCCGCCTGGGGACGCCGGTCCGGCGCGTTTCCGCGCTGAGCCTGCCGATGCTGCTGCGGGTGATGAATTATTCGGAACAGGGACTGGACGAACTGCCGGCGACCGCTGCCGCCGGCGCACGCAATGGAGTCATTCACGACGATGCTTGAGCGCGAACTCACCATTTCAAACCGCCTGGGCCTGCACGCGCGCGCGACCGCCAAACTCGTGCAGACGCTGTCCGGTTTCCGCTGCAACGCCACGCTGGCGGCCAAGGGCCGCGAGGTGAACGCCAAGAGCATCATGGGCGTCATGCTGCTGGCCGCCGGCCAGGGGACCCCGGTGACCGTCCGCATCGAGGGCGAGGACGAAGCCGCTGCGATGCAGGAAGTCGTCTCGCTGTTCGAGCGACGATTCGACGAGGACGCCTGAGTTGAGGGCGCTGCTGCCGGGCCATGGAGCGTCGCGCGGCAGCGCGCTGGGACGCGCCCGGGTCAGGCTGCCGCATGTCCTGGAGGTCGCCGAGCAGCGCATCCGCCAGGACCAGATCGACGATGAACTGGCGCGGCTGCACGAGGCTGTCGACGCCACCCGCCGCGAGATGCACAGCCTGCGCGCACGCCTGCATGGTGCGTTGGCCAAAGAGGTCGGCGAGTTCCTCGACCTGCACGCGCTGCTGCTCGACGACCCCGAACTGCTGCACGGCCTGGATCAACTGATCCGCACCGGCCGTTACGCCGCCGATTACGCCCTGCGCCTGCAACGCGACCGGCTGGCCGCCGTGTTCGACGGCATGGACGACGCGTACCTCAAGAGCCGCATGGACGATCTCGACCATGTGATCGGCCGCATCCACGCGCACCTGCACCAGCGCGCGACCGATACGCCCGGCGTGGCGGGCGAAATCCTGGTCAGCGACAACGTGGCGCCGTCGGAATTGGCGGAGCTCCAGCAACAGGGCGTCGTCGCCGTGGTCACGGCCGCGGGCAGCGCGCTGTCGCACAGCGCCATCCTTGCGCGCAGCCTGCACCTGCCACTGGTGGTGGGCAACGCGCAGGCCCTGCAACGCATCAACGACGGCGACGTGCTGCTGGTGGATGGCAGCACCGGCGAAGTCGTGGTCAACCCCGACCCGGACGACCTGCGCCGCTACCGCGAACGGTTGCGCGACGCTGCACGCGAAGCACGCGAGCTCGGCCGCCTGCGCTCCAAGCCCAGCCGGACCCGCGACGGTGTCGACATCGCGCTGTGGGCCAATGCGGAATCGCTGGAAGACGTCGCCAATGCGCATGCGCTAGGCGCCGCCGGCGTCGGTCTTTACCGCACCGAGTTCCTGTTCCTGCAACGCCGCGAACTGCCCAGCGAGGACGAGCAGTTCCAGGTCTACCGCGACCTTGCGCTCGGGATGAGCGGGCGGCCGGTGACGATCCGTACGCTCGACCTCGGCGCCGACAAGGCGGACCGCACCGGCCTGGTGGTGGGCGACGAGGACAATCCCGCACTCGGCCTGCGCGGCGTGCGGCTGTCGCTCGCGCATGCCGACGTGTTCGACACCCAGTTGCGCGCCATCCTGCGCGCCTCGGCCTACGGCCCGGTGCGCATCCTGGTGCCGATGGTCAGCGGCCGCGAAGAACTGCTGGAAGTGCGCCGGCGCCTGCGCCGCGTCGGCCTGCAGCTGCGCAAGCAGGGGCACGAGGTCGCCGAGCACGTCGAACTCGGCGCGATGATCGAAGTACCCGCGGCCGCGATCGCCTTCCACGGCTTCGTGGACGTGGTCGACTTCGTCTCGATCGGCACCAACGACCTCGTCCAGTACCTGCTCGCGGCCGATCGCAACAACGAAGCGCTGGGCGAACTCTATTCGCCGCTGCATCCGGGTGTGCTGCGCCTGCTCCGGCACGTCATCAGCATCGGCGCCGAGCACAAGGTGCCGGTGGCGATGTGCGGCGAGATCGCCGGCGATGCCACGCTCGCGCCGATGTTGCTGGCCCTGGGCCTGCGCGAGTTCAGCCTGCATCCGGCGACCTTGCTGGAACTGCGCAAGGCGATCCGCGAGAGCGACCTATCGGACCTACAGGCCCGTGCGGCGAAACTGCTGCAGGCGCGCGACCGCGCCGGCATCGAGCGCTGGTTGAAGGCCGCCACCGCAACCTGACCCTGCCGCTGTGGGAGCGACGTCAGTCGCGATGGGGCGCCTGTGGTGGTCGATCGCGACTGACGTCGCTCCCACACCCCACGCTTCGTTCCAGCCCTTCCTGCAGGGTGTCCATAAATCGCAGGCCGGGCGATAATGGCGGAATGAACGCTTGATGCCCCGGTCGCATCCGCCTGACGGATCGGCCCCATTCCGGAGTACCGAATGGTCGAGACCATCCGCCACGACAAGACCGCACGCCAGTTGCGCCTGCTCTCCGACGCGCTCGACAGCGGTCGGCTGGGGCCCGTGCGTCGGTTGGTCAACACCTTGTCGCCCGCGGAGATCGGCAACCTGCTGGAATCGCTGCCGCCGGGCAAGCGCGAAGTCGTCTGGGGCCTGGTCGATCCGGAAGACGACGGCGAGGTGCTGGTGCACGTCGGCGACGAGGTGCGCGAAAGCCTGCTGGCGGACATGGACACCGACGAGATCGTCGCCGCGGTCGAGGACCTCGACATCGACGATCTCGCGGACCTGGTCGAGGACCTGCCCGACACCGTCATCGACGAAGTCCTCAAGTCGATGGACCGCGAGAACCGCGAGCGCCTGGAACAGGTGCTGTCGTACGCGGAGGACACCGCTGGCCGCCTGATGAACCCGGACGTGGTCACCGTGCGCGCCGACGTCAACGTCGACGTGGTGCTGCGCTACCTGCGCCTGCGCGGCGAACTGCCGGACCACACCGACCACCTGTACGTGGTCAGCCGCCGCCACCAGTATCTGGGCCGCGTGCCCCTGGCCGCGCTCGTGACGCACGAGGACACCACGCCCATCAACCGGCTGATCGACGACGAGCAGCCGGCCATCGACGTGGGCGAGAGCGCGCAGGAAGTGGCGCGCCAGTTCTCCGACCATGACTGGGTGTCGGCGCCGGTCGTGGACGACAACAACATCCTGCTCGGCCGCATCACCATCGACGACGTGGTCGACATCATCCGTGAACAGGCCGAGCACCAGGCGCTGGGCGCCGCCGGCCTGGACGAGGACGAGGACCTGTTCTCGCCGGTCAAGCGCGCCGTGCGCGGCCGCGTGGTGTGGCTGGGCATCAACCTGTTTACCGCGTTCATGGCCGCCAGCGTGATCGGCCAGTTCGAGATGACGCTGGAGAAGATCGTCGCGCTCGCCGTGCTGATGCCCATCGTCGCCGGCATCGGCGGCAACGCCGCGGTGCAGGTGCTGACGCTGATGGTGCGCGGCCTCGCGCTGGGCCAGGTGGGCGCGAGCAACGCGCGCATCCTGCTGTGGAAGGAAATCCGCGTGGCGTTGATCAACGGCGTGCTGATCGGCAGCATCGTCGGCGTGATCGCCTTCGTCTGGTTCCGCAGCCCGTTGCTGTCGCTGGTGATCGCGATGGCACTCGTACTCAACTTCTGCGCCGCCGCCACCGCTGGCGTACTGCTGCCGCTGCTGCTCAAGCGGATGAACATCGACCCCGCCGTCGCCGGCACCGTCGTCGTCACCGCCGTGACCGACGTGATGGGCTTCTTCTGCTTCCTCGGCCTGGCGACGTTGATCCTGCTGCACTGAGGCCTGCGCATGGAGCGACTCGGCAAGGTCAGCGAATGGAACGACGACCGTGGCTTCGGTTTCGTCGCCCCGCTCGATGGCGAGCCCGCGCGCGTGTTCTTCCACGTCCGCGACTACCGGCTCGACGGTCGTCGTCCCGAGGTCGGCGAGTTGGTGAAGTTCACCGCGCAGCGCCAGCCCGACGGCAAATGGCGCGCACAGGCGGTACGCCGGACGGTTCCGGTCGCGCGCCATGCCAAGCCCGCCGCACGCGCCGCCGCTACGCC
Source organism: Pseudoxanthomonas sp. YR558 (assembly GCF_900116385.1). Classification (NCBI taxonomy): domain Bacteria; kingdom Pseudomonadati; phylum Pseudomonadota; class Gammaproteobacteria; order Lysobacterales; family Lysobacteraceae; genus Pseudoxanthomonas; species Pseudoxanthomonas sp. YR558. Next base: position 672,301 of record NZ_FPCI01000002.1, on the reverse strand, counting down.
CCGCCCCGCTTCCCCCCTCGTCGGTGCGACAGCGGTGGTGCTGTACGCGCTCTTCATCGGCTGGGCGATCCGCGGCGACAGGCTTCCGTTCGAAGCGGTGTTCGTGGCGCTCGGGATGTCGGCCATCACCTTCGTCGTCTACGCGCTGGACAAGCATGCGGCGCAGACGGGGCGATGGCGCACGCCGGAGTCCACGCTGCATCTGCTCGAACTCGCCGGCGGCTGGCCCGGCGCATGGGTCGCGCAACAGCTGCTGCGGCACAAGTCGCGCAAGCCCGGTTACCGCGTCGTGTTCTGGCTCATGGTGGTGCTGCACGGCGTTGCCGTGGCCGCCTGGGTGTGGACGCGCGCGTGAACACGACGGGGTATCCTGCGCGCATCGTCGCCCCCGGATGCCTGCCTTCATGCGCCTTCCCTTCCGCTTCGCCCTCGCGTCCCTGCTGCTGGTCCTGATGAGCGCCTGCCAGACCGTCCCCACCTCGACCACCGGCGAGTTCGTCTCGCGCGAAGTCGCGTTGAACGGCAAGACCTACCGCTACCAGGTCTTCGTGCCCGCCTCGCGCTTCCGTTCGGGGGCGGTGCCCACCGTGCTCTTCCTCAACGGCTCCGGCGAGCGCGGCAGCGACGGCGTGAAGCAGACGATGGCGGGGCTCGGGCCGTACCTGCGCCAGCACGCGGCGGACTTCCCGGGGCTGGTGGTATTCCCGCAGGCGCCGGACGACACCGAATGGACCGAAGACGCGGGCCCGATCGCCTTCGCCACACTCGAGGCGGCGATGCGCGAGTTCAAGGGCGACCCGGCGCGCGTCTATCTCACCGGCATGTCGATGGGCGGCTATGGCACCTGGGAACTCGCACTCCAGCAGCCCACCCGCTTCGCCGCCCTGGTGCCGATCTGCGGCGGCGTCACCGTGGACTGGACCGACGCGCGGCCCGGCCTGCGCGCGCGCACGGTGGGCAACGCGGCCGACCCGTTCGCCGCCACCGCGCAGCGCCTGAAGGACGTGCCGGTGTGGATCTTCCACGGCGGCAAGGACGACGTGGTGCCGCCCTCGCAGTCGCGCCGCATGGATGCCGCGCTGAAGGCCGTCGGCGCGCGCGACGCGCGCTACACCGAGTTCCCCGACGCCAACCACAACAGCTGGGATGCGACCTACGCCTACGCCCCGATGTGGGACTGGCTGTTCGCCCAGCGCCGGGGCCGCTGAGCATGGCGGAACTGGTCGAAGACTATTTCGCCGACGGCTGGCGCGAACGCCCGCTGGCCTGCCCCTGCGGCTGGGAAGGCGATAGCCGCGGCATGGCGATGGAGCTGCACGACGCCGTCACCGACTACGCGTGCCCCACCTGCGGCAACCTGCTGCTGATCGTCAGCCACCCCGATCTGGCCCAGGTGCGGCAGGCCGCCGCGGCCGGCAATGCGGAAGCCGCCGGCCAGTTGGCCATCATCGAAGAAGCCCTGGCCCGCTTCCCGCCCGCCGACTGAGCCGCGGCCCCGGTCACGCTTCGCCGACGCCGCGGGCCCCGGACGCCATCGCACCCTCAACCGCCGCCGATCCCGGCCGATAACCCGGCATCCCCTGGTGGCTGACGGGCATCCGCCCATGGCCGTGCGAGCGACTTCCGATGGCTGACGCAGCCGACGACAACTCCGGAATTTCTGGCGGCCTCCGCCGGTTTTGGTCGCGCCGTCGCGAGGCCACCGAATCCTCATCGCACGAGCTCACCACGACGGGCACGGCCCGTTCGCGACCTGCGATCAGCAGCGCGCAGTTGCAGGCCCTGTTCGCCCATGCGGAAGAACCCGCCGCCCTGCTCTCCGCCTTCGCGTACGGCGTCGCCGGCCTGCCGGGCGAACTGCAGGGCATGGGCGAACGCCTGCAGTCCGCGCATGCCGACGGCGATTGGCCACGCTATGGCCGCGCGATGCGCCAGCTCATCGACAAGTACATCCGCACGATCCTGGACGAGCCGTTGTCCGGCGAAGCCGAGCAATTGCGCGACCTGCTGCACCAGTTGCTCGCGGGCGGCATCGAGCACCTGCTGCGCGACGACGCCGCCCTGCTGCCGCAGGCGCATGCCCTGGCCGACCGCGTCCGCCAATGGCAACCGGCGCAGGCGCTGGACCCGCTCGGCGCGGACCTGAAGGAACTCTGCCTGCAGGTCGGCCTGCGTACGCACGAAGTCAACGACGCGCAGGAACTGATGCGCAGCCTGTTCGACCTGCTGCTGGAGAACGTCGGCGAACTGATCGAGGACGGCAGCTGGCTGCAGGACCAGATCGGCGCGGTGCGCCAGCTGCTGGCCGGTCCGCTCGACCGCACCTCGCTGGAGCAGACCCGCGCCGGCCTGCGCGAGGTGATCTACAAGCAGGGCCTGCTGAAGCAGGGGCTGGCCGAGTCGAAAGCCTCGATGAAGGACATGATGGTCACCTTCGTCGAACGCCTCGACGGCATGGCCAGCAGCACCGGCGAGTACCACGACCGCATCACCTTCCACGCGCAGGCCATCCGCGAGAGCCGCAGCATCGCCGAACTCGGCAAGCGCATGGAAGACATCCTGCAGGACACGGCCGACGTGCAGGCGCAGGCGCTGCGTGCGCGCGACAGCCTGATCGAGGCACGCCGCGAGGTGGAAGCCGCCGAACAACGCGTCGCCGACCTGGAAGTGGAACTGCAATCGGTCTCCGAACTGGTCCGCGTCGACCAGCTGACGGATGCATTGAACCGCCGCGGCTTCGACGAACTGTTCAAGCGCGAATCCGTCCGCGCCCTGCGCAGCGGCCAGACCCTGAGCCTGGCGATGCTGGACCTGGACGACTTCCGCCACATCAACGCCGCGCACGGCCACCTCGGCGGCGACGCCGCGCTGTGCCACGTGGTGGTGATGGCGCGCGCCACGCTGCGCGCGAGCGATGCGATCGCGCGCTTCGGCGGCGAAGAATTCGTGCTGCTGCTGCCCGATACCAGTTTCCTGGAAGCCACCGGCACGCTGGAACGCCTGCGCGGCCGGCTGGCCCACAAGCCGCTGATCCACGATGGGCGCGGCGTGATGGTGACCTTCAGCGCCGGCGTCGCGCGCTGGCGGCCGGGCGAATCGCAGGACGAACTGCTCGCGCGCGCCGACCGCGCCATGTACCAGGCCAAGCAGGCCGGCAAGGACCGCATCGTCGCCGCCGAGGAATGACCTCGGCGCGACGGTGCCTCAGCCCAGCAGCGTCTCCAGCACTGCCATGCGCACGGCCACGCCGTTGCTCACCTGGCGCAGCACCAGCGATTGCGGACCGTCGGCGACTTCGTCGGTGATCTCCACGCCGCGGTTGATCGGGCCGGGATGCAGCACCACCGCATCCTTCGCCGCGCGGGTCAGGCGGGTGGCGTCGAGGCCGTAGTCGCGGTGGTAATCCTCCAGCGAGGCCACCAGCCCTTCCTCCATGCGCTCGCGTTGCAGGCGCAGCATCATCACCGCGTCCACGCCGTCGAGCATGGCGTCGAAATCCTGGCCGACCTCGCAGCCGGCCAGCGTGCCGTCGTCCGGCAGCAGCGACTGCGGGCCGCACACGCGGATCTCGCCCGCGCCCAGCGTGCGCAATGCGTGCAGGTCCGAGCGCGCCACCCGCGAGTGCTTCACGTCGCCGACGATCAGCACCTTCATTTTCGAGAAGTCCGGCCCCTTCGCCTGGCGCAGCGTCAGCACGTCCAGCAAGCCCTGGGTGGGATGCGCGCTGCGTCCGTCGCCGGCGTTGATCAGTGCCGTGCCCTCGCCCGCCTCGGCGGCCAGCGCGGCGACCGCGCCGTCATCCGCGTGGCGGACGATGAAGCCGCGCACGCCCATCGCTTCCAGGTTGCGCAGCGTGTCGCGCGCGGTTTCGCCCTTGCGTGTGGACGAGGTGGACGCGTCGAAGTTCAGCACGTCCGCGCCCAGCCGCTGCGCGGCGATGTGGAACGAGCTGCGGGTGCGGGTGGACGGTTCGAAGAACAGCGTGCAGACCGTGGTGCCGTCGAGCACCGTACGTCGCGGCGTGCGCCCGAGCGCCGCATCGCGGATCTGGCCGGCGCGGTCGATCAACCGGCACAGGGTTTCGCGGGGCAACCCTTCCAGGGTCAGCAGGTGCCGCAGGCGTCCATCCGAATCGAGTTGTGGGGTCATGGGGCGTCGTGTGAGGGAAGTCAGGTCAGCTGGGTCGCGTCGTGCGGCGCGGCCAGCCAGCGTTCGATGATGACGGCCGCGGCGACGGCATCCAGCGCCGCGGCATCGCGGCGGCGCTTGCGGCCTTCGGCACGGTCCTGCGCGAAACGTTGCGAGGCTTCGACGGAACTGGTGCGCTCGTCCACCAGCACCACCGGCAGGTTGTAGCGCACGCGCAGTTCGCGCGCGAAGGCATGGGCGCGCTTGCGGATCGGCTGGTCGCCGCCATCGAGCGTCATGGGGTCGCCGACCACGAGGCCGTCGGGTTTCCATTCGGCATGCAGCTTGTCGATGGCCGGCCAGTCGGGGCCGTGGCCATGCACGTCGATCACGGCCAGCGCGCGTGCGCCGGTGCCGAAGGCGCTGCCCACCGCCACGCCGATGCGGCGGGCGCCCACGTCGAATCCCAGTACGGTGCCGTCCAGCTTCATGCCACCTGCCTCCGTTCGGAAAAACGCATCCCATCCTGCACCCGCGGCCGTGGAGAACGCGTCGGCAAGGGCGCGCGCAGGCTCATGCGTGGCCGCTGTAATCGGTCAGCCGCGTCATGTCCACGCCGATCCGCTGGCCGGCCGCCTGCCAGCGCCGCTCCAGCGGCAGCGCGAACAGCAGCTCGGCGTCCGCGGGCGCGGTCAGCCAGCTGTTCTCGCCCAGTTCGTATTCCAGTTGCCCGGCACCCCAACCCGCGCAGCCGAGCGCGACGATCGCATGCGCGGGGCCGTCGCCGGCCGCCATCGCTTCCAGGATGTCGCGGGAGGTCGTCAGGTAAAGGCCGTCGGCGACTTCCATCGTCGACTCCCAGGCACGCAGGCCGTCGTGCAGCACGAAGCCGCGCTCCGGGTGCACCGGGCCGCCGGCAAGGACGACCTGCCCGGCCAGCTGGGGGTCCTGCGCTTGCAGGTTCATCTGCCGCAGCACTTCGCCCAGCGTGTACTCGGAAGGCCGGTTCACCACCACGCCCATCGCGCCTTCGTCGTCGTGCTGGCAGATCAGGGCCACGCTGCGGGCGAAGTTCGGGTCCGACAGCGCCGGCGACGCGATCAGCAGCTGGTTGGCCAGGGGCGTGGCGACGTCTTGCATGGCCGTCATTCTAGCCCGCCGCGCACGGGCGCGCCCCTGCGGACAGGAACGGTCCGCGATGCCGCCTAGAATGCGCTGTCCCCCTTCTCGCCTTCCCTATGTCCGGCTATTGCGACGTCGCCCACGGCCATCCACTGCACGGCCCCTACCACGACCACGAATACGGCTTCCCGCAGCGCGAGGAAGCGGTGCTGTTCGAACGCCTGCTGCTGGAGATCAACCAGGCCGGCCTGAGTTGGGAAACCATGCTGCGCAAACGCGAGGGTTTCCGCGCGGCCTACAGTGGCTTCAGCGTCGACAAGGTCGCCAGGTACGGCGAACGCGACCGTGCGCGGCTGATGGCCGACGCCGGCATCATCCGCAACCGCCTGAAGATCGAAGCGGCCATCCACAACGCCCAGGTCATCCAGGGCCTGCGCCGCAGCCACGGCGGATTCGCCGAATGGCTGGATGCCCACCACCCGCTGGGCAAGGCCGAGTGGGTCAAGCTGTTCAAGAAGACCTTCCGCTTCACCGGCGGCGAGATCACCAATGAATTCCTGATGAGCCTGGGCTACCTGCCCGGCGCGCATCGCGAGGATTGCCCGGCGTTTCGCCGTGCCGCGAAACAGCGGCCGCCGTGGATGGCCCGCGGCGGGCATTGATCCACCGCAATTCCGGCGTTCCACGATGGTCGTATGCTGGAAGCCGACCCCGGACTCGATAATGTCCGTTTCGCGCCAGCCTTCCCTCCCATGTCCGAAGACCGCATCCGCAACGTCGCCCTGCGCGACCGCCTGACCACGCCGGAGGCCGCCGCCGCGCTGATCCAGCCCGGCGAGACCGTCGCGATGAGCGGCTTCACCGGTTCGGGCTATCCGAAGGCGGTGCCGCTCGCCCTCGCCGCCCGCATCGGACACGCGCACGCGGCGGGCCAGCCGTTCCAGATCAAGCTGATGACCGGCGCCTCCACCGCGCCGGAACTCGACGGCGCACTCGCGAAGGCCGATGCCATCGCGCTGCGCATGCCGTTCCAGAGCGACCCGGACGCGCGCAAGCGGATCAACGACGGCACCCTGGACTACATCGACATCCACCTCAGCCACGTCGCGCAGCACGTGTGGTTCGGCTTCTACGGGCCCATCGATACGGCCGTGGTGGAAGTCTCGGCGATCCGCGAAGACGGCACGCTGGTGCCCTCGACCTCGGTCGGCAACAACAAGACGTGGCTGGACCTGGCGAAGAAGGTGATCGTCGAGGTCAACGACTGGCAGCCGGCCGGCCTGGAGGGCATGCACGACATCTACTACGGCACCGCCCTTCCGCCGCACCGCAAGCCGATCCCGCTGGAACACGTGCAGGACCGCATCGGCGATACCGCGCTGCATTGCGATCCCGACAAGATCGTCGCCGTCGTGCGCACGCACGGCCCCGACCGCAACAGCCCGTTCAGTCCGATCGACGCGACCAGCGAGCGCATCGCCGCGCACCTGATCGCGTTCCTCAAGCACGAAGTCGCGCAGGGCCGCCTGCCGGCGAACCTGCTGCCGCTGCAGTCGGGCGTGGGCAACATTCCCAACGCCGTGCTGGCGGGGCTGGCGAAGAGCGGTTTCCGCGGCCTCACGGCGTTCACCGAGGTCATCCAGGACGGCATGCTCGACCTGCTGCGCGATGGCGTGCTGGATGTCGCTTCGTGCACCGGCTTCGCATTGAGCCCGGAGGCGAACGAGGTGTTCAAGCGCGACATCACCTTCTACCGCGAGCGCATCATCCTGCGCACGCAGGAGATGTCGAACCATCCGGAACTGGTCCGCCGGCTCGGCTGCATCGGCATGAACGGCATGATCGAGGCCGACCTCTACGGCAACGTCAATTCCACCCACGTGATGGGCAGCCGCATCCAGAACGGCATCGGCGGCTCGGGCGACTTCGCCCGCAACGGTTTCATGTCGGTGTTCCTCAGCCCCAGCACTGCGAAAGGCGGCAGCATCTCCGCGCTGGTGCCGATGGTCAGCCACGTGGACCACACCGAACACGACGTCTCGGTCATCGTCACCGAACAAGGCCTGGCCGACCTGCGCGGCCTCACCCCCAAGCAGCGCGCCCGCACGCTGATCGACAATTGCAGCCACCCTGACTACCGCGACGCGCTGCAGGACTACGTCGACCGCGCCCTGCACCACAGCTACGGCAAGCACACCCCACACCTGCTACCCGAGGCGCTGTCGTGGCACCAGCGGTGGTTGGAATCGGGAACGATGAAGAGCTAGGCGCCTTCAAGCGTTCGCCCCATCCACCTAGGTTGGGGTGAACGAAGTGAACCCCAACGCCGTACGCCGTCTGCGACCGTCAACCAGCGCGTAGCGCAGTCGCCATCACCCGTTGGAAGTGCCCAGACGACGTGCATGTGATCGGGTAGAACCATCCACGCGATGATGTCGAACGAATGCCGCTGCTTGACGACACGGACCGCATTGCGGAGATCGTCGACGTGATCGATCAGCAGCGTGCCGGAACGTTCGGGCGGATTGCCAATAAAGATGCAGGTCCGCTTGGCCGGTACGCCGATAGCCTATGACTCATCATCTCCTCCGCGCGCCAGGGCCCATAAGCCATAACCTTTACCCTCGGTTCTTACTTGCCTTCGCGAAAAAAAAATTAACGATATTCGCTCCTCCAAGGTATATGGATATTCCGACGTAAGGAAGAGCCCACGTAATCAGCAAGAAAGGAAACCAATCGGATAGACGTCCTCTAGCCCTAACAACGTGGTATGTGCTGAGCACCATACTGGCAAGGGACAAAATTAACGTTCCTCCAAGTAATATGCCAACTAAATACTCAATATGCGGATTGACGGAACTCTCTTTCGCATAATAATCAAAACCAACTGCGGCTAGCGCGAAGATTGCCAATATTAGAGCCGTCGATGCTGCGCACGATGAAAATCTATACTCATTTACCAACATTTCAACAGTTTTTTGCGTCATAGCACCGCTTCTCCTTGTGTGGCGACTTGACCTCTAACTGATGATCGCCACTACCTTTGGGGGATTCATCCTGCTTGCCGGATCCAGTGAGCGCCTTCACTGCTTTTCCAAGATCTATCGAACCGGTTGCCTTAATGATCACAGCGCCAACCGAACCTGACAATTCCGCGCCTTCTTCATTCGCACTGAGTTCTGCACTCTTCCTTCCAAGTACGCCACCGCCTGGGCTCGATTCTTCACTGTAAACCTGACCATTTCTTCCTTGATATGAGCGCTCGGATGAGCCTACATACCCAGCAGCATAGTTACCCATCTCGATAGCTGCTGACGGGCCAGCAACCTCCTCAAACGCATAAACATCGGGAGCCAGAGTCGCTCCACCACCGTAAGTGGCAGATCCTGCACCCAACGAAACTTTTACCGGGCCAATCTTCACTTTCGCTTCAAGTGAGGCGCCCAAAGCTATTTCGATCTTGAAAGAATCCCCCAACGCCTCCCAATCGATCCTCCCATCTGGATCAACGAATCGATATGGGTTGTTTGCTGCATATCTATAGCGATTGAATCCGGAGATCGGATTGTCATAGGCAGTGACAGGATCATTGGAGAGAAATCGCGCTACAGTCGGATCGTAATACCGCTGCTGCATATACGTCAGCCCGGTCGCCGCATCCTGCACATGCCCGGTGAACCCCGGCCCATCCGTCAGCGGCCGGTTGATCAATTGCCCATAGGGCTCGTACACACTGCGTTCGATCACCGCACCGGCGCTGTTGGTCACCGCGACCGGCGTGCCCAGTGCGTCGGTGTGGATGTACTCCACGGCCGTCTGCGCCGACGCTACTGACGCGACGGCGAGCCACACCGCCAGGACCACCACCATGCGAAGGAGATACCGTTCCATGTCTTCTTCTCCTTAGAGCGTGTAGGGGCTGGACCAGGCCGAGCAACCGACGGCATTGCAGGCGCGTACCCAGTACTGCCGCGTGCCGATGCCTGTTCCCGATACGAAGGCGTTCGGTCCGCTGTACAGCGGCGATCTCGCCCCCGTCCCCACCTTCATCTCCACGTCGTAGTACGTGGCGCCCGTCGAGGCATTCCATGCGACGTACCAGTACGTCACCGCGGGCTGGGAATTCTCGTCCCGCTCCTTCCAACCGCTGAGTCCGGTCGGTACGGCTGGAACGTAGGACACCACGGTATTCGCCGTTCCCGAATACGGTCCGCATCCCGCTGCATTGCAGGCGATCGCACGATAACCGTAGGTGGCGGGCGCGCGACCCGCTATGCCAACAGAGGCTGCAGCGCCGTTGTACAACGTGCTCCAACCGCCACCGCTCACCTGCTCCTGCAACTGATAGCTGGTCGCGCCACCCACAGCGCTCCAGCTGACGGTGTAACTGCCTGTGCCGTTGCTGGCAGGCGCGGATACGCCCGGTGCGCTTGCCGGTGCGTAGAGCACCTGCACCGTGCCCGTCGCCGAGTACGGCCCGCAGCCGGCCGCATTGCAGCCCTTCACCCGGAACGCGTAACTACCCGCTGCCTGCCCGCTGTAGCTTTGCCCTGTGCCCGCACCGTTGTAGACCGCGGTCCATGCGCCGCCGTTGTCGCTGCGCTCCAGCGTGTAGGCGTTCGCCCCGCCGACTGCGGACCAGCCAACCGCATAGGCCCCATTGGCACCCAGCGCGGGAACACTAATGGTGGGTGTAGCCGTCGGCGCATAGATCGCCTGCACCGTGCCGACCGCCGACTGCGGACCGCAACCGGCCGCGTTGCACGCCGACACGCGGAACGCATAGGTCCCCGCGGCTTGCGCGCTGTAGCTCACGCTGCCGCCGGCGCCGCTGTAGACGCTGGCCCACCCGCCGCCATTGATGCTGCGCTCCAAGGTGTAGCTGGTAGCGCCGCTGACGCCCGTCCAACTGACCGTGAAATTTCCCTCCGCGCCAACGGCCGGAACGCTCAGCGACGGCGCCGAAGCAGGCGCGTGCACCGACTGCACCGTGACGGTGGTCGAGTAGGGTCCACAGCCCGCGGGGTTGCACGCCTGCACACGGTAGGCATACGAACCCGCAGCCTGACCGCTGTAGGACTGGCTCAAAGCCGTGCCCGTATAGGCAGCGCCCCACGCCCCCCCATTGACGGCGACTTGCAGCCTGTACTCCGTAATACCGCCGAGCGCGGTCCAGCTGACCGCATAGTTGCCGCCCGCCGCCGTCGTCGGCGCACTCAGTGCCGGTGCGGTAGCGGGTGGGTACTGAACGGCCACCGCGGCGGTCGTGCTCCACGCACTGCAACCTGCATTGAGGCAGGCGCGCACGCGATAGCCATAATTACCGGCCGGCTTGCCCGACACCGCCAGGCTCAAGCCGGTGCCGCTGTAAGCGGATGTCCAGGCGCCACCGGACACCGCTTCTTCCACCTGGTAACCCGTCGCCCCGGCTGACGCGGTCCAACTGACGGTGTAACTGCCCGTCGTGTTGAACGAAGGTGCGGTCACCAGCGGCGTGGCAGGCGCTGTGGAATTCACCACGCGCGCCACCAGGCTGCCGCCCAGGTAGACGTACCGCGTGGTCTTGGCCTGGCGCAGGTCGTTCTCGTACAGCAACTGACCCGACTGGCTGTACAGGCTGTGTTTGTCGGCCGTGGTGCGATCCAGCACACGCCGACCCAGGCCATCGTAAGCGTAGGTGCTGTTGCCCGGCGCATCGCGCAGACGGTTACCGTAATCGAAGCTGTAGGCCTGGCCGTTCTTGTTGGTCAGGTTGCCCTGCACGTCGTAGTCCAGGCCCACGATAGTGGCGCCGGCCGAGTTCTTGATGTTGGTCAGGCGGTTGTTCGTGTAGACGTACTCGGCGTAGTCCTTCGCACCGGTGCGGGTCCAGGAGGTCAGGTTGTCCAACACGTTGTAGGCGAACTGGTGCACCTGTCCGCCACCGCTGGCCGCGAACGCCGGCGAACTGGCCGTCAGCAGGCGGTCCAGACCGTCGTAGGTCATCGCGCGGTTCTGGTTGCCGTCCCGCCAGTCGAGGATCGATTGCACGTTGCCGTTGCGGTCGTAGGCGTACTCGTTGTCGAGCACGCCGCCGCTGTCGATCACGCGACTGGGCAGCTGGCGCGCGTTCTGCGCCATCGAATGCACGATGCCGTTGCCATAGGTGAACTGCTTGATGCCGCCATTGGGGTAGTACTGCACACCGGTGGCGTAGCTGCCCGCCTGGGTCGCCTGGCCGAGCGCATTCGGTGCATACCCTACGGTCAGCCCGGGCGCTGCCGTGGCCGACAGTGTGCCGTTGCCGTCGTAGCTGTACCCCACCGTCAGGTCAACACTGCCCCACTGCTGGCGCTCGCTGACCAACTGGCCGCGGTGCGTGTAGCTGTAAGTGTTGGTGACACCCAGACCGGTGCCATTAGCGGTGGTCAACGAGGCCTGCTTGCCGTCCTTGAAGTAGGTGAAGGCCGTGTTGCCCAAGCCAGGGCTGGGGAACGCCAGGGATGCGACGCGGTTGCGGGCGTCGTAAGTACGGGAGACCTTGCGGGCCAACACAGCGGCGTTGGACGCATCGGCGCAGCCCAGCGTCGCCGCCACACCCGCGGCCGACCATGTCAGGTTGCCCGCGCCGTCGTAGCCCATCAACGTGGCGCCGGTCTCGGGCTCCACACTGCGGCACAGCTGCTGATGGGCGTCGTAGTCGTACGTACGCGTCACCAGCAGGCTACCGGTGGCATTCCGGCGCGTGATCGACAGCGGCTTGCCGAAATCGTCGCGCGCGATATCGGTGATCGCCCCTTCAGGATGCACGATTTCCACAGGCCAGTCCGTCGAAGGGCTGCCATAGGCCTTGAAACGCGTGGTGACGGACGCCGAGCGGGGATTGGTCGTGGTGATGCGGAATTGGCTTTCGTAAGCCGTCAGCGCCGTCAGCGGCCCATGCTCACTGTCCTGCGAAACGGATTTGGCACGACCGAGCCCGTCGTACTCACTCCACATGCCACTAGCTAGTGCATCGGTGGTACCAGGGTAGGAAGCGAACGTGGTACGACCGTCATGATCGTAGGTAAAGCGGGTAAAACGCTGCGTACCGGCGACGTTGGTGGTGTCGTACTCCCTGACCACCAGCGGCTGCCAGCGGGCATCGTAATAGCTGATCTTGCGGGCGTTGCCGGTGCTGATCGTCTGCCGCCAATGACCCGCAGCAATGCCGTACTCGGCAGCCGCCACCTTTTCGAACAGCAGCGTGGTCGGGTTCCACGTCACGGTCGGCTGGGTGACCGGATCGTCGCAGGCGCCGACCGCGGTTTCGGACGGATGCGCGAGCTTGTTCAAGCGGCCCATGCTGTCGTAGCCATAGCAGGTCGTGTCGCCCGTCTCGCTGGTGACCGACGTGATCCAGCCGTTGTTGTCGACGAGCGCGGACTGCGTTGATCCCGACAGCGCCTCAGGCGTGGCCGGATACTGGATCATCCGCGGAATGCCGCGATGCCAGTCGCTCACCGTGATGACGTTGTTGTTGCCGTCCTTGACGGTGGCCAGCGTGCCGTTGGCGTTGTAGGTGAACGTCTGTTGCAACTTGCCGAACGCCGACTTCGTCAGCGGTAGCGCCGATGTCGGGCTGTAGGTTGTCGCTTCGGCGACGACCCCGTTGACCGAACGTTGTTTCGTCTGGCCCAGCACCCACGCCGCCGTGTTGTCCTCGTACACGGTCGCGACCGTCTGGCTGTAGGAGGTCACCCCGGGCGTCACCAGCTCGCTGCGTTGGGTCGCCTGGGTCGGCCTCACGAGTACGTCAAAGCCGGTCGTCGTGTTGAAGAACGAGGCCCCCTGCTGCGTGACTTTCGAAGACAGCAGCGGACGGTTGTACTCGCTGCGCCCCCTTATGTACTCGTACGCCAACGACTCGCCCATCCAGTCCGGGAAGGGCATGGTCCCGATCTGGGAGGTCTGCAGATAGGTGTTCTCCTGACGCGTTAGGACGGTCGACCCCTCGCGCACTTCCCGGCTCAGCAACTGCGCTTCGTTGACTAGCGCATCCGTGCCGAACACTTCCACCACTGTGCTGCCGTCCGGCCGGGTGGAGGTGACCGTGCGAGTGCCGTTGATCGCATAGCCCTCTGGCACCTTGTTCTGGAAAGTGTCCAGATGCTGGAACTGCCAGGTCTGATTCGCTGGCAGGCCCGGGCCCGACAAGGTCTTGCGCTTGACGGCCAACACGTCGTATCGCATGGGGACCAGCGGTTGGCGTTCACGCCAGGTGATCTGGACGCCGTCCGGCGCGCTGACTTCGCCGCAGAAACTGTTCGCACCATCGAGGTTGGAGCGATAAAGCCGGTTGTAGCCCAGGCGATAAACGCCTTGCGCACCCGACGGGTGGGTCATCGTGAGATCGGCTTCGATGCCCGCCAGTGACCGCATCAGCTGACACGTGATCGGGTAGTCGAAGGTATCGGTCGTCAGCGGCACGAACCGGCGTAGATCGACCATCGCGCTGGTTGAAAAGCCCCAGCTGCTGCCGTCTGGCTGAGTGACCGACGTCAGCAGGCCGTCGGCGTAGCCATACTGGAAGGTGCGCGTGCCTGCGGTAGCGGAGGCGATGCGCCCCCCACTGTAGCTAAGGCTGATGGCACGGCCATCGCTTGCACTGATTGAAGTTAGATTGGTTCCGGACCACGTGTAAGTCACGTAGTTCCCAAAGCGGTCTTCGACGCGTGTCGGATACAGGCGATACACACGGCGACCAATTTCAGCCTCAATGCGCTGGGTCGTGCTCGTGTTCTGGATGTATGCGGAGCCACGCATGGGGCGCTCGGCGTAGCTGACCATCCAGTCGAACCAGTAACGGGTGCCATCTGGAGCCAGCGCCAGAAAGCCCTCACCCGCCTGCCCGCTCTGCAGCGTAGCCAGACACCCGAAGTGCCATTGACTCTTCGTCGTCAACGCCGTCCAACTGCCGGTGGTCGGCGCCGGCAAGGTGCCACCCGCCGGCCGGTAGAGCAACTGATCTTCACCTCCACCGGGGATATTGAGCTGGAGACCGTTCCAGAAACTGTAGCTGGCAAAGTTGACGTAACCAGCGATCAGCACGTCGCTGGGACGGAACTGGTTGTACGTCGTCGGTGACGAACACCGCGCCTGCGGCGTAGCCGTATTGACGACCCAACCCTGAGTCTCTGTGTAGGTGCCGGTAAGGTATGGCAGATCCAGATCCCACTCGCCAAACGGATAACCGCGCCACAGGTTTTCGTCGTTGTTGTAACTAGGCGACTTGTTGCCATCCACGATGAGGCGGCGCCTCAACGCGACCGGAAGGGCATCGTTGCCGGGCAGTGAAAGGTCGGTCTGCGAGAACGAAACACCGCCCGTGTAGGTGCTGATTTCTTCACCGAACAAGTCCGGGCCGAGCGCCTTGATATGGATGGCGTGCTTCTGCGGTCCGATGACCTGCTCGCCGTAGCTGATGGCTTCGATGGCGGCCGCTGCCGGCACCGCGAACAACAGAACAAACCCGGCCAGCATGGCCGCCTTCCCCTGCTTGCGCATCTTCCTGCCCCTTTGGACAGCCATCATGGCCGTCGCATTCCATCCTTGCTCGGCGCACGTCCGCACCTCGCCCCTTCGCGGAGAGTAGAGGCAGAGATGACATAAAGAGAAGATGCAGCAACACGTAAATGCATGTACGCGCGGCGCTGTGCGCCACGTCTTCTTTCTCATGTATCCAAGTTAGCAATCACATGCCTTCATCCGGCATGTTCCGTACTTTTCACTCAGGCGCTGCGCTCGACCAGGCGCGGCGACTTCATCACCCCCAGCACCCGCAACGCGCGTGCCATGAACAGGCCACTGAAGAGGCCGTACGTGCCGGCCACCACGACGACGGCCATCGTCGCATCGAGGATGCCCGGCTTCGTGGCATGGATCACGGCCACGGCGTACTTGAAGAAGAAGATGCCCATCATCAGCGCCAGCGGTAACCAGCTGCCGGGTACGGTGAACTGCTTCGTCGATGCGTCGTAGGACGCGCGGCGCGATGGAGTTCGCGCCAACGCGATGGCGACCACGGCGGCCCACGCGCAGGCCCAAGCGGCCAGCGCGGCGAGGTGCGCGTCGAAGGTCGACCAGACCGAGTACAGCGACCACGCCAGCATGGCGACCGGCAGCACGATGAGGCGGCCGCGCGAGACCTGGCGCGTCCTGCTCTGCAGGTAACCCAGGTAGACCAGGCCGACGAACAGGCCGAAGACCCAGAGGGGCGTGTGGGAGAGGATCTGCGTCATGGGGCAAGGGTCCGGGAGAGGCCGACACCGCGTCGGTTCATGCACATCTTCAGACCCGCCCGGCCGTCCGTGAGGTGCCGGAAGTCAACACTTTCAGGTGCCGGAGGTCGTGGCGCCTACCCGCCTCGATCCACTCCGTTGACCTGTGCCGGCCTCGGCAGCCGATCAGAGTGCGCAGCCGCGACGGCTCATCGAAGCCTGGATCGTATTGGCGCTGGAGGGGCTGTTGCGCATGGCGCGGCGAAGTTCTTCGCAAGTCACGTCCTTGAGGAACTGCTGGTAACGGCCGACGAACGAGCTGTCGTGGAGGGTCACGTTGAGCCGTGACGGTGCCTCGAACGCGTGCTTCTCCTGGCGAGCGAAGAGATCACGCTCGCCCGCGCGCAGCGGCGCAGCCGGCAGCGAGAGCACCAGCGGCCCTTCGCCCTGCGATGGCAGCGTCGGCGCGTCGTGCGGCACCGTCTCCGGAGGCGTCGCCGACATGCGCGGCGCGGGTCGCGGGCGTGCAGGCAGCGACGGCAGGTTCGGGCGCGACGCCACGGTGCGTGGGACCACGGTCGGGCGCGCGACGAAGCGCAGGCGTAGGCGATCGCTGTCCTCCGCCATCCGTCCCTGCCCCGGCGGCCGGGAGACCAGCAGCACAACGCCGAAACATGCATGCACCAGCACGACCACGACGACGGCGACGATCCTGTCCCTGCGCATGCGTTCCATCCTGGTGGCGAGCGAGTGTGCGAATGGCTCGCCACCCTACCTGCACGATCACTGCACCACGCATCGCGGCGCGAACACGTTCAGAACGAAGTCAGCCCCATGTAAGGGGAGGGTTAAACGCCCATGAAAAAGGGGCGGTCGCCCGCCCCTTTCCGTGCGACGCGTCGTGCGGAGGTCAGCGGACTTCCGCGATCTCCACGCCGTCCAGGCCCTGCGCCAGCGTGCGGGCGTCGCCGCCCTGGGCCAGCTTGATGCGCAGGCGCACTTCGTTCTGCGAATCGGCGTAGCGCAGTGCGTCCTCGTAGCTGATCTCGCCGGCCTGGTACAGCTCGAACAGGCTCTGGTCGAAGGTCTTCATTCCGAGGTTGGTGGATTCCTTCATCACTTCCTTCAGCTTGTGGATCTCGCCATCGCGGATGTAGTCCTGGATCAGCGGCGTGCCGAGCAGTATCTCCATCGCCACGCGGCGGCCCTTGCCGTCCGGCGTCGGGATCAGCTGCTGCGCGACCACGCCCTTGAGGTTGAGCGAGAGGTCCATCAGCAGCTGGGTGCGGCGGTCTTCCGGGAAGAAGTTGATGATGCGGTCCATCGCCTGGTTGGCGTTGTTGGCGTGCAGCGTGCACAGCACCAGGTGGCCGGTTTCGGCGAAGGCGATGGCGTGGTCCATGCCTTCGCGCGTGCGCACCTCGCCGATCATGATCACGTCCGGCGCCTGGCGCAGGGTGTTCTTCAGCGCCGCATCCCAGCTGTCGGTGTCGATGCCGACTTCGCGTTGGGTGATGATGCAGCCCTCGTGCTTGTGCACGAATTCGATCGGGTCCTCGATCGTGATGATGTGACCGGTGGAGTTCTGGTTGCGGTAACCGATCATCGCCGCCAGCGAGGTGGACTTACCGGTACCGGTGGCGCCGACGAAGATGATGATACCGCGCTTGGTCATCGCCAGCGTCTTGATGACCGGCGGCAGGTTCAGCTCTTCCACCGTCGGGATGCGGGTCTCGATCCGGCGCAGCACCATGCCCACCTGGTTGCGCTGGTAGAAGCAGCTCACGCGGAAGCGGCCCACGCCGGCGACGCCGATGGCGAAGTTGCACTCGTGGGTCTTTTCGAACTCCTCGCGCTGGCCCGGCGTCATCACGTTCAACACCAGGTCGCGCGACTGCTGCGAGGTCAGCGGCGTCTGCGTGATCGGCGAGATCTTGCCGTGCACCTTGATGGACGGCGGCATGCCGGACGTGATGAACAGGTCCGACGCCTTCTGGTGCGCCATCAGCTTGAGGAAGGAGGTGAAGTCGATGGTGCTCATGGGTCTGCTCCGTAGGCGAGGCGGCGGTCAGGCGGCGTAGCGCCGCGCGGGCCCTGCCGTCATTCGAACAACCGCTTGTCCTTCGCGTATTCCTTGGCCTGCTGGCGGGTGATCAGCGCGCGCTTCACCAGGTCCTGCAGGTGCTGGTCCAGGGTCATCATGCCGCTCTGCTGGCCGGTCTGGATGGCCGAGTACATCTGCGCCACCTTGTCCTCGCGGATCAGGTTGCGGATGGCCGGGGTGCCCACCATGATTTCCCACGCCGCGGTGCGGCCGCCGCCGATCTTCTTCAGCAGCGCCTGCGAGATCACCGCGCGCAGCGATTCGGACAGCATCGAGCGCACCATCGGCTTCTCGCCGGCGGGGAACACGTCGATCACGCGGTCGATGGTCTTGGCTGCCGAGCTGGTGTGCAGGGTGGCGAACACCAGGTGGCCGGTTTCCGCGGCGGTCAGCGCCAGGCGGATGGTTTCCAGGTCGCGCAACTCGCCGACCAGGATGTAGTCGGGGTCTTCACGCAGCGCCGAACGCAGCGCCTCGTTGAAGCCGTGCGTGTCACGGTGCACTTCGCGCTGGTTGATCAGGCACTTCTGCGAGGTGTGCACGAACTCGATCGGGTCCTCGACGCTGAGGATGTGCCCGTACTCGTTCTTGTTGATGTGGTCGATCATCGCCGCCAGCGTGGTCGACTTGCCCGAACCGGTCGGGCCGGTGACCAGAATCAGGCCCTGCGGCTGCTGGATCAGTTCGCGGAACAGCGGCGGGCAGCCCAGGTCTTCCAGGGTCAGCACTTCCGACGGAATCGTACGGAAGACGGCGCCGGCGCCGCGGTTCTGGTTGAAGGCGTTGACGCGGAAGCGCGCCAGCGACGGGATCTCGAACGAGAAGTCGACCTCGAGGAATTCTTCGAAGTCGCGCCGCTGCTTGTCCGACATGATGTCGTAGACCAGCGCATGCACCTGCTTGTGGTCCAGCGCCGGGATGTTGATGCGGCGCACGTCGCCATCCACGCGGATCATCGGCGGCAAGCCGGCCGAGAGGTGGAGGTCCGAGGCCTTGTTCTTTACCGAGAACGCCAAGAGTTCGGCGATATCCATGACGCTGCTTCCCCAAGTTGCTGCGAACTGGAACGTTCATTCCCCGAAGGGCAGTATAGCGCCCTTGCCGTTCCCGCCAATGGTTGGATGAACATGCTCGCCGACACCCTCAGCGAGACCCTGCAACACCTTGAAAACGCAGCGAAAGCCGCACATCGGCCAAGCCCTGCGCTGTTGGCCGTCTCCAAGCTGCAACCGGCCGCTGCCGTGGCCGAACTGGCGCGCGCCGGACAGCGCGCCTTCGGCGAAAACTACGTGCAGGAAGCCCAGGCGAAGATCGGCGAACTGGCGGATATGGGCCTGGAATGGCACCTCATCGGCCACCTGCAATCGAACAAGGCAGAACTCGCGGCGCAGCTGTTCGATTGGGTGCAGACGGTAGACCGTCACAAATTGATTGGCGCTCTGTCACGCTATCGCCCTTCCGATCGTGCGCCGCTCAATGTGTTGGTGCAGGTGAACATCGATGATGAAGCCAGCAAGCATGGCTGCCCGCCTCACGAGGTCGCCGCCCTCGCCGATGCCATCGCGGCCGAACCGCGCCTGCGCCTGCGCGGGCTGATGGCGATTCCCGCGCCCCACCCCGACACCGCCCGGCGCATCGACGCCTTCCGCCGCATGCAGGCGCTGCAGGACGAGGTGGCGGCGACGCATCCCGGCGTGGATACCCTGTCGATGGGCATGAGCGACGACTATGCGCTCGCCGTCGCGCACGGCGCCACGATGGTCCGCATCGGCACCGCCCTGTTCGGCGCGCGCCCGCCGCGACCCGCCTGACTCCTTTCGACTTTCCCGAGGCCTGACGCCATGACTCCTTCCACGTCGCGTGTGCTGACGCATCCCCTGGCCTTCATCGGCGGCGGCAACATGGCGCGCAGCCTGATCGGCGGCCTGCTCAAGCGCGGCGCGGAGCCCTCGCGCATCCGCGTGGCCGAGCCCAACGAACCGCTGCGCGCCGCGCTGGCAGCCGACTTCGGCGTACAGGTGTTCACCGAGGCCGGGGAAGCGGCCTACGGCGCGGACACCTGGCTGTTCGCGGTGAAGCCGCAGGTCATGCGCACGGTGTGCGAATCGCTCGCGCCGATGGCGCAGGCGCAGCGCCCGCTGGCCGTGTCCATCGCCGCCGGCATCACCGTCGCGCAGATGCAGCGCTGGCTGGGCGGTGGCGTGCCGGTGGTGCGCAGCATGCCCAACACGCCCGCCCTGCTCGGTGCCGGCGTCACCGGCCTGCATGCGAGCGATGAGGTCGACGCGACCGGGCGTGAGCGCGCGGAACTGCTGCTCTCCGCCGCGGGCCCGACCGTCTGGATCGATGCCGAAGCGAAGATGGACGCCGTCACCGGCGTGTCCGGCAGCGGTCCGGCCTACGTCTTCCTGCTGGCGGAGGCGATGGAATCGGCGGCGGTAGCCGAAGGCCTGTCGGCCGACGCCGCGCGCACGCTGGTGCTGCAGACCGTCCTGGGTGCGGCGCGCATGCTGACCGAAAGCGGCGAGACACCGGCCGAATTGCGCCGCCGCGTGACCTCGCCCAACGGCACCACACAGGCGGCGATCGAGACCTTCCAGGCCGGCGGCTTCGAAGCCCTCGTTGCTCGAGCCGTGCGTGCGGCGACCGCACGGGGCGGCGAACTGTCTGCGGCGAACGATTGACGCCGCATCCGGCCCGCTCAGCACCTCGTAACGTACCTACGACACACAGGCACCGACGCCGATGAAACTCCTGATCGCCCCCCTGGTTCTCGCCCTGTCCTTAGTCGCCTGCTCCGGCGGTGAGACGCCGCGTGCTGCCGAATTCGTCCCACCGGCGCCCGCCGAAACCGACTTCGGCAGCCTGCGCGTGCGCTACAACGCGCTGCCGACGCTGGCGCTGAGCGAGCCCGTCGCGAAGCAGTACGGCGTGCAGCGCGATGCCGGTACCGCGCTGGTGCTGGTCGCCTTGCGCGAGGTGAAAGGCGCCGAGGAACTCGATGCCGACGGCGACGTGAGCGTCACCGCGCATGACCTCTCGGGTGCGCGCCAGGTCGTCACGCTGCGCAAGGTGGACGCCGGCGAGTACACCGACCTGATCGGCACCGCGCGTATCTCGCCGCGCAACTCCTATCGCTTCGAGATCGTGGTGCAGGCCGGTGGCCGCACGGAAACGGTGAAGTTCCAGCGGAATTTCTGAGGTCGGTGGGACCCGATGTAGGAGCGACGTAAGTCGCGACCGCACGCCGTCCCTATCGAACTGGCCGTTGCAGAACACCGTGATGATGACGCACCCGCCCTATCGAACGAGCGGATGGCGTCTGGTCCGCGGTCGCGACTTACGTCGCTCCTACAGAAGCGTCAACCTCAGGACTGGCGAGCCGCCCACGCCTGCACGATCGCCGCGATCGCCTGCACGCCATCGGTCAGCGCGGCCGGCCCGGGCTGCAGGATCAGCGGAGACTTGATCTCGTGCAGTTCGCCGTCGCGGACGGCGGGGATCGCCTCCCACCCTGGACGTGCCGCTACGCGCTCGGGCCGGAACTTCTTGCCGCACCATGAGCCCAGGATGAGGTCGGGTGCGCGCCGCACCACCTCGCTGCCGTCGGCGAGGATGCGGTGCTTGGCCAGCGACTCGCGCGCCATCTCCGGAAACACGTCGTCGCCCCCGGCGATGCCAATCAGCTCGGACACCCAGCGGATACCGGTGATCTGCGGTTCGTCCCACTCTTCGAAGTACACCGTCGGCCGGCGCGGCAGCCGCGCCGCCTGCGCACGGACATCGTCCAGTCCGCGCGCGAGCGTGTCGGCGTACGTGTTGGCGCGCGTCGCGGCGCCCACCAGCGCGCCCAGCCGCCGCACGTAGTCGACGATGCCGTCCACACTGCGATGGTTGCTGATCCACACCTCCACGCCCTGCCGTACCAGCTCGGCGGCGATGTCGGCCTGGATGTCGGAAAAGCCGATGGCGAGATCCGGTTGCAACTTCAGGATGTCGTCGATCTTCGCGCTGGTGAACGCGCTGACCTTCGGCTTCTCCTTGCGGGCCTGCGGCGGACGCACGGTGAACCCGCTGATGCCGACGATGCGGTCCTGCTCGCCCAGCGCGTACAGCGTCTCGGTCGGCTCTTCGGTCAGACAGACGATGCGGCGCGGGCCCATGCGTCAGGGGTCCAGCCGCTTGCGGAAGTAGACGACGCGCTCGGTCTCTTCGAAACCGCAGGCGGCGTGCGCGGCATGGCCGCCGGTGTTGTCCAGCAGCGCATCGGAAGCCAGTTCCGTGCAGCCCCGCCCGCGGGTCCACGCCTCGATCGCGGCGACCAGCGCGCGGCCCACACCGTGGCCACGCCATGCCGGATCCACGTACCAGCCTTCAAGAAAGCCCACCGGCGAGCCGTCGGTGCCATTGACGTAGTCGTGGCGCAGGCCGGCTTCGGCCAGGCCGATGGCGCGGCCGTCGGCATCGAACGCCAGCACGGCGAGCGCCGACGCCGCATCCCACGCGCGTGCTTCCTCACGCAGCTCGGCGAGGTCCGCATCCGGCCACAGCGCCAGGCGCAGGCTGGCCCAGGCCGCCACGTCGTCCGGCGTTGCGACCGCGATGCGGATGGCGCTCAAGGAAACAGCATCCGCTTGCTCCACGCGCCCGCGGCATCGCATTCGTAGCGCCAGCGCTCGTGCAGGCGGAACTGCGCGCCATACCAGAACTCGATGGCGTCGGGCGCCACGCGATAGCCGCTCCAGCCCGCCGGCCGTGGCACGTCGCTGCCGTCGAAGCGCGCTTCCACCTCGGCCATGCGCGCTTCGAACGCTTCGCGCGAGTCCAGCGTCTCGGACTGGATCGATGCCCACGCGCCCAGCTGGCTCTGGCGCGGACGGGAGGCGAAATACGCATCGGCCTCGGCGTCGCCGACCGGCGTCACCGCGCCTTCCACGCGCACCTGGATGCCGGCCTCGCGCAGGCTGCGCCACAGGAACAGCAACGCAGCGCGCGGATTGTCGTGCAGTTCGCGGCCCTTCTGGCTGTGCGTGTGCGTGTAGAAGACGAAACCGCGTTCGTCGAACGCTTTCAGCAACACCGTGCGCGCGGACGGATGGCCGTCCGGCGTGGCGGTCGCCACCGTCATCGCATTGGGTTCGATTTCGGTGCCCGCGGTCTTCGCTTCGCCGAACAGCGTGGCGAACGTGGACAGGGCCTCGGCGTACAGATCGGTCATGGCATCGCAACGGCAGCGCCCGCATCCCGGGCATGCGCTATTGTCGCGCGATGACGACACCCGTGCATCCCGAGGGTTTTCCAGCGCTGCTCGTCGACGACGCGCTGCGGACGGCACGCGCATCGCGGGCGACCCCTCCGGTGTTCGCCATCACCGGCCTGCAGGGCAGCGGCAAGTCGACGCTGGCGGAGCAGCTCGCGGCCCGGGCGCGCGCAGAAGGCCTGCGCGTGGCGGTGCTGTCGCTGGACGACCTGTACCTGACCCGCGCGCAACGGCAGCGGCTCGCGGCCGAAGTGCATCCCTTGCTCGCCACGCGTGGCCCGCCCGGCACCCACGATGTGGCGCTGGGGTGTCGCGTACTGGATGGGTTGCGCAACGGCGAAGCGGTGGTCCTGCCGCGCTTCGACAAGCTGGCCGACGATCGTGCGCCCGACGATGCCTGGACACGGATCGACGGCCGCGTCGACCTGGTGGTGTTCGAAGGCTGGTGCCTGAAGGCGATGCCCGAGGACGACGCCGCGCTGGCCACGCCGATCAATGCACTGGAGCACGACGAGGACGCGGACGGCCGCTGGCGCCGCCATTGCAACGACGCCTTGCGCAACGATTACCCGGCGCTGTGGTCGCGCATCGATGCGCTGTGGTTCCTGCAGCCGCCCGGCTTCGAGATCGTGCGCACCTGGCGCTGGGAACAGGAGCAGGCCCTCGTTGCGCGCGACCCGCAGCGGGCCGGCATGGACCGCGCGCAACTGGACCGCTTCATCCAGCACTACGAACGCACCAGCCGGCACCTGCTCGCGACGCTGCCGGCGATCGCCGAACGCGTCGTCAGGCTGGATGACCAACGAAGGCCGCTCTTGCCGTTGTAGGAGCGACGTCAGTCGCGACCGCACGGCTTGGCGAACGGAAGAACCCGACGTTGGGCGTGTGCGGAGCCGGCCGATGAACTCCAGGACCCCGCAGGTCAGCGGTCGCGACTGACGTCGCTCCTACAAGAGATCCGCGCCGCCCCCTCACGTCACCACGAAGCTGATCCGCAGGTTCACGCGCCACTCGGTGACGTTGCCGCCGTCGTCGGTGACGACCTTGATCTCGTTCACCCAGGCGCCCTTGATGTTCTTCACGGTCTCGGAGGTCTTCTTGAGGCCGACCTTCACCGCATCTTCCATGCTGGTCTTGGACGAAGCGTTGACCTCGATGATCTTGGCGACGGACATGGTGCGTTCCTCTTCGGTGGCCCGGCCGATGCCGGGGAGCCACCGTAGTCCCGTCGGTGTTAAGGCCGCGCCACGCGCGGGCGGTGCTAGCATCTAGCCCATCATGAATCCGGCCCCCAACCTGATCCTCGTCGGCCCCACCGGCGCGGGCAAGACCTCCATCGGCAAGCGCGTGGCCGAACGCTTCGGGCTGGCCTTCGTCGATGCGGACCAGGCCATCGTGGACCGCACCGGCGCCAGCATCGCGACATTGTTCGAACACGTGGGCGAAGCCGGCTTCCGCGAACGCGAGAAAACCACCCTGCGCGAGCTGCTCGCCGGCCACGGCCAGCTGGTCTCCACCGGCGGCGGCGCGGTGCTCGATGCCGACAACCGGGCCCTGATGAAGCAGCGCGGTTACGTGGTCTACCTGCAGGTGAGTGTGGACGCGCAGCTGCGCCGCCTCGGCCGCTGCACCAATCGCCCGCTGCTGCAGCGGCCGGATCGCGAACAGGTGCTGCAGGAGATGGCCACGCTGCGCGAACCGCTGTACCGCGAGATCGCCGATCTGTCCTTGGACACCAACGGGCTGACCCCGCCGGAGGCCACCGCCCGCCTGACCCAGCTGCTGGCGCACCGCTGGCAGCCCATCGAAGAGAACGCATGAACCACGCACGCACCGTCGATGTCGGCGGCGAGATTCCCTACACCATCACCATCGGGCCGGGCCTGCTGGGCGACGGCGCCGCGCTTGTGCGCCATGTGCGCGGCCGGCACGTGCTGCTGGTCAGCGATTCGGTGGTGGCGCCGCTGTATGCAGGCGCCGTGCGCGAGGCGCTGCATGCCGCGCGCCCGGATCTGGCCATCGGCACCTTCATCCTGCCGGCGGGCGAAGAGTCGAAGACGCTGGCCCACTTCGGCCATGCCATCGAGGCGCTGGCCACGCTGGGCGCCACCCGCGATGCCTGCGTGGTCGCGCTCGGCGGCGGCGTGGTGGGCGACCTCGCCGGGTTCGCGGCCGCCTGCTGGATGCGCGGCGTGGATTGCGTGCAAGTGCCCACGACGCTGCTGTCGATGGTGGATTCGTCGGTGGGTGGCAAGACCGCGGTCGACATCCCGCAGGGCAAGAACCTGGTGGGCGCGTTCCACCCACCGCGCGCGGTGTTCGCCGATACGGCGGCGCTGGCCACGCTGCCGCCGCGGGAACTGCGCGCTGGCCTGGCCGAGGTGATCAAGTACGGCGCGATCCGCGATGCACGCTTCTTCCAGTGGCTGGAACAGGAACGTGCAGCGCTGCTGGCGATGGACGGCGAAGCGCTGGCCCTGGCGATCGCGGCCAGCTGCGAGCATAAGGCGGAGATCGTGGCTCGCGACCCGCTGGAGAAGGGCGAGCGCGCCCTGCTGAATTTCGGCCACACCTTCGGCCACGCCATCGAAACCGAACAGGGTTATGGCGGCCTGGGCAACGACAACCTCAACCATGGCGAGGCGGTGGCGGTGGGCATGGTGCTGGCGGCGCGGCTGTCCGCGGAGCTGGGCCTGGCGCCCGCCGCGGACACGGACCGCCTGGAAGCCTTGCTGGCGGCCTACGGCCTGCCGGTCCGGATGCCGGCCGGCCTGGCGCCCGAGGCCCTGCTGGCCCGCATGCGCCTGGACAAGAAGAACCTCGCCGGCCGCCTGCGGCTGGTGCTGTGGCGCGGGCTGGGCCAGGCCGAGGTGGTGCCGGACGTGGACGAAAGCCGGGTGTTGGGCGTGCTGTCCGGCTAAAATGTCGCCATGCGCGTCTTCCTCCAGCAACGCCCCGACGCGGGCGAAGCGCCCCGCTACGTCCAGCTGACCCTCCAGCCCGATTTGTTCGGGGGCTGGGAGCTGTTGCGCGAAACCGGCCAGATCGGCGGCCGCGCCACGCTCAAGCGCGAGCAGTACCTGCTGCAGGACGAGGCCAATGCGGCCTTCGAGAAAGCGCGCGACAGCCACCTCAAGCGCGGCTTCCAGCTGATGTTCGCCCGCGGCGCCGACGCGCCCAAGTAACCCTTTCCCGGAACCACGATGACCGCTTTGAAGAACGATCGCTTCCTGCGCGCGCTGCGCCGCGAACCCGTGGACTGCACGCCCGTCTGGCTGATGCGCCAGGCCGGCCGCTACCTGCCGGAGTACCGCGCCACGCGCAAGGAAGCCGGCAGCTTCCTGGGGATGGCGAAGAATCCGGAGATCGCCTGCGAGGTGACGCTGCAGCCGCTGCGTCGCTACGACCTGGATGCGGCGATCCTGTTCTCGGACATCCTGACCGTGCCGGACGCGATGGGCCTGGGCCTGTACTTCGTCGAAGGCGAGGGCCCGAAGTTCGAACGTACCGTGCGCAGTGCCGCCGACGCCGCCAAGCTCGGCGTGCCGGACATGGAAACCGAGCTGCGCTACGTGATGGACGCGGTGCGGGTGATCCGCCGCGAACTGGACGGCAAGGTGCCGTTGATCGGTTTCTCCGGCAGCCCGTGGACGCTGGCCTGCTACATGGTGGAAGGCGGCGGCAGCAAGGACTTCGCCCGCATCAAGGCGATGGCGCTGAACGAACCGGCCGCGCTGCACCGCCTGCTGTCGGTCAACACCGATGCCGTGATCGCCTACCTGGCCGCGCAACGCGCCGCCGGTGCCCAGGCGCTGCAGGTGTTCGACACCTGGGGCGGCGTGCTGAGTCCGGCGATGTACCGCGAGTTCTCCCTCCCCTATCTGCAGCGCATCGCGCATGAGCTCGACCGTGGCGAAGGCGCGGAGCGCACCCCGCTGATCCTGTTCGGCAAGGGCACCGCGGCCTATCTGGAAGCGCTGGCCGCCACCGGCGCCGAAGGCGTGGGCGTGGACTGGCTGATCGAACTCGGCGATGCCGCGCGCCGCACCGGCGGCAAGGTCGCGCTGCAGGGCAACCTGGACCCGGCCACGCTGTACGGCTCGCCCGAGGCGATCCGCGCGGAAGTGAAGCGCACGCTGGACAGCTACCGCGACGGCAACGGCGGCTCGCGGGAGGGCCATGTGTTCAACCTGGGCCACGGCATGTCGCCGGACATGGATCCGGAACACGTCGCCGTCCTGGTCGATGCGGTCCATACGTTCAGTAGGCGATGAATCCCGCGCGGCCCCGCCGCGCCCCACCCGGAGTGACGCAATGGAATGCCGCCACCTGCTTGCCCCCGCCGCCGCCGGCCTGTTGCTGGTGGCCGGCGTGCGCGTGCGCGCCGAGGAAGCGGCGCCCCGCACCTTGCTGGTCGCCGGAGGCGATTTCCCCGCCTTGGTGATGGTGGTGCCCGCCGAACAGGCGGGCTTCGGCCGCGAGATGCTGCCCGGCTGCGACCGCATCCGCGCGCGCCGCCTGGACGAACTCGCGCCCGGCTGGCGCACGCGGGTGATGCGGGTGGAACTGGACTGCGAGGACACGTTGGCCGACGACGCGCGCGACGCGCTCACCGCCGTCACCGCGCGCGCGGTGCTGCAGCCGGATCGTGTGCGGATGGCGGACCAGCCTGTCGCCGAAATCCGGCTGATGGATTCGCAGCGCTGGGGCGATCATCAGTACGTGGTCGATGCGCCCTACGCCACTGCGGCACCGGCGCTGCGCCGGCTCGTGGAAGATGCCTGCCGCCAGCGCACGCTGGCGCAGGAAGTCCCACTGGAGACCTGCACGATGGTGGAAGCGGATGCCGGCTTCTACCTGCCGCACGATGCGGTCGGTGGCATCTGGATCCATGCCGATCCGGATGACGCCACTCGCACGCTGTACGTCGAAGCCTGGGCCGACTGAGCGACGGCGTCAGCCCAAGCCAGAGCGCGGGCTCCTGAGCCGTGGCGCGGTGCCATCGCTGCCCTCGCCCGGAAGCCGGTACTCGAAGCGGATCTCGCGCATGCCATCGGGTACGGCGACCTCCATCATCTCGGGCGACACGCAACGCCCGCGCAGCACGTCGCGGATCGACTGCGCCTCGTTCCGCAGCCGCGCCGCGTCGCCTTCACGCGCGATGACGCTGGGCCGCAGGTAGACCGCATCGTCGGCGATCCACATTTCCTCTTCCTGCCCGTCGTTGGTGCTGGCCAGGATCGCGTCCGGTCTCGGGCCGTCCGCCGGCATGGGGCGCGCCTGCAGCACTTGCCGGCACGCGCCGGTATTGAAGATGCGGACATCCGCGGCGAAGCCTGCCAGGAGCATCTCCGCCTGCCGCTGCGCGTCCTCGTCGGATGTCTCGTCGGCCTCCACGCTGTACCGGATCTTGACGAAGTACAGGTCACGCACCGTCATCGCCAGCACCGAGCGGTAGCGCGT
This sequence comes from Pseudoxanthomonas sp. YR558, assembly GCF_900116385.1. NCBI lineage: Bacteria > Pseudomonadati > Pseudomonadota > Gammaproteobacteria > Lysobacterales > Lysobacteraceae > Pseudoxanthomonas > Pseudoxanthomonas sp. YR558. Next base: position 643,986 of record NZ_FPCI01000002.1, on the reverse strand, counting down.
GTCGCGCATCGGCATTTCCATGACGAAGGAACGGGCCTTCAAGGCCAGATGGCCGAGCATTCGCTCGCCCATGACCGGCGCCGTCGTAAAGGTCCGCGCTTCGCCCAGACGCACCTCGCCTTCGTTGCGCTGACGCGCGATCTGCACGATCTCGTCGACACCCTGCTGGAACGCCCGCTCGAAGACCGGATCGAACATCACGCCGGCCGGATACAGGTACAGGTCCATCCAGCGATCCTGCTTGCGGGTGTCCTGATAACGCACCGCGACGCCCAGCTCGGGCTGCTCGAAGCGTTTTTCGCCGACGGATTCCCAATCGCCCACGCGCAACGGATACAGCGCACGCGTATCGGTGATGTAGTCGCCCAGCAGCGGCGGCTCCGGCGACTCAGCCCACGCCGGAGCGACCATCACCATCAAGGCGACGATCCAGCAACGCATCTTCATCACGAGGCCTCCCCCGGCTCGACATGGGCCGCATGTCCCCGCAGTACGGCGATCACCGTCGCGAGCATGTCGCCAGTGACAGGCTTGCGGATGAACTCGTCGAAGCCTGCCTGCCGCGCCGCAGGTTCGGCTTCCGCGTCGGTGCGCGCGGTCAGTGCGACCAGCGGCGTCGCGATGCCGCGCATCCGCAACTGCTGCGCCAGCGCCATGCCATCGAGCCCGGGAAGATCAAGGTCGAGGAAGGCCACGTCGAAGGCCGCCCCCGCGACTTCCGTCAACGCCGCCAGACCATGCGGCGCGTGGGTGACCCGATGCCCGCGCGCGCGCAGCAGGCCAGCCACGACGTCCGCGACGGTGGCGTCGTCTTCGACCAGCAGGATCTCCAGCGGTCCCGATTCCGCATGCGCATGCACGGCCTCGCCCACGGTCGGAGCGGCGATGTCGCCGCTGCCGGTGGCCTGCAGGCCTGGCAGATCGACGAAGAACCGCGTGCCCTTCCCGGGTGCGCTATCGACGGCGATGCGCCCGCCCATCGCGACGGCGAGTTCCTGGCAGATCGCCAGTCCCAGACCGCTGCCACCGTAGCGCGCTGTCGTCTGCGCGCCTTCAGCCTGTTCGAAGCGACGGAACAGGCGTTCCTGCTGCTCGGCGTTGATGCCGGGGCCGGTGTCGCCGACTTCCAGGCGCACGCCCTGCCCCGCCATCGGCAGCGCCCGCAGCGAGACGTGCCCGGCCTCGGTGAACTTGATCGCATTGCCCAGCAGGTTCAGCAGGATCTGGCGCAGGCGCAGCGGATCACCTCGCACGATGCGCGGCACACCGGCGGCGACGCCGTCGTGGAAGGCGAGCCCGCGCTTGCCGGCCACCGGGCCCATCAAGGCCACCACGTCGCTGAGCAACGCATGCAGGTCGAACTCCACCTGCTGCAGTTCCAGTTTTCCCGCTTCGATCTTGGCCAGGTCGAGCGCATCGTTGACCAGCCGCAGCAAGTGCATGCCGGCGCGCTGGATCGCATCGGTATAGCCCTTCTGCCGCGTATCCAGCGGCGTGGCCTGGAGCAGTTCGGTCATGCCCAGCACGCCGGTCATCGGCGTGCGGATCTCGTGACCCAAGGTGGCGAGGAAGCGCGTCTTCGCCAGCGAGGCCTGTTCCGCGATTTCGCGCTTGTGCTCGGCCAGTTGCCATGCGCTGCGTCGGCGCACGCGGCGCCGGTAGGCCGCGCCGAGCGCGAGCAAGAGCAGAACACCCAGCACCGCGAACAGGGCCAGCCCCCACGCGCTGCGCCACCACGGCGGCAGCACGTGCACGGCCAGCACCTGTTCGCGTGCGGCATTACCGGCGGCATCGAACGCCTGGATACGCAGACGGTAACGACCGGGCGTGAGCGCGGAGAACACGCGCTCGCCGCTGGCACCCTGGTCGACCCAGCCGTTGTCGAAACCTTCGAGAAGCGAACGATACCGATTGCCGAGGGGATTCTCGTAGCTGAGCAGCCGCGTGCCGACGAGCAGCTCGTGGTCTTCGGGACGCAGTTCGATGCCTTCGCCTGCCGGCAGGTGGATCACGCTGTCGCCGCGGCTGACCTGCAGGCTGTCGAGCACGAGATTCGGCGTCACCGGACGCGGATCGGGCAGGTGCGTGTCGAGCAGCGCGACCGAACCATCCGCTGCGGTCGTGACCAGCAAGCCTTCAGTCGTCATCAGCAGGCCGCGATCATTGAGCTCCTGGCTCAGCAGGCCTTCGCGCACACCGAAGTTGCGCAGCAGCGCGCGCGAGCCGCGC